>CAZLXJ010000028.1:0-6420 GCA_964563645.1 uncultured Actinomycetota bacterium | reverse complement strand
TCACATCTTTTACAGCTTTTATTATATACTCTGAGCTCATTTTATATTTTTCCAGAAGCTGGCGGTTAGTACCGGCTTCATTTAAAACATCCTGTATACCTATCCTCTTCATGGGAACGGGCCAGTTCTCACCCAGTACTTCAGCTACTGCGCTTCCCAGCCCACCGTATATATTATGGTTCTCAGCAGCAACTACAGCGCCTGTTTCCTCAGCTGCCTCTGTAATCACATCACTGTCTATGGGTTTTATTGTGGACATATTAATTACCCTTACTTTTATGCCTTCCTTTTCTAATATAACGCTTGCCTTTATAGCTTCCGAAGTCATAACACCGCATGAGATAATGGACGCGTCACCACCCTCTCTTACCAGGGCCGCTTTCCCTATTTTAAAATCACAGCCGTCTTCAAATATCTCTGGCCACTCATCCCTTGTCTCCCTCATATATACCGGTCCGTGATACTCAGCTATAGCATTTACCGCAGCTTTCATCTCAACATCATCTGCCGGATCTATTACTACTATTCCCGGTATGGACCTCATTATTGCAATGTCCTCCACAGCCATATGGCTTGCACCGTTTTTCCCGTTAAAAAGACCCGTATAGGCTCCTATTATCTTTACATTCAGTCCCGGATAAGCAACCGATATTGACACCTGGTCTGCAGCACGCTTGGTTACAAATACTGCAAATGAAGCAGCAAATGGAATTTTCCCCGAGGCTGCTAGTCCTGCTGCCACCCCTATCATATTTTGTTCAGCTATTCCGCACTGAAAGAATCTTTCCGGAAACTTTTCTGCAAAATAGGTTGCTTTTGTCGAGCTTGCAAGATCTGCATCAAGTACTACCACATCTTTGTTTTTTTCTCCCAGCTCTACCAGGGCTCTGCCGAAAGCTTCTCTTATAGCTGTCATATATCCTGTCCTTCCATTATCTTTTTAACTCTTCCATTGCCTTCTGGTACTCCTCTTCCGTAGGAACACCACCATGCCAGTCACAGGTGTTTTGCATAAATGACACACCTTTTCCTTTTATAGTGTTAGCGATAATAATTGTTGGTTTTCCTTTTATTTTTTTAGTTTCATTTATGCTTCCAATTATTTGGTTAAAATCATGACCGTCTATCTTAATTACATTCCATCCAAAGGATTGCCACTTTAAATCTACCGGGGCAATCCCCATAATATCTGAGACATTTCCCATTAGCTGTACATTATTATAGTCCATTATAGCTGTAAGATTGTCCAGTTTGTAATGTGAAGAGAACATTGCAGCTTCCCATATCTGGCCTTCCTGAATTTCACCATCACCAATTATTGCATAGGTATGATAATCCTTCCCGTCCAGCCTGGCAGCCAGAGCGGCACCTGCTGCAACAGAAAGACCCTGTCCCAGAGCACCCGTGGAAGCCTCTATACCAGGGACCTTGGTCATATCAGGATGTACCTGAAAATTGCTGTCTATAATACCGAATGTTTTTAGATCTTTGACAGGGAAAAATCCCCTTTCTGCCAGAACCGAATATATTGCTGTAGCTCCATGGCCTTTTGATAAAATCAGCCTGTCCCTGTCCCTCCAGTCAGGTCTTTTGGGGTTTATATTCATTATTTTAAAATAAAGAGCCACAAGGACATCAGTTACAGAAAGCGAACCTCCAATGTGTCCTGTTGATGCCCTCTCTACCATGGTTACAATACTGCATCTTATTTTACTTGATATCTTTTCTAACCGTTCTATCTCTTCTGGCTTTAATTTTTCTAGCTTATTCAAATCATGCCTCCAATCCTGGTCTTAAAACCTGTTATCTTTAACAACTTTTATTGTTATGTCCCGGGATATTATATATTCAATTTAGCACCCTTCTTTAGTGCTTTTATAACCGGCAGCTCTTCTCCGGATAGAAATCTTACCATTGCTCCCCCTCCGGTGCACGTGTAGGAAAATCCTCCACTCACTGCAAATCTGTTGGCTGCAGATATGGAGTCTCCTCCCCCTATAACTGAAAAACAATTCTGGCCTGCTATATGTGTAAGAAGTTCTCTTGTACCTTTTTCAGTTTCAGGATTTTCGAATACACCTGCAGGTCCATTTATGAATACTGTCCCGGCTGTAGAAATAATTTCCCTGTATCTATCGATAGTCTTAGAGCCTATATCTGAAATTTCATATTCTGAAGGGAGGCTGGCTAATCCTATTTCTTTTCTGACGCCTTCAAAATAGGCAAAATCTGAGGGTAGTTCTATCTTTTTCCCATACCGCTTGAGTATTTCCCTCGCCTGGTCAAGATACTCGTCCAGCTTTTTGGTGTATATTATCTCTTCTGTTTTACCACCCAGGTTGGTACCACTGGCCATAAGAAATAACTGACCCAGAAGACCGCAGGAGAGTACCCTGTCTGCTGCTCCGCTGGAAAGTACCTGGGGCATCATATTAAATGCATCCTCAATTTTTGATCCTCCCAAAAGGAACACCGCAGGGTGTTCGGGCTCGGACATTATCTTTGAAAGAATGCTGTATTCGGCTTCAAAAAGTCTTCCCATCCCCGAAGGTAGTATCTCTTCAAAGCCCACAAGTGTTGGCTGGGCCCTGTGGGCAGCTGCAAAAGCATCGCAGATATAGATATCAGCAAGAGGGCTAAGCTTTCTAACCACTATTGTTTTTGCCTGCTCCTCTGAAGACAACTTTAGCTTTGTCTCAAATAATGTCATCTCTTCTGCCATATACCTGACATTATCAAGCAGAAGCATCTCGCCGGGGATAAGTTTTCCTATGGCTTTTCTTGCAGCAGGGCCGCACACGTCATCTATAAATTTTACATCTCTTTCCAGAAGCTCAGATAATACGCCTGCATGAATCTCTGTGGATATATAGTTGTGGTATTCCAGGTCGCCGCCCTGATGGGAGATTATCACAATTCTCGCATTTTTCTCTGATAATTCTTTTATAGTAGGTAATGCCGCCTTTATCCTGGTTATATCCTTAAATATTTTTTTCTGCCGGTCATATGGTGAATTTAGATCTAACCTTAAAATAACTGTTTTTTTTCTAAAATCAAAATCATCGAGCGTCTTTATGCCATATTTCATGCCTGCATCCCTTAATCCTTCTTTATCCCATACCAAGGTATTTATTAGTTAAAGAAACAGCTTTACTTCCATTAGTCTGCATGGGTATTGCAGCTCTTATCGCATCCATTGTCTCCGGTATTACAACAGCTTCCTGGGGGATATTTATGGTAAAGAATAGATCATCTCCAGATTTTGCAACCATTTCCTTAAAAACTGCAATCTCATACATATCTGCCCTTTTATTGCCCTTATCCCTTGCATATCTAAAAAGTGCTGTATTGGAATTAAAGCCTTTTGCTATATCTACCACCTTTATTCTGGGATGGGCCCGGAATAGCTCCAGGGCTTTATCAACAGATATCGGCTTTTTTGGGGTAACCAGAAGGGTTATTATGTGTCCGTGGGTTATTGGAAGATGTATTAAGGCACCTGTTGCTTTTACGTGGGGCATAATAAGCATCAGATCCACTGCCTGGTGGTTTGGTACCGGCTCCACCAGGGCAAGATCTACAATACCCCTGTGGGTATCACCGGGATCTGCGACTCTTCTAAGTATGGTAACTGCTACCTTTTCTACTCCTACTTCTCTGTCAACACAATCCACTGCCCTTATAAATCCGGTGGTATTACAGGAGGTAAGCTTTAAGTAGTCTGCTCCCACTCCTTTTGAGTAATTGGCATAGCCGTGGAAGAATGCATCTGCCACTTCATTCTTCTCACCACCCTGGAATATAGCTTTAACTCCCTTTGCCTTATAGAGTTTTTTATTTTTTTCTCCTACTCCACCCGGAGAAGCATCAAGTATTATATCTACTTTAGAGAGGAGATCAGAAAAATTACCCTTCACAGGAATATTTTCGGGTTCAAATGCACCCCTCATTGAATCTTCTACCACATAAAGGTCATAAGGCTCTGGTGAATCATAAAGAGCCCTTATGGAAAGTGTAGGGGTTACATCTACTATGCCGACAAGTTCCATATCACCCTGCCTTGCCACACCGTCTGCCAGCCGCTGGCCTATCACTCCGTAGCCTGCTACACCTACTTTTATTTTTCTCATGATTTCCTCCTTAAAAAACATCTATAAATATTTAAGGTTATTGTAGAATAATCATTTAACTAAGTATTCTTATTTATTTCTATTAATAAAATTTTCATAAATTTCAACAGTCCATTTTGCAGCATTACCACAAATATGGGGACATCCTTTTTCATGTCCTCCCATTTCATCAAATTTCTTTAAGTTATCAGCATCTTTGTGATAAAAAGGTCTTCCAAAAATTTTCCTATGAAGTTGAGAACAAATGATTGTCCCGTATTCTTCCATAAATTTATTATGTAAACTTTCTATCAAGAAATAAAGGTTCTTCTTAAATCCTCCCGCCTTTGGATCATTCTTATCTTTATCTAAATCTTCAAATCTTCTTCCATATTTAGAACTAAAAAAATATAAACAAGCTGCATAGGCTCCGCACGTTCCATCCCCCTCACTTCCTCCGCCACCTGCTAAACCTCCAATAGCACGAAATACATTACTGTTAATTTCGTTATAAGCCTCCTGCAGTGCCCTGATAGTGCACTGCGAACATTCTCCATATTTCTTTTCATATTCATATGCAATTTCATAAGCTTTTTTTGCTTTTTTCTTTATTTCTTTATCCACCAATACTTGCCTTTCTCAAATTAATAAATAAATTTATTTTAAGTTTTTTTGTTTTCATTTAAATAATTATTTATTTTCTTAAAGTTTTAAAATAAATTATTTATCAAGGTGTTAATAAATTAAAAATTAATCTTAAAAGGAAATTCTTCTAAAATTAGATATTCAACAGCAATAAGCGACGCTCCAAGCACTCCGGCATCTTTACCTGCAAGTGAAAATCTTAATTCTGGCAATTTAAAAGGAGAAGCATTTTTAATTTTCTGAATAATTGGGTCCAAAAATAATTTTTGAGACTCAGGTAACCGGCAGATATCCCCGCCAATCACTACTAATTGAGGATCTATGATTAAAATCAAATTTAATATTGCAATTGAAAGCAAGTCTACGGCATTATTTATTATCGTTTTTGCTAATTTATCTTCCCTGATCGCAGCAAGAAAAATATCAATTGCCTCTATATTCTCTGAATTATCTCCGGCAAGATTATTTATTAATGATTCCTTTTCCTGGTTAATTGTCCTAATTGCGCTTTTCTTCATGCCTTCGACAGAAGCAAATTTTTCTAAAAATCCTTTATTCCTAATTTTAAAGTTTAAATTAGAAATATTTATTATGCTATTTCCAATTTCTCCCGAAGTACCATGAGAGCCCTTAAAAATCCTATTATTTAATATAATTCCCGAACCAATGCCCCTGCTTATTTCAATAAATATCATATCTGTTATATTCTTGTCATTTATAACTTTATTTTCTCCAAAAGCCGAACAGTTTACATCATTTTCGACAATAATTGGGACATCAAATTCTTTTCCAAAAACATCTACAAAATCAATTTTTCTATATTTTCCATATAATGGGATATCTACAATTTTCTTTGTTTCTATTGAAACAGGAGCAGAGACAGCAAAACATATTACCTTAAGAGTATCGGGTTCTACCATTTGTTTATTTTCAGCTTCACTGATTACAGATTTAATCAATGAAATTAAATCAGCGATAATTTTTTTATCATCTACCTCAATATTTGACGGTACCTTAAAACCATCATATTTATAAATAAAATTACCGTAAAGGTTTACAAGGGCTACTTTTACCCTCCTTTTACCTATATCAACGCCAATAACATAACCTTTACTATTAATTTTTAATAATTTTGGTCTTACACCAACAGAGGTTTTTTCTTCACCTATTTCTGATATATATCCTTTCTCTTCCAAATAGTTTATTGCTTTAGATACGGAAGGCGCACTTAAGCCCAGATTCTTGGAAATTTTGATTCTTGAAATAGGTCCTTTTTCCCTTAGATAATTAAAAACAATTGATATATTTATTTTATTTTGATATTTTGAGCTCAGTGTTTTATCAATTCTTAAAAAATCATTCATTTTTAAACCTAATATTTTATAAAAATAAGGAATTATAATACTAAAAATTCTATAAACGTTCAAGTATCCCTACAGTTGCAGTTGCACCAATCCTTGAGACTCCTATTTTTTTAACTTCTATCGCTCTTTCAAGGGTTCTTATCCCACCAGCTGCTTTAATCTTTATTTCAGGATTGGCATATTTTCTCATTAACTTGATATCCTCATCTTTGGCCCCGCCAGAACCATAACCTGTTGAAGTTTTTATATAATCTACTCTGATTTCATTGCAAATTTTACATGCTTTTATTTTTTGTTCGGTA
>CAZLXJ010000027.1:0-14222 GCA_964563645.1 uncultured Actinomycetota bacterium | reverse complement strand
CGGATTTAATACAGCCAGATATTTCATATTGATGATAATAATCTTTATTATTAATAATTTAAAGATATAAAAGGGGTGTTTACCTTAAGAAACCAATTCTGGTATAAAAAAAATCTTATCCGAGTTTGCAATTGTAGTTCTGACTTCGTTCGCAATGGCCAGCCGGTTCCAGGTATCCGTGCCATGTAAATTCTAATGGCTAAGAATAATGCCTCCATTTTCTCCAGATGTAAGTAAATTTACATCACAACTACTGGATTATATGTTTTTTATATTAACCCAACTTTCGGAAAAAAATTAAAATCACCTGAAACTGGCCAGTTTTTAGCCCCTATAGCCTCATTATAGTGGACTTTTTATCCAGAATAGTGATCTGATTCATTCAGTTTGTAATATTGAGAAATATTTGTTTATTTGCTAACCTGATATTATATTTATTGCAGTTTTAAAGGTTGTAGTGACCAAATTTTGGGTGTTATATTTCCATATAGTGGGGTTTTATAGTTTAAAATCGAAGTTTGATTTAAAAATTTCATAAGAAAGAAGGTAAAATGAGCGCAATATTAATAATTGTAGGCTTTATATTACTGATACTTGGTATTTTGGGTTTAGGGGTTATGCGAAGCCTGGTATTGTTTAAAATGCCAAAGTGGCGTGCATTAGTGGAAATAATTCTTGGTGTTGTAATTTTAATAATAGGTTTTATAAGCTTATAAACCTAATAGGTAGCTGGCAATGCCTGAGAGTTGGAAAATAAAATATTAATTTTAAGAAGGAAGTGAGATTAATTGGATATCAAAGGAATAAAAATCCAGATTTCGAAATGGGAAGAAGAAGTCAAAAGCCTTAAAAAGAAAGCAGAAGGGGCAACTGGCTCTGCAAAGGAAAAGCTGGAAGCAAAAATTAAAGAGATACAGTCTAAAATTGGTGATGCTAAAGATAAGCTTCAAAACCTGAAGAGCAAAGGCGAAGATATAGCGGATAAGGGTAAAGGTATTTTAGGCAAGTTTAAAAAATAAGCAAAAATAAAATAAAGATGTAATAATCAGTATAAAGTATTTGAGTTATACAGGTCCCTGGCTTTTAAACAGGAAGACAGGTGTGGCTGTGAATATATTCAATAGAATAATAATTGCCTTGCTGTATCTTATAGTATATTTTATAGCTGCGTGTTTGATGTGAATCTTTTATTTTTGTTTAAAGTAAGAATATATAGCGGAATTAAAACCTCTGGCAAGTACAACATAAAAAATTTTAAGATTATTTTATAAAGAAGCGGAAGGATTAAAGGATGAAATTATTGCTGGTCGTTGTATTATTTGCAGGTCTTCTTGCTACAGCCTGCACACCAGGGCAGACAGAAGGAGCAGGGGAAATAGCTGAACAAGAACAGGAAATTGCAACTGAATTACAAGAAGAAGCAATTGAAAAAACAACTGAAGAAGCAGTTGATTCTGGGATGGAAGATGCATCTGATGTTTTGCCAGAGTCGTGGATGGCATATCCCGGTTCTAAAGTTGATATTGATTATGGGGCCAGAGATTTGACCAATTATCCAGCCTGGCAGATACTTGTTCCCGAAGATGCTACATATCAGGATGTTGAGGCATACTTCTTAGCAATGGCAGATGAAAAAGCAGACTTTGAAGTAATAGATGCTTCTAGTGGAAGCTGGCAGTGGAAAGGTCTTGAAGTCTATATTGAAATTTTAAAGGAAGATAATCTCGTTTATAGCATAGGATTTCCTGAAGGCATTGAATAGGTTGTAAAGTTTTTTACTGTAGAGGAGGATTATCTGGCTAAAATGAATATATAGAAACAAGATATAGATTAGTACCCCATATTTGGTTAAGTAAAATTTGTTATTATTAAAAGAAGCGGGGAAGTATAATTATAAATGACGGTGTAATTTTATGAAAAATAGTTTCAGAAAAGTTATCAAGAGAAAATGCTTCAAATACTGAATTTACTGAGATTGATGATATATCAAATTCTCAAAATATCAACCAGGCCGATTAATTCCTTTAAGAATCGGCTCGAAATTTTATTACTCAGGGCAGCCAGGCTGTGCAGTGTCCAGAGTGACCAGCTTCCTTATTCTTAATAAAGACAACATTAAATGTTCTGATAAAAAGTATATAATATTTATATAAGGAGGAACACCGTGCCAGGGCCAGGAGCGTTTTTAATTGGAGAAGAAGAAAAAAAAGAGGTACTTGATGTCTTAGAGAGTGGCTATCTTTTTCGGTACGGCAGTGAAGATGACCCAGAATTTAAACATAAAGTAGCTACACTTGAAAAGGAATTTGCCAGATATACAGGGTCAGGCCACTGTGTTGCATTAACAAGCGGAACAGCAGCACTTCTCACATGTCTGTCTGCACTTGGCATAGGTCCAGGAGACGAGGTTATTGTTCCTGGCTATACTTTTATTGCCTCTATATCATCTATAATCTATTCAAAAGCTATTCCTGTACTTGCCGAAATTGATGAGTCACTGACAATTGACCCTGAAGATATAGAAAGAAAGATAACTGAAAAAACAAAAGCAATAATGCCGGTACATATGCTGGGAAATCCATCTGATATGGACAAAGTCATAAAAATTGCAAAAAAGCACAGTCTTTACGTTATTGAAGATGCATGTCAGGCAGCCGGAGCATCCTACAAGGGTAAAAAAGTAGGAACTATTGGAGATATAGGGGCATTCTCACTAAATGTCTTTAAGACAATCTCTTCAGGTGATGGGGGCCTTGTGGTCACAGATGATGATATGCTTTATGAGAAGGCATTCGGTTTCCACGACCAGGGTCATAAACCCTCAAGAATGGGAGTGGAGGTTGGCAGAAGGAGCATGATCGGGCTTAATTTTAGAATGAATGAACTTACAGGAGCTTTTGCGCTGGCCCAGCTTAGTAAAATTGATAAGATAATATCCACCCTCCATGAGAAAAAGAAAAAACTAAAAGATAAAATCTCTGGTATAAAAGGTATCGGTTTTAGAAAGTTAAATGATAGTAAAGAATGTGGAACCCTTTTAACTATTCTTTTTGAAAGCAAGGAAAAGGCTGAAAAATTCTGTAATATTATCGGTACCAAGACTGTATATAACTCTGGCTGGCACGTATACAACAATATGGAAAACATACTTGGGAAGAAGATGCCAACTAAAATTAATTGCCCATTTGTATGTCCTTACTACGGAAAAGAGATAGAATACAGGGCACACATGCTTCCAAAGACAGATGATATACTGAGTCGTGCAGTAAATATTAGTATTGGTGTTATAGACCCGGGCCTCGGAGCAGGTTTTGGTATCAATATCCTATCAGGTGATAAAGAGATTGATGGTTGTGCCGGCAGGATTTCCAGAGCAGCTGCAGAAGTATCATAAAATATTTGTGAGCTTTAAAAAACAGGGAGGCTCCTATGGCAGATATAAAATCTGCTTCGGTTGGAATAGGATTTATAAGTTCCTTTCATATAGATGCAATCAGAAGGGCAGGCTTTGCAGAGGTAAGTGCTGCAAGTAGCAGAAACTGCCCGCTGGCTAAGAAAAAGGCAGAAAAATACAATATAAAAAAATGCTACGAAAGAATAGACGAGCTTTTAGCTGATCCGGCGATCCCTGCAGCCTTATTTTACAAAATGGCATGAAGATATATTTTATAATCTTATTATCTATAATTATACCAAACCTGATCTTTCCCCCTGTACTGGCAGCAGAGCCTCTTGATGATGAGCTGAGCAGAATAAAATCAGAAAAAGAGGAGACACAGAAAAAAATAGAGGATGTTAAAAAGGAAGAATCGGCATACATAAAAGAGGTAAATGACATAGAAGAAGATCTGCTTTTAGCTCTGGATGAAATGGGTGACTTAAATGCTGCCATCTCGGATAAAAAGAGCAACATAGATAAAATAACAGTCGATCTTATTTCAAGAGAAGAAGCAATAAGGGAAATTGAGAAAAAGCTAAACCAGAAGTTATATATCTTTAACAGTAGGATTGTCAGCATTTATAAGAATAGTGATAAAAATATTCTGGAAGTCCTGCTAAAATCTGGAGATTTTATTGAACTTATATCAAAGCTTAAAATGATGAATCTGGTTGCAAAACAGGACGCCCGGGCCATCTCTGAGATAAAGGAGGATAGGCAGTTATTAATTGATTCAAAAAAGGAAGTCATTGATGCAAGGGATAATGCAAAAAAGGAAAAGGATGAATTTGAAAGATTGCTTGAAGAGGCCGAAAGTAAAACAAGGGAAATGGAAGACATATATAATAAGAAGGAGGAGCTGCTTTCGGTTACCAGGGAGAATAAAGAGGCGTTGATACTTTTAGAAAACCAGCTTCATATTAAGGAACTTGAGATAACTAAAGCACTTGAGAGCTACGATTACGGCAGTGCTCCCACAGGAAGACTTCTCTGGCCGGTTGAAGGAAAAGTTTCCAGTGGATTTGGATACAGGACATCCCTCTCTGGTTCAAGAAGATTTCACTCGGGAGTTGACATTTATGCACCTTCCGGCACACCTTTATATGCATGTGAGAGCGGCCAGGTAATAAAAGCTGAATACCATGGAGGCTATGGTTATTCTATACTTATATACCATGGAGGAAGTTTTGCCACCTTTTATGCTCATCTGTCTGGTTTTGCCGTAAGCGTGGGCCAGAACGTCTCCAGGGGACAGATAATTGGTTATGTTGGAACCACAGGTTATACAACAGGTCCGCATCTTCATCTGGAAGTAAGGGTAAACGGTGTAGCCCAGAACCCTATGAATTATTTGTAATAATTTATTAACTGCAAAAAGGGATATAAGTTTTGGGATATGGGAAATATGTTAAAGCAATAATTTGTAAAAAAATTTTATTGTTTATAATATATCCATGATGGCGCGCTAATATAAAATAAAACAAATTTTACCTGCTTTTAAATTTAAAAAACCTTGTTTTGACCGGCATCCCGCAAGAGGTATCAGAGTCTTATTCTTCTCATGACTTCCTGCAGGCCAAAAGAAAGTATGGGTCCGGATCTTACGGAAGCCGGATGCCCTCCCCCTCAAAATCTTGTTATAAAGGGGTCTCCGGAAGTGGGGCAGATAGGGCAGTTGACCTTGTATGGGATCCCCCAGATACCGGACTTACAATCATTGATTATGCGGTGTACCGAAACGGAACAGAGACAGGCAGGACTACCAGCACGGGATTCCGGTGTGAAATAGGGAAGAACAATTATGATTTTTATGTTACAGCTGTTTATACTGATGATATTGAAAGCGGCCCGAGCAATATTGTAAATACTGGTAGAGATTCAGATCTGCCCCCGGTGGTCCCAGATGATGGAGGAACAAAAACTCCGGAAGAACAGGAAAGCGATGAGGAAAGCTGACTTGCCGGAGATAAAGAAGATAGTGGGGTAGAAGAACCTGGTCAGTATTATTTTTTAAAATTATAACTGACCCGTTTTTATCTACAGTTCTTGCTACTTTAGAAAAGTTCTGGTTAGCTTCTGTTAATGAAATCATGTCTTTTATATTAGCTAACATTAAAATCACCTCATTTTTATTTTATATCGATATAGGATAATAACAACCTATTTTATTTATGTAATTAAATTTTAGAAGAAAGGATATAGAAAACGAATTATCACTACAGAAGAATACAGATACTTATGATAATCCGATGATTTTTGGATTGGAATTTAGTATGAGATTTATCTAATGTAAGAAGGATTAAGCTTAATTAATTTTATTAGCAGTGTATTAAACAGCGGGGTAGTATAAATTTCATACCTCAGGCAAACTATATCTAAAAATAGTAAAGTCAGCTGGTTTTACAAAGAATTATTTTAATATACTTTCTGGTTTTAATGTCAGTCCTAAGACTTGCCTCCTGATATTAATAGATAAAAAATAAAATTAATCTGTTATAATATAGATGAAAATATTAAAAAGATTTTTTGTTCTTTGAAAAACCAAATAAGTTAAGCAGCAGCGGCATGAGGCCTGGCTTGAAAATTCTGTAGAGTTTAACATTTAACTCTATACTTCATGTGTATAATACAAGCTTTAGGTGCTGCTACTTTGACTATAAGAGGTTTTGATAAGAATAAAATCAATACCTATAACTGTTTCAATTATGTCATGGCAGCGTTCTTAAGCTTCCACTTTGTTTTTAATTTTGCATCCAGTTTTACTCTCTTATCATAATAGTAATTTATTATATTTTAAAATTTAATTTTTAGGAGGAAATAATTATGAAAAGTTTAAAGTTTGTTATATTTATTTTTATTCTGGCTCTTTTAATAACTTTCATACCAGCATGCGCTACCGCAGAACCTGAAGTAATAGAGGAGGCCGCTGTTGAGGAAGAAACAATAGCCGAAGAGCCAGAAGTTGTAGAAGAGCCTGCAGTTGAAGAGGAAATTTTGGAGGAGCCCGAAGAAGAGGTACTGCAAGAAGAACCAGAGCTTGTGTGGAGCGTACCTCATGAAAATGGACTTAATAGTATAGCAGCATCTCCTGATGGAGAAACCGTAGCAGTAGGAGAGTTTAAAGTAACTTATATCCACCATCTGGCAGATGGTTCGCTTGTTGATGTTATAGTACATGAGCACTCTGTAGAAAATCTAGATTATTCCCGAGATGGTTCCATCTTAGGTGCAGGACAGGGTTATTACGGAGTACTTCTGACAAATACTATTGACGGAACGGAACTGATTTCATTAGAGCATGGACATAACAGCCGTCTCGCCTTTTCACCTGACGGGATACATATCGCCACAGGTGACCGCGAAGGCATAGTCTGGTTGTGGCAGTTTGAAGACGGCGAAAAGGTCGTAGCCCTTGAAAACCCCGAAATCGCAGAAAAATCAATACAAAATCGCTGGGTGATCGCCATTGACTACCACCCCTCAGGAGAGCTGCTGGCAGCTCTCCACAATGATAACAATGTCTATATCTGGGATGTGAAAGAAGAGAATATGATAAAAGCACTTGAGCTCACTTATAAAGCTTTTAGCTTTTCTCCTGATGGTGAAGTTATGGCCGGAGCCGTGAAGGAAGATAAAGAATATCTCGTACGCCTGTGGAACGTGAATAATTATGAGCAGCTTGCAGATATTTCGGTTCCCGGGGAAGTTCTTGATATTGCCTTTTCACCGGATGGTGGTTTACTTTCAGTTGCAACATTCGGACGACCGACTGTACCCGATTCCCTATCCGGGACCACTATATGGGATGTGCAGACTGGAACATCTCTACATACATTTGACCAGATATTTGACGATCCGGTAAAAGAGCAGATTGCAGAACTTACCTTCACACCCGACGGCGGGCACGTAGCTGTTGCCCGCAATGATGGAACACTGGAACTCTGGCGCCTTCCTGGAGCTGACCCCATAGAACCTCCACCTGTGGATATGAAAGAACCTCCACCCATTCCAGGAGATGTGCTTTTTGATACCGGTAGCTCAGAGCTAAAGGCAAATGCAGATGAAATACTTGAGGAGCTTGCCTCTGGTTTATATGCAGCTCTCCCTGAGGCAAAAATTACCTTTATAGGGCATACAGACAGCAGGGGTGATGCTGCATCCAACCTCCAGTTATCACTTGACAGGGCAACTGCAGTCAAGGAATGGTTTGATAATTGGGCCCAGAGCAATGGTGTTGATAGCTGGGGGCTTTTAGTTGATGGTCGTGGGGATACTGAGCTTAAGGTACCTGATTTTGATTCCGAAGGGACATTTCTTGAAGAAGCCGGCAAGTTGAACAGAAGGGTAGAAATTGAAATAGAAACTTAAAGACAAAGATTCTTTACCAATAGTTATTCTAAGTAACAGTACTGTGGCCGTTAAGTCAAAACCAGTTCAGACCTAACGGCCATAATTATCAAATGTCTGCAACTCATATAAAGTGCATTAATATTTGAATTTTATAATTAGGTGCACGATGCATATATATTTATCCACTATTAAATAAAACTGTAAAATTCTTTTTATCTAATAACGCCGAGACTATTAAGAGTTTTAGAGATAAGAACCTTGACTTTATATAATCTATATTATATTATCAATTCTAGATATCGATAATTGATAATATAAATAATTTAATGGGAAAAAATATAGATTTAAAAATTTTTACCCAGCAATTGGAAAGAGGATTATTCTGTCTATATATTCTCTGGAAAGCAGATGAGCAGCCAATTAGCGGGATTGACCTCTCGGAACTCGAGCAAAATCATGATCATGAAGTAAGTGCAGGCAGACTTTATCCAAAACTCCATGATTTGACAGGAAAAGGATATCTTGTTATGGACAAGGTTAATGAGCACGGGAAGATTCATAAGTATTATAAGACAACCGAAGAGGGAAGAGAGCTCTTAAAAAAAGTTAGAGATGAGCTTGGTGAACCTATGAAAGATTTTCTAACCGGGTGGATAGGAAAGCTCTTTTACAATATTGAAATTGGGGAAAAAGAAGGAGAACGTTATAAGAAGACCGAAAAGCCGATTCTCCAAATTGTTAAAGATGATATTTTACATATATGTGGTGAAAATAAGAATGAGAAAATTTCGTTAAAGTTTATAGAATCGAAGATTAAGGCTTCCACTTCTTTTATTTCAAGAGCAATCAAACAGCTTGAGGAGGATGGTTTAATTCAGCTTCAAAAAGGGTTTGTTATATTGACAAAGAAAGGAAGGGGTAAAGTAGAATACATAATTAGAAAATACTCTATCCTTGAAGATTATTTTAAGGAAAGAAGAGATAATAAAAATCTGTATAAGGAAGTCGACTTTTTGGAACATTATATTTCCAAGGAAGCTCTCAATAACATAAAAAAGTTATCAACATTTGACGGAACAAGTATTTCCCTTGAAGAGTTCGGGTTAAAAAGGGAAGGTTTGATTACCGATATTGAGTTTTCTGTTGGAGGGTTATTCGAGAGAATGGTAAGTATGGGAATATTCCCGGGTGAAAAAATTAGAATTATTCACAAGACCCCGGATGGATTTGTGGTTTATGTAAGCAATAAAAAAATCGCAATAGGTAAAGATATAGCGAAAGGGGTTAAGGTAGTAGAACATGCAGAATCTTAAGATACTCTTAATTGGACAACCAAACGTGGGGAAATCAAGCTTGCTTAACTCTTTAGTGGGTCCAAAGGTTATAGTATCTAACTACCCCGGAACAACTGTCGAAGTTATCAGGGCTAAAAAGATATTCGGTGGAGTGAAAATAGAGTTTGAGGATACTCCCGGAATATATTCTATTTCTGATAGAAGTGAAGAAGAAAAAGTCACGGAAAGAGCATTATTTGAAGATGATATAGACGGGGCGGTAATACTTGCTGACGCGGTCTCACTTGAAAGAAGTCTTTATCTGGTCTTTCAGGTATTGGAGGCTAAAATTCCTGTTATTATAGCCCTCAATTTCATTGAGAGTGCGAAGAAGAAAGGGATTATAATTGATTACAAAAAATTGGCTAAATTACTGAGTATCCCCATTATTCCCATTAATCCATTAAAAAAAACGGGAATAAAAGAACTTATAGATGCATTTTTAAAGATTAAAGAAGCAAAAAGTATAACTTTTACTGTTAAATATGATGATGATATTGAAATAGCAATAGAGGAAATATCCCGTTATGTGAAGGGTGAGTTGCCCAGAAGGTTTGTTGCGTTGAGAACTCTGGAAGAAGACGAAGATTATTATAAATATTTAAAGGACAAAAGTATAATTGAGAAGGTTAAGGAAAATCTGAAAGAACATCCAAAAGTCGACCGGGATATATCTATAACCAGATATGGCACGGCTGCTTTTATTGCAGAAAAGATTACTCAATTAGTTTATGTAGATGAAAAATCAAAAAGCTTAGAAGAGAAAGTTGACCAGATTCTCCTGCACCAAGTGTGGGGTCCCATTTTAACTGTCCTTGCTTTTGCAATGATATTTGGCATATTGCTTTATCTTGGAGGATGGATAGAAGAAGTTCTTATGGATTTGGTGGAGGAATCGATTTTACCGGCAGCTCGCCTGGGAAGTGGATTTTTTGGAATGGTTTTAGAAGCAGCTCTAACAGGAGTGATGGCAGGCGTTTCAATTGCCTTACCGTACGTCTTTTTATTTTATATAATTTTTACTTTAATTGAAGACACGGGTTTTCTTTCAAGATTTGTCATCAATTCAGAAAGATTTTTAAGAAGGCTTGATCTACCCGGAAAAGCAGTTATTCCATTAGCTTTAGGCCTGGGTTGCACTGTCCCCGGTGCCAGGGCAACAAGGATTCTATCTTCAGAAAAAGAAAGATTTTATACGACATCCCTTTTTACTGCAGTTCCCTGTTCTTCCAGACTGGCTATAATAATGGGGATAGTCGGCCATTTTGGCGGTAAGCTTCTGGCAGTTTCCGTTCTCGCCTCCTTGGTTATTGCTTTATTGGTTTTTGGCTATTTTATGAAAAAGGTCATGAAGATGGAAAAGAAACCTGTCCTCCATGAGTTACCGGAGTTACCGCCTTATAGGATGCCTTCGATTAAAAATATAATTACAAAGAGCTGGATTAGAATGAAAACCTTTATTTACGTAGTCATACCTTTCCTGATTCTGGGCGGTATACTTTATTCGGTATTGGATATCCTGGGTGTTACTAAAGTTATAGTAGAACCATTTTCACCTATTATGTGGTGGCTGGGACTACCCGCGGTGGCGATTATACCGTGGCTTTTTAGCTATTTACAGAAAGATCTCTCCGCAGTAATGCTTTTCTCTGTTCTGGGGACCGAAATAGCGGTAATCTTATCACCTATTCAGATATATTCATTTGGTATGGCGACAACGATAGGAATCCCATGTATGATTGCCACAGGGATGATCTGGAAGGAGTTTGGGGCAAGGAAAGCAATTATCTTAACCCTGGTATCAGCAGTTTACGGTCTATTGTTTGCAGGCGTAGCCTTCAGGATAGTATCTATTTTTTTGAGATAGTAAAATAACCCCTATTTTTGTTTTGGGAAAGTAATATGGCAACTCAGGATTTTCTGGGTGCACCCATTTATATCCAATTATTTTTGCTGCATCGCCTTTGTCATATAGCTGAATCCATGCACCAACCCGGTAAGCATTAACACTGGCGAGAGCTTTTACTCCTTCTGCAACTTGTTCAGTCTGAGAAATCGGTACGGTTTCTGGCATTGTATGAATAAGCATCATATTTGGCATTTTTACCACCTATACCTTGTTTAATTGTAAGCTTCTATTACTGCTCTGCTCTAATTTTTACAATATTTCTATTGCTCATACATGCTACCACCGGAAACATCATAAGCTGCATTTTATTCATCTGAAAGTATTTATCAGATGACATATATTCTGAAAAATCAGCCTATATACCATGGTCTTTTATTGCTGTCCCAATTGCACAAATCCTATTTCATCAAAGTTAAACTCACAGCCGCTGGCACTCCTGGCTTCAGATATGGAAAATGATGTGTCTTTACAACTTTCTTTTAGCTTCTTTAATGCTTTTTCATAGAAAGGTTTCAATGATATATGAATCAATCTGCTTCTACTGGCCGTCAAATTCAACTTCTGACCATGAATGTCCATCTGTGGGTGGAAGGAATGGAAATGCAAAAGATGAAAAAACACCTATCATGATTTTATTATAAACCGGATTCCACGTTTTGATTTAAAGGGTAAGAAACTCCTTGAAACAAATGAAAAATATTACTTAAAAGATATTGGATTAGGGCATATTCTATCAGGTTATAAAGAAAGTAAAATAAGTGCATACCTTGAAAATATTGTTTTCATAGAACTCTTATATCGAGAATATGATGTTAAAATTGGTAAATTTGAAGATTATGAAATTGATTTTATTGCACAAAAACCAGGTGAAAGACTATATATGCAGGTCTGCTATATTATTTCAGATGAAAAAGTACGGAGCAGAGAAATAAGACCATTTTCTAAAATTAAAGACAATTATCCTAAATATTTACTTACTATGGATTCAATCCCGGAAAGCAGTGAAGAAGGATTTTTAAGAAAGTATATCCCAAAATGGTTATTGGAAAAATACGCCTAAAGCCCTAAAAGCTAAAATTTCGACCAATAATTGGAGTCACAGCATAGTTGATATTATTTTAATACTATACAAATCAAGTTTGAATATATTCCCGGCATACTGGATAATTCTTTTAAAGGATTTATAAAAAATATTTAATATTTTAATTCAAATAATATACAATGACAATAATTTATTAAACATTGGGGGAATTGGTGGAAAGCATTGCCGTGGTAACGGATACTACTTCAGATATTCCTGAGGAATTATCTTCCAGACACAAAATAGAGATAATACCGCTATATATTGGATATGAAGGCAATTTATATCTTGAAGGAAAAGAAATGACCAATGAGCTGGTGTTTGAAAAACTTAGATCAGGCATAAAAGTGAAGACCTCCGGACCTTCTATAGGTGATTTTGAAAAAATCTATAAAAAACTTATAGAGATTGACAAAAAAACATTAATTTATTCCATCCATCTTAGTTCAAAGCTTTCTTCAACCTTCAATACAGCCTGCCAGGCTGCGAAACTGTTTCCTCAAACAAAAATAAAGGTCATTGATTCCAATACTGCTGCAATAAGTCTTGGGTTTATCGCCCTGGAAGTTGCAAGGGCTGCCCAGAGAAATGAAAACCGGGAAAAAATAGATTACCTGATAGATTTTATGATCAATCATAATAAATTACTTGCCACTTTTGAAAATTTCCAGTATTTGTTTATGGGGGGAAGAGCTCCTGTTTTAAAAAAATTCTTATCAAAATCAATAATCCTTAAACCAATTGTAGTTTTGGATAATGGAATTGTAAAACTAAAAAAATTTGCCAGGAGCAAAAAAAATTCAATCATTGAACTTTATAAGCAGATAAAGAAATATTCACTGCCACAGTATAAGAAAAAAATCGGGATTTTTTATGGTTCAGATATAAAGCCGGCTTTAGAGCTTGAAGAAATGGTTAACAATGATTCTGAAATAGAAATTGATGAACTGATTTTAACTGAAATAACAACCATTATTAGCGGACATACCGGTCCCGGTATATGGGGTATAACATCGAATCCAGTACCAAATGAATGGTAGCAATTCTTATTTTTAATCTATCTTAAAAAAACTATCCTTTATATCCACTATATGGAAATTGTAGTTTAGCTTGGAAACAAAAAAATAACCGTAATTAAATTCAAAAATGTTGATGCAGCATGAATCCTGATTGATTTTCCATATACCGGATTCTCCGATATCAAGCATTTTTGAGATAAGCAGTTTGTTAATAATCCTGTGTGTTACAATTGCAAGAATAGAACCGGCATTGTTTGCAACAATTCCTTTTAAAGTTTCCCAGGATCTACTCTGGGCGTCATACAGCATCTCTCCTTTTGGAATAGATGCTTTATATGGTTCTCTCATCCACCGGTTGAAGATTTCTGGATACTCTGATTTTACTTCATCATATCCCCTGCCTTCCCAATCACCAAAATTGAGATCCATAAATCCATCTTCCTTTATAACCTCTACGCTGTTTTCCTGATATTTATTGATGATATCTGCTGTTTTGAATGCTCTGCTTAAAGGACTTGAAAATATAACATCAAAATTAATGACTTTAAGAAATTTTCCAGTTTCTTCTGCCTGTTTGATGCCAGCGTTATCTAACGGAACATCAAAATGTCCCCTGAAAAGCTTTTTTTTATTAAATTCTGTATTTCCATGCCTGATTAAAAATATGACTTTTTTATTATTCTCCATATCCTATTCCTGCATCTGTTATTATTATTTAAAATAAATAAATCATAGAAAATTTCTTAAGTTTACCATTTATACCAATTTTAAGGGTAAATCTAATTTACAAAAATCTTTCTTCCCGTATTTATCAAAATGGCCGGGAAACCTGCATGACACCGGTATCAAAAATATATAGCCAGACCGACCCCGGCATCCTCTAATAAGTCTATCATTCTTAAACCAATTTACAATTCCAAAGTTATTTAATTTCAATAGTTAATAAAAGATATTACAGTGTTATAAGTGTGAAATGATTTTTTCGGCCAGCTGTTTTACAGTTGATTTTTTGAAAAGAGCCCGATTTTAATATTTCTTTAAGACTCCTTTAAGCTTTCTATATGATAATATTCAAAAAGGTGATTTATTA
>CAZLXJ010000026.1:0-14501 GCA_964563645.1 uncultured Actinomycetota bacterium | reverse complement strand
TTGAAAATTATGGTTTTTTCGTCTTCTTCCTCCTCTTCAATCTCTACGTTATCTGGATTGTCAACCAGCTCTTTAACCATGTACTCTAGTAGTTCTTTCACTTCCATACCTCCAAGTTAAATTGTTTAACTACACCTTTAGGTCCACTATTTTAAATATCTTTTCTACTGTGTTTGAGGGTTTCGCCCCTTTCTTGATCCATTCCACAGCTCTCTCTTTATCAAGGACAACAGTAGAAGGATCTGTTTTGGGATCATATGTCCCAATCTTTTCTATAAATTTCCCATCCCGCGGCGACCTGCTGTCTGTCACCACAATACGGTAATAGGGTTGTTTTTTTGAACCAATTCTGGTCAATCTAATCTTCACACTCAATCCAACATACCTCCAACTTTAAAAAATGTCTTATGACTGTATAATTATATAGTTTTATTTTTAACTTGCAAAATATTTTTAAAACCTCAATTCATCTCCAAAAGGCAAACCTAACTTCCCCCTGATACCAGTAAGCTGTTTCATCATCTGTCTTGTCTTTGAGAATTGCTTGAGAAGTCTGTTTACTTCGTTAGCAGAACTGCCGCTTCCCCTGGCTATTCTTTTCTTTCTGCTTCCATCTATAATAGATGGCCTTTTTCTTTCTTCTACCGTCATAGAGCTTATTATAGCCTCCATCCGGTCAAGATGCGTCTGATCGAACTTCATCTTCTTTAATGCTTTACCTGCTCCGGGTATTGGAAGCATGGACAATATTTTATCAAAAGAGCCCATCTTTTTTATACTTTTAAGCTGAACAATAAAATCCTCGAAATTAAACTCCTGCTTTTCTATCCTTCTGTAAAGCTCCTCAGCTCTTTTTTCATCTATAACCTTTTCGGCTTTCTCTATTAATGTTAGGACATCCCCTTTTCCAAGTATCCTTGATGCTATTCGTTCCGGATAAAAAATATCGAAGTCTTCAATTTTTTCACCGCTGGATATAAATTTTATAGGTTTTTTTACAACATAATAGACAGACAGTGCCGCACCTCCTCTTGTGTCGCTGTCAAGTTTTGTAAGTATTATCCCGTCGCATTCTACCTCAGAATTAAAAGTATATGCTATATTTACCGCTTCCTGCCCTGTCATCGCATCCAGGACCAGGAACACCTGATGGGGTTTTACAGCATTCCTTATTCTTTTAGCCTCGTCCATCATCTTTTCATCTATTTGAAGTCTTCCTGCTGTATCAATTATTATTACATCGCTTCCCGTTTTAGTTAATTTTTTTACTCCCTGTCTTGAAATTTCTGCAGGATCAGAACCTTTTCCAGAATAAACCTCCACATCTACCGTTTCCGCCATATCCTGAAGCTGCAAAACTGCTGCCGGCCTGTATACGTCTGCTGCAACAACAGATACTTTTTTCTGGTGCTTTGTTTTAAAATAATTAGCAAGTTTTATGACGGAAGATGTTTTTCCTGTTCCCTGAAGGCCCAACATCATCACTATCGTAGGCCCTTTCTGGGCAAAACTGATATTGCCGCTTGTTGAACCCAGCATCCTTATCATCTCATCGTTCACTATTTTTATAATCTGCTGTGCAGGAGTCAGGCTTTCCATTATTTTGCTACCAAGGGCTTTCTGCTCCAAATTGGATAGGAATTCTTTTACTACCTTGAAATTTACATCTGCCTCCAGAAGTGCCAGCTTTATCTCCCTCAGGGTCCTTTCAAGATCGCCCGGGCTTAACTTACCCTTATTTCTTATTCTGTAAAAAAGATCCTCAAATTTTGAGGTTAATTGTTCAAACATCCGATCGTCCCTTTAAAATAATTAAGATTTTCTAATATTTAAAGTATTGTAATTTAATCCAAATATCATGAAAACATCATATCAGCAAAACTATCTGCATCAAAATAATATATATCATCAAGCCCTTCTCCGTCTGTTATTATCCTGACCGGAATTCCAAGGTCATTTTTTATTGTAATAATTATTCCCCCTTTTGAAGTGCTGTCCACCTTCGTAAGTATTATTCCGCTTACATCAACCGCTTCTGCAAATATTTCGGCCTGATTCCTGGCATTCTGGCCCGTTGTTGAATCTATGGTAAGAAGCACCTCGTCCGGCTCCCTGCCCAGCTTTTTTCTTACAACCATTTTTATCTTTTTAATCTCCTCCATGAGATTATATGATGTCTGCATCCTTCCAGCTGTGTCTATTATTACAATATCTGCCTTCCTCGCTACTGCCCTGTCAAGACTATCGTATACAACTGCTCCTGGATCCGAATTCCTCTGATGTCTTACCATGTCTATACCGAGTCTTTCTGCAAAGTGTCCGAGCTGCTCCGCTGCCGCGGCGCGGAATGTATCTGCTGCAGCAATTATTATCCTTTTCCCCTGTTGCTTAAACATATTTGCAATCTTTGCAATTGAAGAAGTCTTGCCCGTACCGTTTACCCCAACTACCATATATACTGTTGGAGGCTTGTCTGAATATTTAAGCTCCTTTCTGGCACCCGTACCCAGTATACCCATTATCTCTTCTTTCAGTAACTTCCGCAGGCCTTCCGGGTCATTGATATTTTCCTGATATGATTTCTTTTTCATATCACTTATTATTTTACCCGTTGTACTGATGCTCACATCAGATGTAATTAGCTCTTCTTCCAGCTCATCCCAGAACCTATCGTCTGTTTTCTTAAACTTCTGCCATATAATATTTATACCTTTAAATATTTTTTTCATTTTTATCAATCCATTATTTCCGCAGCACCTTTTTTATCTATTTTCTCAGAGATTACCCTGGATATCCCATCTGACTGCATAGTGACCCCGTATATTTTATCAGCTATCTCCATTGTCTTTTTCTGATGTGTTATTATTACTATCTGCTGCTTTTCGGAAAATTTCTTAACAAGGCTTAAAAACCTTTCTATATTCGCGTCATCAAGGGCCGCATCTACCTCGTCAAAAACATAAAAAGGAGTAATGTTTATAGAAAAAACAGAAAATTGAAAAGCCAGAGATACCAGTGATTTTTCTCCTCCGCTCAAAAGTGAAAGTGATACCAGCTTGTTATTTCCTATATCTACCTTAAGATCAACTCCCAGATCCTCGTCGTCCGGACCCCTGTTTTCATATCTTTCAAGAATCATCTCGCCTTCTCCGTGCGGGAAAAGTATTTTAAAATACTTCTGGAACGATTCATTTATTTTTTCAAACTTTTCAAGGAATATCCTGCTTATATTTTCATCTATTTCCTTTATTAGCCCCTTAAGCTGACTGCTGCTTTCAACCAGGTCCCTTCTCTGGCCATCAAGAAAATCATATCTTTTCTTTATCTTTGAAAATTCAATAGCGGCATTGGGGTTCACGTTCCCAAAATTCTTCATCCTGGACTTAAGGCTCTTTACCCTGGTTTCTGATTCCCGGGGATTCCCGGAAGGCTCAAAGTTTTTTGAGGCATATTCTATTGAAACATTATAATTATCAACCATTGCGGAAGTTATAGATTTTACCTTTTCCCTCAGCTGCTCTTTTCTTAAATCTATTTTATATATTTCATTTTCAAACCTGCCTGCATTCATCTTTAGGTCGCCGATTTTACTATCATACCCGTTTATCTTCTCCCGGTTACTTGAAATCAATCTTTCATGCCTCTTAAATTCAGGGTATAACCTCTTTCTTATTTTTTCTGACCCGATCTCGTAGGTCTCAAGTACTGTTATCATCCTTTCAGCCCTCTCAAGATTTATCCTGCATATCTTTTTTAGGTACTGGATCCTTTTTATTTTCATATCTATTCTTTTTTTCCTGTTATCCAGGGTTTTCTTTTTTTCCTCCGGATCCTCTTGGGACATTTTTGGCTTTGAAACAGAGTTAATTTCCTTTATATCTTTAATTATCCTTCCCAGATCTTCAATAATGCTATTCCCTTCCTCGATAACGGCTTCTGCATACTTCTTTCCTTTTAACTCTTCTCTAACCCTGTTCAGAAATGACCTCATTCCAGCTTCTAATTTTTCTATCCTTCTTTTCACCTTTTCTAGAAAGGCCAGATCGACAACAGCTCCGTTTCGTTTCCCGGATTCTACTTTGCTTATAGTTTCATGAGGTATCACACCGTTTTCGAGCTCAAGCTCGAACATATTATAAAGTGTGGAAAATACATTTTTTTTGCTTTTCACAAGGGCTATGCTGTTTGAAAGCCTGCTCATACTGCTGTCAAATGATTCAATCCTCGCCCTTAAATTTTCATATCCGGCCTGCTCTGATCCAATATTTTTAAAAAGATCATCTTTTTCTTTTTCGATTTTATGTATCCTGTCATCTGTTTTCCTTATACTCTCCCTTAATTTTTTATTCTTCCCTTCCATCTCATCCCACAGGCTGTTATATCTCTTCAGTTCTGATAGGAAAAGGGATATTTCTTCTTTTTTAAGCTCATTTGCCACATTAGCATATTCCCTTGCCCTTTTTGCTTCAATTTCAAGCGGGTCCATGGTCCTCTTTATCTCTGCCATGAGATCGTCAAGCCTGCCGATGTCGCTTTTTACCTTATCAAGTTTAGCAATGGATTTCATTCTCCTATTTTTATGCTTTGACAACCCAAGCATTTCATCTATTACGAGCTTCCTCTCAACAGGTTTTAAAATCGCTATTTCATTTACCTGCCCCTGGTTAATTATAACGTGCAGGCCTTTGCCTATTCCTGAATCTGCCGTCATTTCCTGAATATCCATAAGCCTGCAGGGAGAGGAATTAATGAAATAATCACTTCCACCACGGCTAAAAACACGTCTGGTTATTTTCACATCCCTGAAATCCACATCAAATAGTCTGTCCCTGTTTTCAAATAAAAGTGAGACTTCCGCAATACCCATTTCCTGATTTTTGCTCCTGAATATCACATCCCCCATCGAGCTTCCCCTCAGGGATTTTGGACTCTGTTCTCCAAGCACCCAGGAGATAGCGTCTGCTACATTGCTTTTTCCGCTGCCGTTTGGGCCCACTATGACGCTTATTCCCCGTTCGAAATCAAGGCTGCTTTTATTTGCAAATGATTTAAAACCTCTTAGCGTTATGTTTTTGAGATACAATACTGATTCTCCATAAGATTAGCACTATTATAGATCTAAATTATACAATGAAATTAATGAATTTTTTGCAGCATTCTGTTCCGATTCCTTTTTACTTGTTCCGGTACCCCTTCCTAATATTTTCCTGTCCATTACAACCACGGAATGAAACACCTTATCGTGATCCGGGCCTTCAGTCCCTACCATCTTATATTTTACAAGCGTCGAAAAATCTGCCTGTACGGCTTCCTGAAGATATGTCTTGTAATCAGAGATATTGGGTGTATTTATCATATTCTCAATACGATTTTCATATATCTGTAAAAGCCAGCTTTTCACAAACTTTATACCGTTGTCTATATATATCGCTCCTATTAAAGCCTCTACGGCATCTGCAAGTATAGATTCCTTTTTACGCCCCCTGGAAGATTCTTCATTTTCGCTTAACAGTATCTGCTGATCTATCTTTATCCTGCAGGCTATTTTTGAAAGAGTTTTCCTGTTAACAAGAATAGCCCGTATTTTTGCAAGTCTTCCTTCAGGAAAATAGCTGTAATTATCAAAAAGATAAGAAGTTATCGCAAATGAAAGTATGCTGTCCCCAAGAAATTCAAGCTGTTCATTTCCTCTTGACTGTACATTTATCTGACGGGCAAAAGACCTGTGGGTAAGAGCCTGTATATATATTTTAAGATCTACGGGCTTTATTCCCAGGCCTTCAAGCCAGTCTCTGACTTTTTTTCTTAAAACCCCTTCATTGTCCATTTATTATTTACCGATGCTTGAATATATCACCCTTTTTAGCATGTTAATTGACATAAATATATATATAAAATCCTGTCAATGGCTGCAAGGTCTTTCCGGATTTTGATCAGTCAGGGCTACTGCTTTGAACCTATATAGTCCAGGACATCCTTTATTGTAACCATCTTTTCTGCCTCTTCATCACTGATCTCTATCCCAAATTTATCTTCAAAAGCCATTATAAGTTCCACCAGATCCAAAGAATCAGCGCCCAGATCATCAACAAATTTACTTTCAGGCTTAATATCACTTTCATTTACCCCGAGAACATCAACCAGGATCTCCTTAAGTTTGTCAAAATTTTCCATATTTTGCTCCTTTTGATTTTGATTTTCCAATTATATCCAATGTAAAAATAATTTCATTAATTTTGACAATTTTTTTTTATAAAAGTTTTAATCAATTACCGAGCCTATCTCAGCTGCTATCTTTTCCACAAGATCTGTTTTAATGCTTTCCCCTGCAACCCCTATTGCATTTTTAATAGCTTTTGCCTTTGAGCTTCCGTGGGATATTATTACAGGAGCATTAAGGCCCAAAAGCTGTGCGCCTCCGTATGTCTCGTAGTCAAACCTGTCTTTCATTTCCCCCAGAGGCTTTCTAAGAATAAGAGCAGCCATTTTTGAAGCCACCGAAGAAGTCATGGCATCCCTGACCTGCCTGAAAAACATCCTGGCCAGTCCTTCTATTGATTTTAATATTACATTACCTGTAAAACCATCAGTTACTACCACGTCTGCCGTACCTTCAAATATTTCACGCCCTTCTATGTTTCCCATGAAATTAAGGCCTTCTATCCTTTTTATAAGCCTGTGCGCTTCAACAGCCAGTTCGCTTCCCTTCTTTTCCTCCTCACCTATATTTACCAGTCCCACTTTCGGATCCTTTATCCCGAGTATGTTCTCAGCATAAATTTTTCCCATTACTGCAAATTGTGCCAGATACATGGGTTTGCAATCTGCATTTGCACCTCCGTCAACAAGTACGAATTCTGAATCTCCCAGCGGGATCACCACTGCAATTACTGGACGCAGCACCCCTTTTATCCTTTTAATATTAAAAAGCGAACATGCCATTACGGCTCCGGTATTTCCAGCAGAAAGGAATGCTCCGCCCCGGCCTTCATTAACAACTCTGGATCCTACGTAAATGGAAGAATCCTTCTTATTTCTCAAGACATCAGAAGGGGATTCCCCCATCCCTACTTCACTATTGCTGCTTATTATTTCAAGGCCTGATATATCAAGGTTATTTTCTATTGCGAAAGAATTTATCCTGTCGGCGCTACCTGTCAGAACAGGTTTTAAATTGAATTGCTTCTCAGCCTGGATAGCCCCTTTTATTATTTCACCGGGCGCAAAATCACCACCCATTGCATCAACTATAATAGAATATTTTTTAGACTTATCTTCCACTGAAACCCCGGAGGCATTACTTATTGTTTAGATAATTCCAGAATTTTTTCGGTATCTATGTATTCCCTTACGACCTCTACTATTTTATCTATTTTTTTAACTTCATGGAATCTAACATGTCCGATTATTTCCCCGACCTTTTCTACTGCCGTCAGTGTATCGTAATTAACTAAAATCATCGGTACCCCCAGTTCTTCTGCTCTTCCAAGCACTACTGTTGATGGCTGGAAATTACCGGTAAGTATAAGGCATTTTGTATGTGTCTCCAGGGCAGCAAGCTGCACGTCCGCTCTGTCACCGCCGGTTATAACTGCTTTGTTTGCTTTTCTCCGGAAAAATTTAAGAGCCTGTTCCTGACCCATGGCTCCTACCATGAATGTTTCGACCAGGTCATCTGCCTTCTCTTCCGCACATATTATCTGCCCGTTAAGAAATTCGGCCATCTCCCTCACGCTCACCGATGAAAGAATCTTATCAGAGACGACATATCCAAAATTTTCAACTCCCTTACTGTTTAGATACGGCAGGACAAGCTCTTCAAGGTAATTCATCTGGCTTCTGGGTACCCAGTTTATTATAATCCCACCAAAGTAATCTCCCAGTATCTTCCTTGAATAAAGTATTTCATCCACCATGTCATTATCGTATTTAAGCACCATTATTGTTTTTGCATTCAGCCTCTCGGTTATTTTAATAGCAGATATCCCCATAAAACATCCATCTTCTATGCTCTTTGCGCCTTCGAGGACTACAATATCTTTGTTTTTCTGTATGTTCTTATAGGATTTTTCTATTTTTTTAATAAATCCTTTTGAGTAATTCTCATCTTTCAGGCCTTCCCTGCAACACTGTTGAGTTATCACTACCGGGCATATATCTTCAAGATTATCTTCAAGTTTAAGAATATTGGAGATATACTGGGCATCTTCATCAGTCGTAATGCCTCCAACCCTTGTAGGAAGGGTCCCCACAGGTTTCATATACCCTACTTTTAAACCTTTTTCGGTAAATATTTTACTCACGCCAACACACATCGAGCTTTTCCCGGAAAATGGGCGGTTTGATATAAAAAATAACGGGACCATTATTTAACCTCCTATTCTTATTCTTGCATCTCCAGCAATGGAGCCTTCTCCCTTCCTTTTTACAAATAAGGGATTTATATCCATCTCTATTATTTCAGGAAAATCTGTTACCAGTTGTGACATCCTGAGAAGGACGTCAATTATACTATCTATATCAGAAGATTCTTCTCCCCTGGTGCCCTTTAAAAGTTTTATTGTTTTAATCTCTGATACCATCTCCCTTGCCATCTTCTCGTTTAGCGGAGCTATTCTGAAGGCTACATCCTTTAAGACTTCTACATATATCCCCCCAAGTCCAAACATGATCACATGTCCAAACTGGGGATCCTCGCTTATTCCTATTATTGTCTCCTTCTTATCCCCGATCATCTCCTGTACAAGTATACCCGAAATATTTGCTTCTGGCATATATTTTTTTACATTTATCATTATCTGATCGAAGCTTTCTTCAAGTTCTTCCTCGTCATTTATATCTACTTTTATACCACCGACATCGGTTTTATGCAAAATATTCGGCGATACTATCTTAAGTACCACAGGGTACCCGATCTTTTTTGCTTCTTCTTTTGCTTCCGCAATATCTTCTGCCACTTCAGCTCTGGGAACAGGGATTTCATAGGCCTCCAGTATTTTTCTTGCTTCCAGTTCGCCAAGCTCAAGTCTTCCCTCGGATATGCACCTATCAAATACTTCCTTTACCTTTTCTTCATCAACATTAAATTCAACAACCGGCTGAACCTTCTCCATCTTCCATTCATAATAATCCATCATCACGCTCAGAGTCTCGATTGCATCCTCGGGAATTTCAAAATTCGGTATTTTCTTCTTTGTAAGATAATTTACTCCTTTTCTTACTTCATTGATTCCAATAAAGCTCGTCATTACAGGTACTTTATTTCCATTTTTCTCTATTGCTTCAGCAATGGCTTTTGCAGTTTCCAGATCTTCTGTCATTGCCTGCGGCGTTAACATTACCAATACCGCATCTACATTTTTATCTGCCATCACCACTTCCAGCGTTTTTTTATACCTGTCTGAAAGTGCATCCCCCAGTACATCTACCGGATTATAAATATTTGCAGCACCCGGCAGAAATCCTTTTAGTTTTTCAATTGTCTCGCCGGTAAAACTCGCAAGCCTTATTCCCCTATTTTCACATTCGTCAGTAGCCATAATACCGGGTCCCCCTGCATTTGTTACTATCGCTATATTTCTGCCACCGGGAAGCGGCTGATAAGAAAATGCCCTGCTGTAGTTGAAAAGCTCTTTTATATCTTTAGCCCTTATGATCCCTGCCTGCTTAAAAGCTGCATCATATGCTTTATTTGATCCTGCAAGTGTCCCTGTATGAGAGGAAACTGCTCTTGCTCCTGCATCTGTATTTCCGGATTTTATTATTATTATCGGTTTTTCTTTGGAAACTTTTGATGAAATCCTTATAAAATCTCTTCCGTCTGTAATACCTTCTATGTATGCCGTTATTACATCTGTATCCCTATCTTCCCTCCAGGCTTCAAAAAGATCATTCTCTGTTATATCTGCCTTATTTCCCAGAGATACAACTTTTGAAAAACCAATTTTTGATGCTTTTGCCCAGTCGAGCACCGATGTAAGAAGCGCACCCGATTGCGATATGAAGCTAACCTTACCCCTAAGCGGCATATTTGCAGAAAAAGTTGCATTTACCGGGCAACCCGTATTCATCATGCCAAGACAATTGGGACCAAGTATCCTGATATCATAATATTTAGCTTTTTCTATAAGCCTTTTTTCCCTCTTGGCTCCTTTTACTCCTGTCTCCTTGAATCCCGCTGATATTATTATTACAAATTCAACACCTTTTTCTGCACACTCTTCAAGGACTTCTGAGATATATTCTGCTGGTATAACTATAACTGCAAGCTGTATATCCTGGTTAATATCAAGTATTGATGAAAAGCACCTTTGCCCATCTATATCGTTTGCCTTTGGATTAACGGGGAATACCTTACCAATATAACCTGAATCTATAATATTATCGAAAATTGTACGCCCAACTTTGCCCTTATCCCTTGCAGCCCCTATTACAGCTATGGAATCAGGATAAAAAAAACTCTTAAAACTCAAAAAATTTACCCTCCGTTCAGATCAAATAAAAAAGTACCAGTCCTGCTTTTTATTACCGCTGTTTTGCGTCAGCGGCTTTTTCCTTTGGCTTTGACTTTTTATCTTTTTCCTGGGGAATCAACTCATTATTCTTGTAATATCCACATTCAATGCAGACATGATGCGCTATTTTTTTACTGTGGCATCTTGGACATTCAGTTATATTTAATAGCTTTACGAAGTCGTGTGTTCGCCTTTTATTTCTGTTAGATCTTGATGTTTTTCTCTTCGGAACAGCCACTTTACCCCTTTCTAAAATGTTACAAACTTGTTATAAACATGACAGACAAAATAATATATCATAAATATTACAAAAATTAAACATGGAATTATAGCACTTTGCGTAGTGAGTAATTCTATTGGCCCGGAGAAATAGTATTTTTAAACTGTTCCCTTCCCTTTTCAATTGTATTCATAAGTTTATGAAGGACAGCTTCCAGGTTTGCCAGTTTTTCGTCTGCATAATCCTCTGCTTCAAGTCTTATGGTCCTTGCCCGTGCTTCAATCCCTGCCATCAGCTCTTCTGACTGTCTCTTAGCCCTCTTCATAACCTCGGTCTCGCTCACCAGTTCACTGGCTCTGTCTTCAGCATCCCTTACTATTTTTCCAGCCTGCTTTCCTGCCTCTTCTATCATGTTTTCCCTCTCTTTTACTATCCAGCGCGACTGCTTGAATTCTTCCGGCATTTCATTTCTGAGTTCATCGATAAGGTCGTATATCTCATCCCCATTTACTACAACATTTGCTGAAAAAGGTATTCTCCTGCCGCCATCTATAATTTCTTCTATCCTGTCAATAATCTCCAAAGCCTTCATAATATTCTCTTTCTATAAAATTTTTTTCCATTTGCATCAGTCAAATTCCATATTTTTAAAGCTGCTGACTATATCTTCTTCTATTTCTTCCGGTACAAGACCCGTGATACATCCTCCAAATCTGGCTACTTCCTTTACAGCGCTGGAGCTTAGATATGCATATTTCGGGTTTGTGACCAAAAACATGGTCTCCAGTTCAGGCTTTAATTTTTTATTTATCTGTGCCATCTGAAACTCGTTTTCAAAATCAGATATTGCCCTGAGGCCTTTTACGACAACCTCTGCATCATTCTCTTCTGCCAGATCTACAAGAAGTCCTTCAAAAGGTATTACTTCTACATTCTTTATACTTGAAAGTGAGCGCCTTGCAAAATCGATTCTTCTTTCAACACTGTACAGGGGCTGTTTCCTGGTATTTTTAGATATGGCCACTATGACTTTTTTGAATACTGTTGAACACCTTATTATTACATCCCTGTGACCCTCGGTAAGAGGATCATACGTTCCAGGGCATATTGCTGTTTTTTCCATCAAAATCTCCTTACCTGCAGTCTTTTTTCAGATAAGCAACTTCCTTGTCTCCAAAAAAAGACCGCTTTACTGCCTTAAGCCTTTCAATCTCTTTTTCAATCCTTCTTTTGAAAAAAAACTCGTATACAATAATTGTATTACAGGCAACAATACCTCTTGCTACCATACATTCAAAAATACCTCTCATGACAACTTCGCTTATCCTGTAAGGCGGATCAATAAAGATTATATCCCACTTTTTATCATTGCAAAACCTTAAATATTCCAGTACATCCTTTTTTATTATTCTAAAGTCTCCAATGTCTTTTTGGTCCGGGATAAGATAACCTGTATTATACTTTATCAGATCTATTGATTGGGTATTATTGTCAATAAAATATACAAGGCCGCAGCCCCTGCTCAGGCTTTCAAGGCCCAGCGAACCTGTACCGGAGAAAAGGTCAAGCACTTTTGCATCTATAATCCTTTCCCCGAGTACGCTGAAGATGCTTTCCTTTACACGGTCAAGGGTCGGCCTGATATCAAGGTTTGCAGGAGTCTTGAGCTTTCTTCCCCTGAATTTTCCTGAGATTATTCTGATATGTGATCACCAGCCGGAGCTATTCTATTGAAAAAATAAATGGATAAAGGGGTTGCCCTCCCCTGTGTATTTCTATATCTATATCAGGATATAAATCTTTTATCTTTTTCTTTATATCTTTTATATCACTGCTTTCCGCTTCTATTCCCGTATATATGGTTATGACCTCCTCATTCCCTTCCATCATGTCCCTTATAAGGTCTGTGGTTGCATCTATTATACTGTCCGAGACAACCCTTACCTGGCCGTTGCTGAGGCCTATATAGGCTCCCTTTTTTATCTCACCCACAAAGAGTTTTGCATCCCTTACTGCCCTTGTTACCTCCCCGCATTTACTCCTTTTTATAGACTGCCCTATATTGTAAAGATTTTCCTCCACTCCCAGGTCTTGATTGTATGTAAGAACGGCCATTATCCCCTCGGGTATTGTCCTCGTCGGTACGACTGTAACTGTTTTCTTCTTGACAAGTTTTTTTGCCTGATTTGCAGTAAGTATGATATTTTTATTGTTAGGAAAAATAATTATTTCACTGGCATCAAGGTTATTTATTGCTTTTACAATATCATAAGTTGAAGGGTTCATGCTCTGGCCTCCGCTAATTATCTCATCTACACCTATGCTCTTGAATATCTGTTCAATCCCTTCCCCGTTTGCAACAACTACCACTGCCTTCCTTAAAGCAGGCCCGGCCTCCCCCTCATGCTTATGATCTTCAGCGCCCGCCACTTCTTCTCTCTGGTCCTTCATATTGCTTATCGATATCTCATGAAGGGTTCCTTCCCTTATTGCCCTGCTAAGGACTTTTTGAGGTGAATTAGTATGGACATGTATCTTGACCACATTTTCATTCCCCACAATCATTGCACTGTCTCCATAGCTTTCGATCTTCTCCCTCAGTCTCTCTACATTTATTCCGTTTCCCTTTAATATCATCTCTGTACAGTATGTATATTTTATTTCAGATTTTAATTTGACCTCTTTAAGTTCCATGTTTTCTTCTGATTCAGATCCAGGAATATTTTCCATTATGACATCCCCCTGCTTTTCTTTCTCTGATTCTTTTTTATTTGAATCCCTACCTGATACAGATTTACCTTTTATAAGCTTAATATTCATGTTTCCATTTATACTGTCTATATTTGAAAAAGCATATCTTACCCCTATTAGTATGTCTAATACACCTCTCGCCCCTGCATCCACTACATTAGCCTGTTTTAGAACCGGAAGGAGAAAAGTAGTTCTTTCAACAGATTTTTCCGTCTCTTCTATGATGCTGTCAAGAAGCTTCTCCAGTTTTATGCCTTCATTTTTTTCATATATTTTTTCTACATGACTGTGTATGTCCTTAATTATGGTAAGCATGGTACCCTCTGTCGGGTTCTGGACAGATCCATAGGCTACATCCCTGGATGATTTCAATGCTTCCTTTATTATATCCAGGTTAAAATCGCCGCTTCTTATCAGAATATCAAAAAACCCCTTGACGATCTGTGACAGGATTACCCCGGAATTTCCTCTTGCGCCCATAAGCGCGCCCATGGAAGCATTCTCAAGTACTGATTTGAGGGTTGGATTATTTATCTTAGCTATCTCCTCCCTGATTGATTTGAGCGTCAAAAGCATATTGGTTCCTGTATCTCCATCAGGTACGGGGAATACATTCATATCATTTATTTTTGCTTCATTTTCTTTAAAATTGTCTATAACGGTATCAATTATTTCTTCAACAAGTTCCTTCTCAACATTTTTTATCATTACCATATGTAACCTGCCGCCTTCACTTTTTTTAAATGACTTAGATATTATAACAAAAAACAACTTTTTACACTTTTAATTGACTTAATACTTTATTAATAGTTTCCATGTTACCGTTTATTTTCCAGGTTACCGGTACCGACTTAAAAAATTAAAAACCTCTCCGCCAATTATATTGTTGTTTTATTGTATTTTATGTTTTATTGTATTTTATGTTAGGAAAATTTTAAAAGTGAACTCTTTAAAAATTAAAAGTGAACCGTTCATTCCCTCTGTATTTCTTCTAAGTCTACCAAATAACCCATAAT
>CAZLXJ010000025.1:0-26778 GCA_964563645.1 uncultured Actinomycetota bacterium | reverse complement strand
GGAGCAATCAGTAGAAAGCACAGGGCATGAATTCAATACCATAAGAACAGGCAGGGCCTCTGCAGCACTTCTCGATAATATCTTTATTGATTATTACGGTACAAGGACACAATTGAAACATGCTTCAAATATCAGCATACCTGAACCCAGAACAATATTGATTTCTCCTTATGAGCCGAAGTTTTTAAAAGAGATAGAAACCCAGATAATCAAATCAGACCTGGGAATTAACCCTACAAACGACGGAAAAGTAATAAGACTGGCCGTACCTCCTCTTGACGAGGAAAGAAGGCATGAACTTGCAAGGCTCGTTAGGAAAATAGCTGAGGATGGAAGGGTAGCCGTCAGAAATATTAGAAGAGATGCAAATGAAAAATTCAAAAAGATGGAATCTGATGGAGATATAACTAAAGATGACCTTATAAAGTCGGAAAAAGAAGTCCAGGAGCTCACTGATGAATTTATTGATAAAATTAATAATGCTCTCCAGCAGAAAGAAAATGAGATCATGGAAGTGTAGGTACATGGACTTTGAACTTTTTTTCTTCAATATTAGCTTCCAGGAAAAAATCAGTAAGAGATAGATTATCCCTAAAAAAAATTCCTGTCCATGTTGCGGTAATAATGGATGGAAACGGCAGGTGGGCTGCTAAAAGGAATCTCCCCAGGAGTTTGGGACATAAGGCAGGAATAGAGCCGCTCAGAGAAGTTATAGGAGCATGCATAGATCTGGGAATAAAATATCTGACAGTATTTTCACTATCAAGCGAGAACTGGGAAAGACCGGAAAATGAAGTAAAGTTTTTATTAAAGCTTTTTATAGAAACACTGAAGAATGAATTGGACCTGCTTAAAAGACATGGTATCAGGTTAAGACTTATAGGTAATAGAAGCGGAATACCCCCGGAAGTCCTAAAGGTATATGAAGAAGCAGAAATTGAAACCGCTGCTAACAGCACCCTTAATTTCAATATAGCATTAAATTATGGGTCCAGGCAGGAAATTCTGGAAGCAGTTAAAAAAATATGCAGCGATATTGGGAAAAATAAACTTGAATATGATAAATTAGACGAAGAGATTTTTTCGGGATATCTTTTTACTAATGGTATTCCTGACCCCGATCTGCTTATAAGGACAAGTGGTGAGTGCAGGTTAAGCAATTTTTTGCTATGGCAGATATCATATACTGAATTATATTTCAGCAGTATGCTCTGGCCAGATTTTAAAAGAAAATATTTTATAAGGGCGATAAAAGAATACCAGAAGCGGCACAGAAGATTTGGAAAGGTTTAAGGTCTGTCCATGGTTATACTTCAATATATTCTTGCAATCATAGGTTTTTCACTGATCATAATAGTGCATGAGTTCGGCCATTTTGTTTTTGCCAGAGCAGGAAGAATGTATGTACAGGAATTTTTTATAGGATTCGGGCCACCGATATTCAAATTTAAATCAAAATCCGGTACAGAATACGGCTTAAGGGCAATTCCTGTCGGGGGTTATGTAAAAATATTGGGAATGGACAGAAATGAAGAAATACCGGAAAAAATGGTAGGAAAATCTTATCAGGACAAACCTTTCTATAAAAAGTTTTTTGCAATATTTGGCGGTGCAGGATTTAATGTATTATTTGCAATAATACTTATTGCAATATTTATGAGTATGGGTGTTCTCGAACCTACGACAACAATAGATTATATTCAGGAAGGCAGCCCTGCTGAAGAATATGGCTTTAATATAGGCGACACTGTTATAGCCATAGATGGTGAAGAAATCAATACATGGGATGAATTTGTCGAAAAGACACAGCAAAAACCCGGCGAAAGTGTGACCTATGAAGTAATAAGGAAAGGGAAACAGATTGAAATAGAAGTCGTTCTGGATGTAGCGGAAGGCATGGGATTTCTTGGGATATCTCCAGGTTACATTGATAAAAACCCAGGTTTTTTTGAGATAATAAAGGAAAGTTTTAGAATGACATGGGATATAATTGTTACCTATATTAAACTGTTTGGCATGCTTTTCAGAGGCCAGATTCCTTTTGAACAGGCAAGACCCGTATCTCCAATCGGAGTTGTAAGCATTTTTCAGCAGTCCATATCGATGGGTGTACAGAATTTTATACTTTTTATAGCCCTCGTATCCATATTAATAGGATTTGGCAATCTGCTTCCCATACTGCCTCTGGACGGAGGCAACATCATACTTCTGGTAGTGGAGACAATAAGAAAAAGACCGGTACCCAGGAGAGTACTGGAAGTTGCCAATTATTTGGGATTATTTTTAATGGTATCGTTACTTCTAATAGGTTTTATCTATGATATTATAAGTCCGTTTAACCTGACCAATATGTAAAAAGGGCAATTTCATGAAAATAATCAGAAAAAAGACCAGAGAGATAATGCTGGGAAGCCTGGGAATAGGTGGAAGTAACCGTATTTCAGTTCAATCTATGACAAAATCAAATATTCTGGACAGGAGTGCATTAAGGGAAGAGATAAAAGGATTGATTGACTGCGGTTGTGAAGTAATAAGGATAGCTATGCCGGATAAATCTGCAGTGTCGGAACTAAAAATACTTATTGATTCAGGAATTTTTAAAGTGCCTGTAGTAGCAGATATTCATTTTGACTACACCCTGGCGATAGACAGCATCAGGGCCGGAGTGGACGGAATAAGGATAAATCCGGGAAATATAGGAGGATATGAAAGAACTGCAAAGGTTATAGAATATGCAAGGAAGAACGGGACAGCAGTCAGGATAGGGATAAATTCCGGTTCAGTAGACAAGAAGATTCTTAGAAAAAACAGGGGCGATATCAGAAATTCGATGATCGAGAGCACTATTGAAAATATTAAACTGCTTGAAAACCTTGATTTTCATAATTTTAAGATATCTGCCAAGGCTTCTTCTGTTACAGATACTATAAGCGTCTACAGGACAGTATCTGAAAAATGCAGATACCCGCTGCATATTGGTGTTACCGAAGCAGGTCCAATGATTCAAGGTACGGTAAAATCATCTGTTGGGCTTGGAATACTGCTGGCAGAAGGCATAGGAGATACGATAAGGGTTTCCCTTACTGATAAATCTTATGAAGAAGTAAAAATAGGTTATCTCATACTTGACAGCCTCGGATTGCGTGACACAGGAGTGAATATAATTTCCTGTCCCACATGTGGAAGAACAACCGTAGACCTTCAAAGCATGGTGAAGAAGATAGAGGAGATGACCCATGATTTAAAAAAAGGGTTGAAATTAGCAGTTATGGGATGCATCGTGAACGGTCCCGGTGAAGCCAGAGATGCAGATCTTGGAATTGCCTTTGGAAAAGACAGGGCAGCACTTTTTTTAAAGGGATCGATAATAAAAAGAGTAAAAAAGGATGATGTGCTAGAAGAATTTAAGAAAGAATTAGAGAAGCTATTATAGTATTTAAGGAGAAACATTGAAATATTCACAGGGATTTATCCCGACTTTAAAAGAAGAACCAAGAGAAGCAGAGATATCCAGCCACTCGCTTACTGTGAGAGCAGGACTTATAAGGAAAATTGCATCAGGTATATATGCTTTTCTGCCTGCAGGCAAAAGGGTACTTCAGAAAATTGAAAATATTATAAGGGAGGAAATGGACAGGGCAGGCGGCCTGGAACTTTTTTTACCGGTGATGCAGCCTTCCGATCTATGGGAAAGATCAGGGCGCTGGGACGAATATGGACCAGAACTGTTCCGCCTGAAAGACAGGAACGGACGTTTTTTCTGCCTCGGTCCCACTCACGAGGAAATAATGACTTACCTGGCATATCTCGATATAAAATCTTACAGGGACCTTCCGCTTAATCTTTACCAGATACAGGTCAAGTTCAGGGACGAGATAAGACCGAGATACGGCCTTTTAAGGGCAAGGGAATTTATTATGAAGGATGCTTACAGCTTCTGTGAAAATGATAGTGATCTGGATGAAATATATAAAAAAATGCAAGACGCGTATATAAGGATAATAGAAAGAATAGGACTCAGGTTCAAGACAGTTGAAGCTGATACGGGAATAATAGGCGGGAAATCATCCCATGAATTTATGGTACTTGCAGGAGATGGGGAGGAGACTATCATATACTGTCCAGAGTGCGGATACTCTGCAAATATAGAAATGGCACATTACGGCCCATCAATGGAAAAAGCGGAAGCTTCTAAAGAGAGTGCAGAGATAGAAGAGGTCAGTACCCCGGGGATAACCGATATAGATAGTCTTGCAGATTTTTTAAAAATAGAAAAAAGAGATACTGCCAAGACAATGCTATTAAATGATGAAAATGGAAGGATATATGCATTTATATTAATGGGTGACAGGCAGCTTAATATTTCAAAAGCTGAAAAATTTCTGGGAAAAGAATTAAGACTATATGAGGATTCAGACGCAAGGTACCCTACCGGATACCTTGGACCGGTCGGACTTGACCCAAAAATTGAAATATATGCAGACAGACTGCTACGGGGGGTTAAGAGCATTATAACAGGTGCAAATAAAAAAGACTTTCATCTTAGAAATGTAAACCCGGAAAGAGATATAAATATAAATGAATACGGAGATTTTTCCTATCCTGCAGAGGGAGATGTTTGTGAAAGATGCGGTGCAAAGCTAAAAATTGATAAAGGGATAGAAGTAGGCCATATATTCAAACTGGGTAAAAAATATAGTGAAAAAATGGAGGCAAAATTCCTTGGAAGGGACGGAAAACTGAAGCCTTTTGTAATGGGATGTTACGGAATGGGAGTAACAAGAATATTATCTGCAGTTATAGAACAGATGCATGACGATAAAGGTATAATATGGCCCCCCTCCATAGCTCCTTATATAGTTAATCTTGTAATAACGAGCTCAAAATCAGGGAAGCTTGTGAATGCCGGAGAAGAAATATACAAAGACCTTTTAGACAACGGAATAGAAGTTCTATATGATGAAAGGGAAATAAGCGCAGGGATAAAATTTAAAGATTCAGATCTTCTGGGACTTCCGATAAGAATGATACTGGGGAAAAAGTTCCTCGAAAAAGAATTGATTGAAGTACAGCTGCGTAAAGATGGTAAAAAATTTGAAATAAATCCCGAAGATATAGTCAAATTTGTAAGAGATTTTATATCCAAAAATATAAAAAATAATCCTTAAATGGAAAACGGGCAATCCAAAATAAATGGCATTCTGGAAAAGATAGTATTTAAAAATCCTGAGAGCGGTTATATGGTTGGGAGACTCAGACTGGCCGACGACACCTATGCGACCATAGTCGGTAATGTATTTGAGCTCCAGTGCGGCGAAGAACTCGAAGTAGAAGGGAAATGGACCGTAAACAGGACGTATGGAAAACAGTTTGAAATATCATCTGTTAGTGCCAGCATGCCTGTTACAGAAAAGGGAATTGAGAGTTATCTCGGTTCGGGAGTGATTAAAGGAATAGGCCCTGTGATGGCCTCAAGGATAGTCGACCATTTCGGGAAAAAAACTATTGATATTCTTGACAATAATCCGGAGAGTCTTTCATACATAGAAGGAATAGGGGGGAAAAAAATAAGCCAGATAATACAATCATGGCATACACATAGAAATATAAGAAATATCATGATATCGCTCCAATCCTACGGCATATCAAATACATATGCCATGAAAATATATAATGCTTATGGTGAAAACGCTGATAATGTTATTAAGGTCAATCCGTACCGCCTTGCGGAAGATATTTTCGGAATAGGATTTAAAACTGCAGACGATATTGCAGCCAGAGCCGGCATACCCAGAGATTCTATTTTCAGGATAAAGTCAGGAATAATATATATACTGCGCAGAGCAGAAGATGGTGGACACTGTTACCTTCCATATGAAAATATAATAGATAACTCTCTTGATTTTCTTGGAGTGGAATTATCACTGGTAAACAGCGCCATTGATGAACTTGAGAGGGAAGAAAAAATAATGATTATTGATGCCGGTGAAACCAGGAGGATCTACCTGAAAGGCCTTTATATTTCCGAGCAGTATGTATGTGGAAAGATACTGGAGATTGTTAACACCAGAAATTATGACGGACCGGTGGGAAGAAACGAATCTTCTTACAGGAAAATAATCAGGGAACTTGCTAAATTGAAGAATATAGAGCTCGACGATATACAGGTTGAATCCATTGTTAAGGCCCTTATGGAAAAGATAATAATAATAACCGGAAGCCCTGGAACAGGAAAAAGCACAATTCTAAATTTTATTATAAAAATCCTTGAAAGTGAAAATAAAAAAGTACTTATGGCAGCACCCACGGGCAGGGCTTCAAAAAGAATGACAGAAACAACCGGAAGGGAATCAAAGACGATACACAGGCTTCTAAATTTTAATCCTAAACTTAATAAATTCTTAAAAAATGATAAAAATCCTATTGAAGCTGATACTGTAATAATCGATGAGGCATCAATGCTTGACATAAGGCTTACAAAAAATCTTCTATCTGCATTTAAAGAAAATGCAAGCCTCATTTTTGTGGGAGATATAGATCAACTGCCTCCTGTTGGTCCAGGTTATGTTCTGGGAGATCTTATTAGGTCCGGTTTAATACCTGTTGCAGAGCTTAAAAAAATATACCGCCAGGAAGGTGAAAGCCAGATTATAAGGAATGCTCACAGGGTAAGGGATGGGGAATTCCCCTTTATAAAAAATTCTAATGACGGAGATTTTTATTTTATAGAAAAAAATGATCCAGCAAAAACAGTGGATCTCATTATCCATCTCTTAACATACAAAATACCGGCAAGGTTCCATATGGACCCGCTTAAGGATGTCCAGGTACTTGTCCCTACAAATAAAGGGATATGCGGGGTTATTAACCTAAATTCAAGAATACAGGATGCAGTTAATCCCGGAAAGGGAGGATTATGTTACGGAAACAGGGTATTCAGAACCGGAGACCGGATTATTCAACTGAAAAATAATTACGAAAAAGAGGTATATAACGGTGATATAGGTATTATTAAGAAAATTGATAATGAAATAAATGAATTGAACATCGATTTTGATGGAAGGATAATAGATTACAGCTTTTATGAGATTGACGAGATAAATCATTCATATGCTATATCCATACATAAATCCCAGGGTTCGGAGTTCAGATGTGTAATTATTCCTATTCTTACATCACACTACATGCTTCTTCAGAGAAACCTTCTCTATACAGCATTGACAAGGGCCAGGGAGCTGGCAATATTAATAGGAAGCAAGAAAGCTATTGGAATGGCAGTAAATAAGAATATTGTAGAAAAAAGATTCACTGGCCTTAAAGAAATGATGCAAAATATGTAGAAATACAACCTTTTCCACTGTTTCATTAATCAATTCAGCTCGATTCGGGCAATAAAATAATGTTTTTAACTTTCGCTTTTTTTGTGTTATACTTTTAAAGAAATTTTAAAGGGTTGAAAAAAATAGTGGGTATCGCCCACTATTTTTTTGATGTAGAATAAATTTGAAATTACAGGTGGTTTCGGTGAATAAGGAATTGATAGCAGCTCTGGTCGAGCTTGAAAAGGAAAAGGGTATCAAAATTGATACTATTATAGAAGCGCTTAAAACAGCGCTTGCTTCAGCCTACAAAAGAAATTACCAGGTAGAATATGACTGCAGAATAGATATAGATAATAAAAGTGGGAATATAAAGGTATTTAAAATACTTGAAGAAGAAAACGGAAAAAATGAAATAGAGGTTACACCCGATAATTTCGGGAGGATAGCGGCACAGACCGCAAAACAGGTAATAAAGCAGAGGATTATGGAAGCTGAGAGAGAAGTAATGTATGATGAATTCAAGGATAGGATGGGTGATCTTGTAACCGGAATAATTCAGCAGAGCGATTCACGTTTTACACTGGTAGACCTTGGTAGGGTTGAAGCGCTGCTGCCGCAATACGAACAGGCACCCGGAGAAAGATACAGACATGGCGACAGGATAAAGTGTTATATATCCGATGTGAGAAAGACAACCAAAGGTCCACAGGTAATAGTGTCGCGCACACATACCGGGCTTATAAGAAAATTGTTTGAGCTTGAAGTGCCAGAAATATATGAGGGAGTTGTAGAAATAATGAGCATCGCAAGAGAGGCTGGTTACAGGACAAAAATAGCAGTCAGGTCAAATGAAAAGAATGTTGACCCGGTAGGTGCATGCGTGGGTCCAAAAGGTTCAAGGGTAAAGATGATAGTAAATGAACTTAATGGGGAAAAAATAGATATAGTAGATTACAGCCAGGATATAGTTGTATATATAAAGAACTCGCTGAGTCCTGCAAGGGTAAATAAAGTACTTATAGAAGAAGATAATAAATTCGCCCTTGTAGTAGTTTCAAACGATCAGCTTTCTCTTGCCATTGGAAGGGAAGGACAGAATGCAAGACTTGCTGCCAGGCTTACAGGCTGGAAGATAGATATAAAAAGTGAAAAGCAGTTTGAAGAGGAGCTTGCTGAGGCAAGAGAGGAAAGGATAATGGGTAAGTCTGAAGAAATGGAAGAGGAGTCTTAGAAGATGTATTATGGACTATATTATAATAGGAAGTGATTGATATTAAGGTTATTGATTTAGCAAAAGAAAAAAAATTAGATATCAACGATATTTTTTATATCTGCGATAGCATTGGTATTGCTATAAAAGGGGAAATGTCGGTACTAAACGATTCACAGGTTAAAAAAATTGATATTGCAATAAAAAAAGAGAAAAAGAGAAAAGAAAAGGAAGCCCTGGAGAAAAAATCCAGAGAAAAAGAGAGAGAAAGGGAAGAAAAGAAAAAGGCAATAGAGGCTGAGAAGAAAAAGAAACAACAGGATAAAAAAGCCAGGGAAGCTGCAAAAAATAAAGCAGAAGAGGAAGCAAAAAAGAAAGAAGAAGAGGAAGCAAGAAAGAAAGAAGAAGAGAAAAGAAAAGCGGAAGAAGAGAAAAGAAAAGCAGAGGAAGAAGCTAGAAGGAAAGAAGAGGAGAAGAAGGCCATAGAAGAGGCTAAAAAAGTTGAAGAATTAGAAGAAAAAAAGGAAAGAGGGTCCGAAAGGAAACATGCAGCCAGGGCTGTACGTGATAGGAAGAAATCTCTTAAGGAAGATGATGTGATAAGGGAGAGCATAGAAGATTCAATAGACCTGGAAGAAGATAGTTTTAAAAGTATCAAAAAAGTTTCAAAAAAAAGGGTAGCCTGGGAAGAAGAAAAAAAGAAAAGTATCAAAAGCGTTCTTGATAAGGAACTTGATAAAGAAGAGAAGAGCGGAAGACTTAAGGCAAAATTCCTCCATAAAAAACGTACCGAAGTAGAAAAAGGGAAGAGAACGTTGTTGCAGAGGAAAGTAAAAGAAGCTGAAAAGGGTAGAAAAAAGAGACCTGAAATAAAGAAGATAATAGAAGTACATGAAGGTATTACGATAAAGCAGCTTTCGGAAAAGATAAACATATCATCAAGTGAAATAATAGAACTGCTTTTTAAAATGGGTGAAGTGCTGACAATAAATCAGTCGCTTAATAAAGACCTGCTGGAATTTTTGTCCAATGAATATGATTTTAAATACAGGATAGTCGGATTCGAAGAAAAAATGGAGGAAGTTTACCGGGATTCTGAAGAAGAACTGGTAAGGAGAGCTCCAATTGTTACAGTAATGGGTCATGTTGATCATGGTAAAACTACACTTCTCGATTCAATAAGAAAAACAAAAGTTGCCAGTAGCGAGGCCGGGGGAATAACCCAGCATATCGGTGCATACCAGATAGAGTATAATAATAGGGAGATTACGTTCATAGACACACCCGGACATGAAGCCTTCACTTCCATAAGGGCAAGAGGTACAAGAGTCACAGACATAGCAGTAATAGTGATAGCAGCCGATGATGGAATTATGCCGCAGACTGTTGAAGCGATAGATCATGCAAAAGATGCAGGGGTCCCTATAATCGTAGCAATAAACAAGATAGATCTTCCAAATTCAGATCCAAACAGAATAAAACAGGGACTTACTGAACACGGGCTTGTCCCTGAAGAATGGGGTGGTGATACCACTGTTGTTGAGATCTCTGCAAAAAATAATAAGAACATCGATGAACTATTGGAAATGATCCTTCTTGTAGCGGATATGCAGGAAATAAAGGGTAATCCATACGCTGTGGCAACAGGGATAATAATTGAAAGCAGACTTGATAAAGGCATGGGTGCAGTTGGTTCGCTAATAGTAAAGAGAGGAAAAATAAAAATAGGAGATTCATTTGTAACAGGAGATTCATACGGGAGAGTAAGGACAATAAGAGATGAAAATGGTATTGATTTGAAAGAAGCTTCGCTTTCAAGACCTGTAGAGATGACTGGATTTTCATCTGTTCCGAAAGCAGGAGATAAACTTTTTGTTGTTCAAAATGAAAAAGTAGCAAAAGATCTTCTTGCGAAAAAAGATTATGATAAAAGGGTTATTAAGTTGGAGAACCCCAGAAAGGTCCTGACACTTGAAAATCTTTCAGAGATGTCACAACAGAGCGAGATAAAAAAATTAAAATTGATATTTAAGGCGGAATCAGAAGGCTCATTGGATGCAGTAGAGAAATCTCTTAAAAATATTGAAACAGATGAAATAAAAATCGATATAATTCACAGGGGAATCGGTGCTATTACAGAGAGTGATATCCTTCTTGCAGCTGCTTCTAATGCGATCATAGTAGGTTTTGGAGTTGTCCCAACAGTCACAGCAACTTCCTTAAAAATAAAAGAAAAAGTGGATATAAGAACGTACACAATAATATATAAACTCATAGATGATATAAAACTTGCATTTGAAGGTCTCCTTGAACCCGAAAAAAAGGTAGTGGAGAAGGGTAAAGCTGAAGTGAGGGAAATATTTAAGTTTGCTAAAATTGGCAAAATAGCAGGTTGCTACATTACGGAAGGTGCAGTGGAAAGAGGGTATATGGTCCGTGTAATAAGGGACGGATCAATTGCTTTTGAAGGTAAAGTAGAGAGCTTACACAGATTCAAGGAGGATGTAAAGAAAGTAGTTGCAGGATATGAGTGTGGGATAAGAATTGGTAATTATCAGAATATAGAAAAAAATGACCTACTTGAATTCTTTGAAATTATATAATTGATCGGTAAATCAGGTGGATAGGTTAAAAAAGTTAACAATTGATATAAAAAGAGAGATAAGCTTTATAATTAACACAGAATTGAAAGACCCGAGGATAGGCTTTGTTACAATTACGGGCACTAAACTCTCACCGGACTGCAAGTATCTTGATATATATTTGAGCATAATGGGAAAAGAAAAAGAGATAGGCGGCAGCCTAGATATTCTTAAAGGATGCAGCGGTTTTATAAAGAAAAAAATTTCTGAAAGGATGAGATTAAAAAATATACCTGACTTAAAATTTATTTATGATGATTCAATTGACAGGGGAATGAAAATATCGGAAATACTTGAGACAATTAACAAAGAGGTAAAAGATAGTGGCAGTAATAAATGAAGACCGGGAAGTGCTTTACCGGAATGTAGCCAGACAGATAGAAAGCAATGATGAATTTTTGATAATTACCCATATATTTCCCGATGGAGATGCCCTTGGAACACTTACAGCTTTCAATAACCTTATTGCTTCAATGAATAAGAAAACAACTATGATATGTAATAGTGTTCTTCCGTATCAGTATAAGTTTTTACCCGGCTTCAATAAAATTAAAAAGCATCCAGGGCTGGCGTCGCTTTTAAATCATAGACCCGTATGTATTATGGTTGATTGCGCCGGAGAAGACAGGGCGGGGCTTGATTTTGATTATTTAAGAAAAAAATCAAGCTGTATAATAAATATAGACCATCACAGGAGTAATAGCTGCTTCGGTGATATAAATATTGTTGATGGTAATAAATCAGCAACTGCTGAAATGCTTTATGAACTCATATATAAAAATTACAGGGAAAAACTGAGTTATGATATTGGCATAGGGATTTATGTTGGTATACTTACGGATACCGGCAGGTTCCAGTACAGCAATACAACAGCAAATGTGCACAGGATTGCAAGCGAACTTATAGAGATTGGAATAAAACCCTCTGATGTTTATGGTTATATATATGAAAGTGACCCCCTGGGTAGGTTCAAGCTCATACAGAAGGTTTTCAGCAGGATAGAATATGTAAAATCCCTGAGCCTTATTTATTCTTATATGTTAAAAGAAGATTTTACCAGATTAAAAATTCCTTTTTATGCACAGGATGGAATAATAGAGCTTTTAAGAAGTGCCGAAGGCGCAAAAATAACCGTACTTATAAAACAGATAGACATCAATTCATTCAAAGTAAGCCTCAGGACATCTGACAGCAATATAGATCTCTCCAATATCGCTTCAAGCTTTGGTGGCGGAGGTCACCGCGCTGCCTCTGCTTACAAGCATGACGGTAGCCTTAAAAAAGTAATTGAAAGTATGAAAGAGGCTATAAAAAATTGGGCAGGAAAATGATAAAAGGTGGCAGTTCAGAATTATTAAGGGATTTTAACGGTATAATACTTGTAAATAAACCAGCAGGTATCACTTCCTACGATGTTATAAGAGAGATAAGGAAAGTTTTTTTTTAAAAAAAATCGGACACAGCGGTACACTTGATCCAGCCTCCTCAGGGCTGATTATCCTTCTGATCAATATGGCTACAAAAATTTCCAGCGAATTTACCGGACTTTCAAAAGAATATATTGCTTTATTAAAATTTGGCATCCAGACAGATACATGGGACCTTGATGGAAAAACAATCAGGCAAGAAAAAGTTAAAAAACTTGATAAAAATATTTTAAATGATATTCTAAGAAACCTTACAGGAAAAATCAGACAGCTGCCGCCAATGTATTCAGCAATCAAGCACAGGGGAAAGCCTCTTTATAAATTTGCAAGAATGGGTATGGATATCCAGAGAAATTACCGTGAAATAGAGATTTACAGCATGGATATCTTAAGGATAGAAGGAAATTTATTGATTCTTAAAATAAAGTGCAGCTCGGGAACCTATATAAGATCTATTGCAGACAATATGGGAAAGATATATGGAACAGGTGCGGTACTTGCAGGGCTTATAAGGACGGGTATAGGAGATTTTAGAATAGAATTTTCCAGAAGCATAAGGGAAACAATCTATCTTGCTAAGCTTAATAGAATCCCTGTAAATAGCGGGTGGATAATAGGTCTGGAAAATCTGTTTGATAAGAATCCATCGGTTTTTATAAGGAAAGACCATGAGAGAAGGATAATTAATGGAAGCCCGTTAAGGGTAGAAATTATTGATACGGAAAGGAAGAAATTGTCATGTTTTTTAAATGAGGTCAGGAAATCAAAAAGTAATTTAAACAGGGTTATAGCATTAAGATCCCGGGACGGTAATATAATTGCGCTGCACAGATTGAAAGAAGGTCTATATATGGAAGATGTGAAAAGTTTTAACAAAAATTTTACAAAAAATATTGTAATTTTTTAATAATTAATTAAAATCAAATAGTTTGATTTTTATATAGATATATAAAAGGAAATTTTTGACAAGAATTTTTAAATTAAAAAATATAAAAAAAGATCAATTCAAAAATGCTAATGCAGTAATGGTTATAGGCTTTTTCGACGGTGTTCACAGAGGACACCAGAAAATAATAAAAATGTGTTGTGCAAGGGCATCGGAAAAGGGTGGCATAAGTATAGCACTTACATTTGACAGGCCTCCGGTTAATATCCTTAAAAGAAGGGTATACAAAGAATTGATTCTTCCGTATAAGGAAAAGATAAGAATAATTAAAGAACTGGGAATAGATATGATAGTAACTGCAGAAATAGGAATGGATTTTTTAAATCTTAGCCCAAAAAAATTCTGCGATGATATATTAATAGGATTATTTTATATAAAAGAACTTTTTATAGGGCAAGGTTTCAGGTTCGGTAAGGATGCCAGGGGGGATATATCATTTCTAAAACGTTATATGGGCAGAAAGAAAACCCTGGTAAACGAAGTAAGCCTGGTGAAGAGCAGGGATGAGATAATATCAAGCACTGTAATAAGAAAATATTATCAGGAAGGTAATATTGAAAGGATAAATGAACTTCTTGGAAGAGAGCCTTATGTTGAAGGGAGGGTTATTGAGGGCACAGGCAGGGGAAGGAAACTTGGATTTCCTACTGCAAATATTAATTTGCCCGGTAATCTGATAATACCTGGAGATGGTGTATATTTTGGGAGAGTATCCATTAAAAACAATAATATAAATAAACTGCCGGCATTAATTAATATTGGGAAAAACCCTACATTTGGAGGGACAAAGAAATTGATAGAGAGTCATATACTTGAGTTCGATGATTGTTTATATGATAAAGAAATAAAGGTAACTTTTCTAAAAAAGTTAAGAAGAGAGGTAAAATTCAAAAACAGCACGGGGTTGATAGAACAGATAAAAAAGGATATTGTTGACGCAGAAGTGTTTTTCAGGACGTAGTATTGTTAGTATAAGATAATTCTTTTATGAATGAAACGGAATTGATTCAATTGTAATTATAAAGTACTTGTGATAAATTATAGGACGGATTATTCAAGGAGGTGAAAAGCAGAGTTGACAATAGTAAAAGAAGAAAAACAGAAGATAATAGAAAATTTTAAAACACATGATAATGATACAGGCTCTACAGAAGTTCAGATTGCAATACTGACCAGCAGGATAAATAAACTAAATGAGCATCTGAAGGCTAATAAGAAAGATCATCATTCAAGAAGGGGCCTTGTAATGATGGTAGGAAAAAGAAAGAGGCTTCTTCAGTATTTAAAAAATCGTGAGATTTCAAAGTACAAAAAGCTTATCAAGGAACTGGGATTAAGGAAATAAACACTCTTCATTCCGGCTTCGTTTTTTTCAATTCATTTATATTTAAGATTTAAGGAGTTTGATGTTGTAATATGGAAACTAAATGTAAAATAAATTTAGGCGGAAAGGATATGGAATTTTCCACCGGTAAAATAGCAACCAGAGCGAATTCTATTCTTGTCAAATATGCCGGTAACGGCGTGCTCGTAACGGCAGTAATGAGCGAAAAACCCTCGGAAAACCTTGATTTCTTCCCTCTTACAGTGGATGTGGAAGAAAGAATGTATGCTGCCGGGAAGATACCCGGAGGTTTTTTTAGAAGAGAAGGAAAAGCTTCGGATAAAGCAATTCTTATTTCACGTTTGACAGACAGGCCGTTAAGACCTCTTTTTGATAAGAATATAAGAAATGAAGTGCAGATAATTGCAACTGTGCTTTCGGTAGACAAAATCAACCTTTACGATGTTTCAGTGTTAAATGGAGCTTCAATGGCGCTGTATATATCAGATATTCCATTTGAAGAGCCGGTGGGTGCTGTAAGGATGGGAATTATAGACGGGGAATGGATTGTAAACCCGACATATGAAGAACTAAAAAAAAGTGTTTTAGATATTGTAGTAGCGGGTACCGATAATGCGATATTGATGGTGGAGGCTTCCGGCAAAGAGGCTTCTGAAGAATTAGTTATTGAAGCAATAGAAAAAGCACATATCGAAATAAAAAGAATTGTGGAACTCCAAAGAGAATTTAAGAAAGAAGCTGGAAAAGAAAAGTCCGAGGTATTCCGTATTAAAATTAATGAAGAGGTAAAAAAGAAAACAGAAGTACTGGCAATGGACCGGATAAAAAAGGTACTGGCTGATGTTGAAGGTTTTTCAAAGGATCCCCAAAAGGCAACCGCTATACATGAAGATATGGGTGATTTCCTGAAGGAAAGAATCTCACAGATAAAAGAAGAGGTAATGGAGGAGCTGCTAAATGAATTCCCTGATGATGAAGGGAGCATAAATGAAAGTTTTGATACGATAGAAAAAGAACTTGTAAGGGATATGATACTTAACAGGGGGATAAGACCTGATGGAAGAAAAGCTTCGGAAATAAGAAAGATAACCTGCGAAGTCGGTCTTTTTCCTGAGACTACTCATGGTACCGGTCTGTTTACAAGAGGAAAAACCCAGGCTCTGACGATTCTTGCCCTTGGATCGATAAGGGAGGTACAGAGGCTTGACAGTCTTGGCGGAGATGAATTCAAAAGGTACATGCACCATTATAATTTTCCTCCATTCAGTACAGGAGAAACCTGGTTTCTGCGGGGGCCAAAGAGAAGAGAAATAGGGCATGGCGCACTGGCTGAAAAAGCATTGAAGCCCATGATTCCAGATGAAGAAGATTTTCCATATGCATTAAGGATGGTATCAGAGATATTAAGTTCCAACGGTTCAACATCAATGGCCAGTGTTTGTGGTAGCACGCTTGCATTGATGGACGCAGGAGTACCTCTTAAGAGCCCGGTTTCGGGTATTGCAATGGGTCTTATAAAAGGGGAAGATAAATTTGAAATACTAACAGATATCCAGGGAATCGAAGATTCTTATGGAGATATGGATTTTAAGGTAGCAGGTACATCAAAAGGCATTACTGCACTACAGATGGATATAAAAATAAAAGGGATAAAACTGGATATAATGAGAGAAGCCCTGAAAAAAGCAAGGGAAGGGAGAATCTTTATACTGGACAGGATGCTTGAAACTATACCGGAACCAAGATCTTCGCTGTCGCAGGCAGCGCCTAAAATCACTACTTTCAGAATTCCTAAAGATAAGATTGGCGATATTATAGGACCCGGGGGGAAAAATATAAAAGGTTTGAAAGAAGAATTCGACCTTGATGAGATAGACGTTACAGATTTTGATGGGGAGGGGATGATATCAATAACATCTCCTGATGACGAAGCTATAAAGATGGCGAGGAAAAAAATAGAAAACATGATCAAATCCCCTGAAGATATAAAAGTAGGAGAAGAATTTTTGGGAACAGTAGTTGGCATAACATCCTATGGTGCTTTTATAAATCTTATACCAGGCACGGATGGATTGCTTCACATATCAAAAGTTGCACAAAAGAGGATTAATAGTGTTGAGGATTACCTGAAAATGGGGGATAAGATTTCCGTTAGAGTTGCGAATATAGATCCAAGGAGTAGAAAGATAAGTCTGGAAAGGACTGACATCTAATTATATAAAACAGTTTGGAGTTGACAGTAAGATAACAATAAAAGGAAGCAATAGTTTCGATAATTATAAAATTACTGAGCTGAGTAACGGAATCAGGATAATAAGTGAAAGTATTCCGTATTTTAGATCAATATCACTTGGTTTCTGGGTGCCAGCCGGCTCCAGAGATGAAAACACTGATAACAATGGTATAACACATCTTATAGAGCATCTAATATTCAAAGGCACAAAGAAAAGAAGCTATAAAGATATTGCTGTTGAATTTGATGCTATGGGTGCTGAATTTAATGCATTTACCGATAAAGAATACTGCTGTATATATTCAGATTTTATAGACGAAAATCTTCCGGAATGCACGGAGCTTCTTCTTGATATAATATGCAGCCCTTCTTTTCTGAACGAGCATATAAAGACTGAAAAGAGGGTAATATTCGAAGAAATAAAAATGATGGAGGATAGCCCATCAGAAATGCTATTAAACCATTTTTTTTCTGAAGTATTCAATGGACACTCATTATCCATGCCTATAATGGGTACCAAAAATATCCTGAAAAAAATAAATAGGAAAGATGTGGGTTCTTATTTTTCCGAAAAATTTGATTTAAATAGCATGGTAATTTCTGCTGCAGGAAACGTGAAACATGATAGCCTTGTAAGAATGGTTAAAGAAGCCTCTGAAAAATCAGGATACCGCAGGAATAATATAGAAACAGCAGAAATAAAGTTGCATGTGAAGGTAGATGGAAGCCGGAAGATTCATTACGGAAAGAGCAAAGCTGTGCATATGTGTATCGGGGGCCGTGGATGCGGAAGAAGTGATAGAGACCGTTATCCGCTTGCTTTATTTATAAATATTCTTGGGGGGAGCATGAGCAGCAGGCTTTTTCAGAAAATAAGGGAAGAGGAAGGGCTGGCATATAGTATATCTGCAAATAACATAAATTACAGTGATACCGGTCTTTTATTTATTTATTCTGCATCCTCAGCAGGGAATATTAATAAGATTCTTATGCTAATAAATAAGGAGATAGAAGATATAAGGGGAAAGGGCATATCTTCGGAAGAACTGGAAATAGCCAGGGAAAATATCAAGGGGAACATAGTACTGGGAGTTGAAGACATAAGCTCCAGGATGTTCAGACTTGGAAAGACTTTATTATTTGATAAAAAGGTTTTGACTATTGACAAGATATTAAAGAAAATAGATAAAATAAAGGTATCAGATATAAACAGCGTTGTTGAAAAGTATTTCTTTCCCGGTAATTTCAGCACAGTTATACTTGGTAAAAATATGAAAGGCTTAAGAAAATGAAAAGAATAGCCATGTTTGGAATATGCGGTAAAATGGGGAAAGCTATATCTCAGGAATTAGTGAAGGAAAAAGATATAAAACTTGTTGCGGGATTTGATAAGCGCAGCAGGGGCCTGGACATAGGTGATATTCTGGGAATCAAAAAAATGAATTTCAGTATAACTGATTCCTATGATGAAATTAAGAAACAAAACCCGGATTTAATAATAGATTTTACTGCTGCAGATATAGCTATGAAATCTATTATCTGGGCCATTAAAAATAATATAGATATTATTGTGGGGACTACAGGTCTGCACAGGGATTACCTGAAAAAAATAGAAGAGTTGTCTGCTAAATCAAATTCCAAAGTACTTATCGTACCCAATTTTGCAATTGGGGCTGTTATAATGATGGAATTATCAGAGATGATTGCAGGCTACTTTGATAATTGCGAGATAGTTGAAATGCACCATGACAAAAAGCAGGATGCCCCATCGGGTACATCCATTGCAACTGCTGGTATTATTTCAAAAAAGATAAGATATAATAAAAAAAGACTTAAGGATAATGAAAAAGAAAATATTGAAGGCAGCAGGGGTGGATTTTATGAAGGAATAAATATTCATAGCATAAGGCTTCCCGGGCTGGTAGCACATCAGAGTATTTTGTTTGGTGCAAGAGGGCAGACTCTTTCAATAAGGCATGACAGTATTGACAGATCTTCCTTTTATCCTGGAGTTATTATGGCAGTAAGAAATATAGATAAGCTGTCAAATTTTACATTCGGATTGGACAAATTAATAGAATTAAAATAATCAATTTTATTTTTATGATTTATAAATAATATAATGGAAGTGTATATAGTATAAAATAATATGGCAAAAAGGAAGAGTCTAAAACTGATACCTCTGGGCGGAGTTAGCGGAATTGGTAAAAATATGACAGTTGTAGAAAAAGAAAATCAGATGATTGTCATAGATTGCGGTCTGATGTTCCCGGATGAAGAGGCTCCTGGAATTGATTTTCTAATACCTGATTTTTCTTATGTATTAAAAAATGCAGGGAAACTTAAAGCAATAATATTAACACACGGGCACGAAGATCATATAGGAGCGCTGCCATTTTTATTTAAAAAGATAAGGGCACCTATATATGGGACAAAACTTACCCTGGGACTTGCAAAAATAAAGCTAAACGGTCTTGCGGATTCTGATGAAATTGAATACAGGGAAATAGACCCTGACAGGGAACTCTCAATCGGCAGTTTTATGATAGAGTTCTTCAGGGTTAATCATAGCATACCTGATGGAGTTGGATTAATAATAAAAACAGATATAGGAACAATAGTACATTCCGGAGACTTTAAATTTGATCATTATCCAATAGATAACGTCCACACCGAAATCCATAAAATAGCAAGAGCAGGAGAAGAAGGGGTTCTGGCATTATTATGTGATAGCACAAATGCCGAAGAAGAAGGATACACACTTCCCGAGAGGGATGTCGGCAAAACCCTGATTGATAAATTTGAAAAGGCTGAAAAAAGAATAATAGTAGCTACTTTTTCATCTCATATACACAGAATTCAACAGGTACTTGATGTATCAGAAAAAATGAACAAAAAAGTAGCAGTATCGGGCAGGTCAATGCTTAAGAGCATTAAGATAGCAAGCGAACTGGGCTATTTGAAGATACCTGAGAATATTATAATTCCCATAAGCAGGATAGATGATTTTCCGATTAATGAAATAGTTGTGCTATCAACCGGGACTCAGGGAGAACCGCTTGCAGCATTGAACAAAATGGCAATGGATGAACATCGGAGGGTTACCATTATGAAGGGGGATATGGTAATAATATCCGCATCTCCCATACCCGGAAATGAAAAAGCCATATCTAATACGATAAATATGCTGATAAAACAGGGGGCGGATGTATTTTATGAGTCTATAGCAGGGGTGCATGTATCCGGCCATGCTGCAAGGGAAGAAATAAAGATGATGATAAGTCTGGCTAATCCCACCTATTTTATACCGGTGCACGGCGAGAACAAACATAAAATACAGAATGCACAAATTGCAAGGTCTATGGGAATAAAAAATGATAATATACTTATAGTCCAGAATGGGGATATAGTAAAGATGAATGTAAATATGTGCAGGATATCAGGGAACATAAAACCTAAAAACATCTATGTTGATGGCATAGGTATGGGAAATATAGAAGATATGGTTTTAAGGGACAGAAAAATACTTTCAAATAATGGTGCGATCTTTATTGCTGTAGCAATTGATTTAAGTAGAAAAAAAATAATAGCGGAGCCTGATTATACTTTGAGGGGAATAATATATATAGATAACATTAATGAAATATTAAATGAAGGTAAAAATATAATTATTGATTCTATTAATAAATGTTTTGAAAAAAATATACTGGGAAAAAACAGGATAGAAGATTATATTGTTGATAAGTTTGAAAAATATTTTTTTAAAAATGCCAGGATAAGACCTATAATAGAGCTAAAAGCACTGGTAAAGTGATTTTTGAACATTATTTTTAGTTTAATTATGACCCGAAAGAACAGCAGCCGTAAATCATCGGTAAAAAGAAAAGCAAAATCCCGCAGGGAGATAGAAAGAAAAAATAATGCCGGGCTAGTTAGCCGCAGGGTAGAAATATATGGAATATTTGTGATTTTATTATCTATCCTGATGTTAATAAGTGTTTTCATACCGGGGGACTCAGGTTATATAAATAAGAGAGTGAATGAATTCCTATCCTATATTTTTGGTATAGGTAAATACATAATACCCTTTTTGTTACTGGCCTGGGGCATAAGTTTTTTTATAAAAAAAATAAAATTGCTTTCATTAAGATTTGGAATTGGATTTATTCTATTCTTCTTTTCACTTATGGGAATAATATCAAATAGTTTAAGACAAACTAATATATTTGACGATGTTCTTATAAGTAATAGGGGAGGATTGGCGGGCGCTGGAATATTTTTCGGTCTTACAAGATTATTCGGAAGGACCGGAGCTATAGCTGTACTTTCAGTTCTTATTATCATATCAATTCTTGTAATAACCAGGGTATCACTTGTAGACATCGGTAAAAAATTAGCTGCTTTTGCCAAAAATATAGATTTCAGGATTTTTAGCGAGGTATTTGGTAAAAGAGATGTAGTGGATGAAAGAGACAGGGAGAGAAAAAATTTATTTCATGATAAAAGCAATGATAGGTACAAAAAGGAAATAAAAACAATAGTACATGGAAGTGATAAAAAAGAATCATTAAAAGATTCAGAGCTTATAGACAGTATTAGCAGCGGTACAGATAAAAAATGGTTACTCAATAACGATAAGCCAGCAGGCGGGGAAAAACAGTTGAAGATGCCTATAATGAAAGAGGACAGCGAGGATGATAGTTACCGTACGCCTCCAATAAATCTCTTAAAAAAATCCAACAATGTGCCAGCAAAATTATTCAGGAAAAGTATAAAGGAAAGAGTAAGTATATTAAATAAATTATTTGATGATTTTAATCTTTCGGCAAAAATTGATAGAGTTGTCCGAGGGCCCTCTGTAACGATGTATGAAATAAGTCTTTCACCTGGTGTAAAGGTCCAGCGCCTTCTAAGCCTGGAGGATGATTTTTGCGTAGCCCTGGGTTCAGCGGACCTAAGAATACTGGCACCCATACCCGGTAAGTCTGCGATAGGACTGGAAGTACCAAACCAGATAAGGAGTATCGTAACTCTTGGTGATATATACTCGATTCCAGAAAATACAGAAAACATGGATCAGCTCCTGAGCGTACCTCTTGGGAAAAATCTTTCAGGGGAAATCATATACATGAATATCATAGAGATGCCGCATGTTTTAATAGCAGGGGCCACAAATTCAGGTAAGAGCTCATGTCTTAACAGTATAATAATATCGCTTTTAATGAAGGTGAGACCGGGTGAAGTAAAATTTATAATGATAGATCCTAAAATGGTTGAGCTGAGCATATATAATGGTATACCCCAACTACTGTCACCTGTTGTGGTAAATCCAAAGAAGGCAGCATCTGCACTTCAATGGGCAGTGGAGGAAATGGAGAAAAGATTCAGGGTTCTTGTTGAAAGGAATTATAAATCCCTTGCAGAATATAATAAAGATGCAGTAAAAAATAAAGGTAGTGAGAACGGATTTAAACCCCTTCCATATATAATTGTCTTTATAGATGAGCTTGCAGATCTTATGATGATTGCTGCTTCTGAAGTAGAAGACAGCATATGCAGGATAGCACAGATGGGAAGAGCTGTAGGCATGCATCTGGTAATAGCTACGCAGAGACCGTCGGTTAATATTATAACAGGTTTAATAAAAGCAAACATACCATCAAGGATAGCTTTTATGGTTACTTCAAATATTGACTCAAGAGTTATCCTTGATTGTTCTGGTGCAGATAAGCTGATAGGAAGAGGAGACATGCTTTATCTTCCGTATTATTTGAACAAGCCTGAGCGGATACAGGGAAGTTTTGTTACAACTCATGAAATAGAAATGATAACAAGGTATATAAAGGGAGAAAAGGAACCTGAATACAATATCAATATTTCAAAAAAAATAAACCAGGCAGAAAAAAAGAATATTGAAGAAGACGAGCTCTTTTTTGATGCACTAAAAGTCGTAGTAGATTTTGGCCATGCCTCGGCATCATTGCTTCAGAGAAGGTTAAAAGTGGGTTATTCAAGGGCTGCCAGGATAATAGACCAGCTTGAAAACAGGGGTTATGTAGGATCATTTGAAGGCAGCAAGGCCAGGGAAATACTTATATCAAAAAAAGAGCTGGCAGACATGCTTGGAAAACAGGAATAATTGAAAGTATTATATAAAAGCGCCTATCTAATATGAAAAGTTCAATAATATCAATTGGTACAGAATTAAGCCTTGGACTCATTGTAGACAGTAATTCAAAATATATAGCAGAGAAATTATCCGAGCTTGGTATAGAGTGCAATTATATGTTTACAGTTCCAGATAGTAAAAAAGAAATATCAAGCGTTCTCAAAATGGGTATGAAACACAGCGATATTGTAATAATGTCAGGGGGCCTGGGCCCGACTGACGACGATATGACAAGAAGCGCAGTTGCCCAAACATTAAAAATTTCCCTTAAAAGGAATAAAAGGCTGGACCCGTCAAGCCTTAAGTTTGTAAGGGAAAAAAGGACAGAGGATATAAAAAAAAGACTTTTAAGACAATCTTATATCCCGGAGGGGGCAATACCTGTAGTGCCTTTGATAGGAAGCGCTTCCGGTTTCAGGATAGATCTCGGGGATAATAAATATATATTCTGTATACCGGGTGTACCCGCAGAGATGAAAAGCATGTTTGATGAAGATATTTACCCGTTTTTAAAGGACCTGGAACTAAAAGATAACAGGTTTTCTACGGGTGCAAAGATACGAAAATCTACACTCCTTACGACAGATATAAGTGAAACAGAAATAGAGGAAAGGATAAAAGATCTAATAGATGAAGCAAGGAAAGCATCTATTGATATAGGCATTACTGCATCACCTGGATTAATAAAGATAATAATTGTGGAAAAGCAAAAAAATTTTTTAGAAAAAACAGATAATTTGAAGATTTTTGAAGAAAAGATTGCAGGAAGGATGGGCGGACATCTTTACGGCAGGGGTAACACAATGATTTCTGATAACCTGAAAAATGCAATAAGAAATGCCAGAAAAGATATTACCATAAGTACTGCAGAATCAATAACTGGAGGGCTGATCGCAAGTGTGGTTACAGATACGCCGGGAAGTTCAAAATTTTTTAATGGAGGAGTAATATCTTATTCCAACTTCGCTAAGGAAAAAGTATTAAAAGTTGAAAGGGAGCTTATAGAAAAAAAGGGTGCCGTCAGTAGAGAAGTCTGCCTTGAAATGGCATTAAAGGTAAAAAATCTTTTTAAAACAGATTATTCAGTTGCAGTTACAGGTTTTGCAGGGCCAGAATATGAAGTTGATAAACTGGGATTAATATATTGCTGTATATGCGGTCCTTCAGGTTATAAGAAAATATTTGAAAAAAGATTTCCGGGTAACAGAATGGATATTAAATTCCGGACAATGCAATTTGCATTAAATGAGTTAAGAAATGCTATAATACAGTATGGTAAATAATATACTGGTAAAAAGAATTTTCATAGCAGCTGATATTAGAAAAGATATAAAGCTGATTATTTATAAGTATGCATTAAAACATTTCTCATATTCTGATAATATAAGATTGGTTCCTCCTGAAAAACTACATATTACTTTTAAATTTATTGGTGGTATCGAAGTTAGTAAAGTAGAAAGTATAAAGGAAGCTATAAAGAAATCTATATCGATGTCCAGGTGTTTTAAATATAGTATTGAGGAAAAAATAGGTGCTTTCCCTGGTATAAGGAAGGCAAGGGTTTCAATTATTGGCATAAAGGAAGGCAGGGATAAGCTTTTTGAGATGTACGGTGCAATTGAAAGTAATCTGAAAGAGTTAGGCATACCTGAGGACAATAGAGATTTCAGTCCGCATATAACTATTGCAAGGATAAAACCGCCATTGAATATAGAGAAAGCTGCCGGATCTACTTTACCTGTTTTTAAAGGGCTTATTGAATGTAATTCAATATCACTATATGAAAGTATTCTGCAGGGAAATGGAGCAAAATATATAAATATAGAAAGATTTGATTTAAAATAAAGTAATGATCTTGTTATTCCTGTTATCTAAAATAAATAATTATTATGCAGTCGACTAAATTGTATATATGTGCTATTATATAAATATATAAAATAATTTGATAAAGGATATTTCTATGGAGAGAGATAAAATAATAGAAAATGCTGTTTCACAGATAGAAAGACAATACGGTGCAGGCTCCATAATGAAATTAGGAGAATCGGGTGCACTCCAGAAGATTGATTTTATACCAACAGGTTCATTGGAACTTGACAGTGCTCTTGGACTGGGAGGTATCCCCAGGGGGAGAGCCACGGAGATATTTGGCCCGGAATCATCAGGTAAAACAACACTTGCTCTTCACCTGGTAGCAAATGCACAAAAAAATGGAGGCATTGCCGCTTTCATAGATGCAGAACACGCACTTGATCCAATTTATGCAAGAAACCTGGGGGTTAATATTGAAGAGTTGCTTCTTTCACAGCCGGACAATGGGGAACAGGCTCTGGAAATATGTGAAATATTATTAAAAAGCGGAGCACTTGATGTAATAGTTATAGACTCTGTAGCGGCACTTGTACCAAGAGCAGAGCTCGAAGGCGAAATAGGTGATTCACATGTAGGCCTTCAGGCGAGGTTGATGTCTCAGGCTTTAAGAAAGATAACAGGAGTGGTAAGCAGGACCAAAACTTCTGTTATTTTCATAAATCAGTTAAGAGAGAAAATAGGTGTTATGTTTGGAAATCCCGAGGTCACACCAGGAGGAAGGGCACTTAAATTTTATGCTTCAGTCAGGCTTGACATAAGAAGAATAGATTCAATAAAAAGCGGTACGGATACTATAGGAAACAGGGTAAGGGTAAGAGTGGTAAAAAACAAGGTAGCGGCTCCATTTAAAAAAGCAGAATTTGATATTATGTACGGAAAAGGCATATCAAAAGAAGGGAGCATCCTTGATGTTGGGGCCGAATATGGGATTATAGAAAAAAGTGGTTCCTGGTATTCATACAAGGATGAAAGGATAGGTCAGGGGCGTGAAAACGTAAAAGTATTTTTGATGCAGAACAGCAAGATTGCTAATGAAATAGAGAATGATATAAAAATTAAACTTGGATTTGTACAGAAGAAAGAAAATTCAAAAAACAATAAAAAAAATAATTTAAAAAATGATAAATAAAAAGCAGCTTTTGCTGTAAAATATTTTTATTACCATTAAAAGGATAAATGTTTCTTTAAAAAACACGTACGATATTCAACTTGACTTATTAACTCTTAATGATATAATTTATAACGCTGATAAAAGAGTTTGTTTGACTACATTTTTCAAATAAAAATCTTTAAAAATATTATTTTCCAGTTGACAAGATGTTTCTGTTGTGATAAATTTCTTCAGGTTGTTTTGTGTTCATTGAGAACTAAATAGTGCAAGCTTTGGATACGTTTTTTTATGTTTTAAGGATATAATTGAGAGTTTGATCCTGGCTCAGGATTAACGCTAACGGTGTGCCTAATACATGCAAGTCGAACGAGCGATGTGGATGTGGCAACACATCTGCAAAGCTAGTGGCGAACGGGTGAGTAACGCGTAGGCAATCTGCCCCGAAGATTGGGATAACCATTCGAAAGAATGGCTAATACCGAATTATTTATATTGACCGCA
>CAZLXJ010000024.1:0-138555 GCA_964563645.1 uncultured Actinomycetota bacterium | reverse complement strand
CAGTATTAATCAAAATAATATATATAAGAAAATAAACGAATTGGCAGCCAATACTAAAACTATTAATACTCATTCACATCACCTGGAAGATAACTTTTTTAGAGAATTTAATCTCGATAAACTTTTAGTTAATACATATATTGATTGGAGTGGAGTAAAATTTAATAATTCTAAGAAGTCAAGGGAAAATTACATTAATAAAGTTAAATTTAAGTCATACTATATATGGCTGCAAAAGGCTTTGAAGGAAATATACAAATTAAATGAAGACCTATCTACCAGAAACTGGGATCAATACTCAGAAATTATTTCAGTTAATCATAAGAAAAATGAGTGGCATAAAAAAATTTTAAAGGATTATTGCAATTATGAAAAAATTATCTTAGATGCTTATTGGAATCCCGGGAGCGATAATAATAATCCTGATATATTCCTTCCTTCATTTAGGATCAACCCATTGTTTTTTGGTTACAGCAGGGCTATTTTTGATCATAATGATAATAATGTTTTTAAACTTTATAATAAAGAATTTTCTGATATAGATGATTATATTTTATTCATAAGAAATTTAATAATAGATAAAATAAAAAATGGGTGCGTCGCATTAAAAAATGCTATAGCTTATGATAGGGATATAAATTATGAAAAATTTTCTAAAAATAAAGCACAAAAGATTTTAAAACATAAGACAAAATACAAAAGCGAAGATGTCAGGGCATTTCAAGATTATGTATTTTATGAAATATGTAAACTGGCAGCAGAACTTGATATTCCTATACAATGTCACACCGGTCTGGGTTGCTTTAATAAAACCAATGCTTTGAGTATGTTAAATATTATAAAAGAAAATCCTGACACCAGGTTTGTTTTATTCCATGGAGGATTCCCCTGGTCACATGATATTGTAGGCCTGTTGCATGGATTTCAAAACGTTTACTCTGATATTTGCTGGCTCCCTTTACTATCTCCGACAGCTGCAGAAAGCATAACCCACAATTTAATAGAGGTAGGTACAGCAGAAAAAATTTGTTGGGGTTGTGACACCTGGACATCAGAAGAAAGTTATGGTGCAAGAATTGCTTTAAACGACCTGCTTGCAAAGGTTTTATCGAAGAAAATAGAAAATGGATATTTTGGCATGAATGACGCAGAATGCATTGTTGAAAATATACTTTACAATAATCCAAAGACTCTATATAAAATTATATAATTTTTATCCTTCTTTAGGTTTCATGCACAATGCTAGATGTTCCATCAGATTGCCTGGTTTAATGAAAAGATTGATATCATAATCCTCTTCAAGCTGCTTCATCAGATCAAGGTCAGCAGGAATGCTGGTGCCGTCTATTTCCCCCTCTTCAAGCATGGCAATAAGATTATGCTTATCAGAATCAAATCTGATCACAAATCTTTCAATTTCGGGCAGGCCGCCGTAATAATGCTCATTTATTTCCAATACCATTGTACCGTCAGGATCATATTTTATTATTCTATATGGACCGTTTGTAATAATCTTGTAGTAAATAAGATCATCAGGATTACCATAGCCGAAGGAATCTTTTTTAAACAGCTGTAAAAATAATTTTTCCCAGTCCTTGACCGTACTTTCAAATATTATGCTAAAATTTTTCTGGTCAATTATTTTTATTTCTTTTATCTTTTTGTAATCCTCATCCAGCTCCGAAAAATACTCCTGCTTCTCCATATAATCTTTAAAAAATTCTATAGTATATGCAACATCCTCAGACGTCACGGGGCTTCCGTCATCCCAGTATATATTGTCCTTCAGTTTTACAACAATCTCATTTGAAAACACACCCAAAAGTTTATCTTCCGGGCTATTAAAACTTCCAAGAAGTTCAGGCTCGTATAAACCGTCGTCATTTACCTTCCATAACCCTTTAAAAAGCAGCCTGCTTATAAAATTTTGGTCGAATCCATTAAATATATCAATATGGCTGGCTTCATATCCTATTGTTATCTCTTTCTTTTCATCTTCACTTGAAACTTTTTCAGAAGCAAGCTCCCAGTCTTCCACATCATAAAATACACTATCTCCTATTATATCAATTTTTACTTTGTTGATATTGTCGTTAAAAGCAAATACAAACAGCCTGCTGTATAGCGGAAGCAATGCTGCATCTGATGCAAGCATGTCCTGTATTTCAGAGGTTTTTTTATTTATTTCATCAATATCTGCCAGTTCCTGAAGCTGTTGAAGCTGGGAATCCACATTTTTATTTGAATACCAGTAAAAATTCTGGCAGTTTTTGTTTTCTTCTGTTTCCATTGAAGGTATTTTATTAGAAGAAAAAGTGCAGCACAATTCATCTTTACCTGCTATATATGCAGACCATAACCCAAGATCGTAGTTTCCTGTATAAACATAACCCTGATAGAATTCTTTTGGGGCCCTGTTGGATACCCATAAATTGATGCCAATCTCTGACAGGTTCTCTTTTATTATCCCCTCCAATGCTTCTTTACAATCACTATTGTTGACCGCACTTATGGTTAGATAGAGTGGATTATCAACTCCATACCCGGCTTTTCCCAGATATTTCTTTGCCTCGTCAGGATCAAAATCGTATTCAGCCCATGCAGGATGCCATAGTATCGAATCTTTTGTAAATAAACTTTCCGGTACGCTGCTATATTCACCAAAGAGCTCGTTTATTATTCTTTTCCGGTCAATTGCATATAAAATAGCTTTTCTAATATTTATATCCGAGAGGGGGTTTTTATCCTGTCTTGCTTTCATCTCCAGGAATATTTCTTCCTCACTGAGATTAATTACTTTTTCCAATTCAGTATCTGCTCGCTCTTCGCCAATACTTTCTGAAGATACAGGAACAAGGTTTTCGTATGCACATCCGCAAAGAAGCAAAAATCCTGTAACTATCGCCGATAAAAAAATATATATGTATTTTGCTTTATTACTCATACAAAAGATTATTTTATTAAAAAAACGGAAAAGTTTTAATAGCACCTGCTTTTTAGATTTATTTTTTCAAATAGATTTGCCTGCAAAAAAGCATGCAGCAAAATGTTCTCCCCGGTCTTTGCTATAATTTTTCAGGGGTGGCGTCTCCCTGCTGCATATTTCCTGTGCAAGTGGACACCTTGGATGAAACGCACATCCCGATGGCGGATTTAAGGGACTTGGTACATCTCCTTCCAGCACTATTCTTTTTCTTTTTCTTTCAAGCTCTGGATCTGGAATAGGCACAGCCGAAAGAAGCCCCATCGTATAGGGGTGCAGCGGATTTGAATAAAGATCTTCGCTGTTTGCAATCTCGACCAGCTTGCCAAGATACATTACACCTACGCGGTTACTCACATGCTTTACCACCGAAAGGTCGTGAGCAATAAATAGATAGGTAAGGTCAAATTCCTTCTGTAGATCTGACAGTAAGTTCAGTATCTGTGCCTGAACGGAAACATCAAGGGCTGACACCGGCTCATCACATAATATAATCCTTGGAGTCAGCGCAAGTGCCCTTGCAACTCCTATCCTCTGCCTCTGGCCCCCGCTGAATTCATGCGGATAGCGGTTTAAATGTTCGGGGTTTAAGCCCACTACATCCAGCAGCTCCTTGACCCTTTTTATCCTTGTCGCCTTATTTCCTATCCGGTGTATCTCCAGTGGCTCGCTTACTATATCCCCTATCGTCATCCTTGGAGACAGGGAAGCATAGGGGTCCTGAAATATTATTTGGATATCCCGTCTTATTTTAAACATCTGATTATGGTTCAGTCCAAAAATGTTTTTTCCATCATATATTACTGAACCCGAGGAATGCGGGATAAGCCTGAGTATCACCCTTGCTGTGGTAGATTTTCCGCATCCGCTCTCTCCTACCAGACCGAATGTCTCACCCTTTTTAATAGAAAAGCTAATATCATCCACAGCTTTTATTACTCCTGCATTGCTCTGCAGGATAAAGCCGGCCCTTAGGTAAAAGTATTTTTTTAAATTTTTTATTTCAAGCAGCTTATTATTATCCATCAAACTTTTATGTTGCTCTCTGTTCCTTTTTTAAAATTTCCTCTGCCCTGTGACAGGCAACAAAATGATCTTTATCAATTTCTCTCAGGGGAGGGAAACTACTTTTACAGACTTTTGAGTAGAATTTACACCTGTTGCTAAAGATACAGCCCTCCGGGAGGTCTATAAGGCTTGGGGGTGAACCTTTTATGGGCCTTAACTTACCCCGCTTTTTCTCATCAAGCCTTGTTATAGAATTCATAAGTCCAAGAGTATATGGATGCATGGGCTTATAGAATATATTATCCACCGTTGAAAATTCGACAGGTTTACCTGCATACATTACCATTACCCTGTTTGCATATTTAGCCACAACTCCAAGATCATGCGTTATAAGGATTATGGAGGAATTAGTCTTGTATTTTATTTCATTTACAAGTTCCAGTATCTGTGCCTGTATTGTCACATCAAGTGCGGTAGTTGGTTCATCAGCAATCAATATGTCGGGAGAATTGGCTATAGCCATTGCTATCATAACTCTCTGCCTCATTCCTCCGCTGAACTCATGAGGGTAGCTTGAGAGCCTCTTTCCGGCTTCGGAAATACCTACCATCTCAAGCAGCCTTACGGCTTCTTTCAATGCAGCTTCTTTTTTTAATTTCCGGTGTATTATAACCGACTCCATTATCTGATTACCTATAGTATAAACAGGATTTAATGAAGTCATAGGATCCTGGAAAATCATGGAAATCCTGTTGCCCCTGTAATTCTGAAGCTCTTTTCTATCTAATTTCAACATGTCATTGCCATTGTATAGTATCCTACCGCTTATTATCTTACCCGGCGGCTCAGGTATAAGCCTTAAAATAGAAAGCGCAGTGACGCTCTTTCCTGAGCCAGTCTCCCCAACTATACCCAGAGTCTCGCCTTTTTTTAAATCAAAACTCACACCATCTACCGCCTTGACTATACCGGCGTCAGTATGAAAGTAAGTCTTGAGGTCTTTTACCTCAAGAACTTTATTATTATAAGAATCCTGTTTTAATTTTGTCTTTATCATAAATAATGCATTATCTATTTTTCATCTTTGGGTCAAACGCATCTCTGAGCCCGTCTCCCAGAAGTACAAAACCAAGAACTGTAATAACTATTGCAAATCCGGGGAATAACATCATCCACGGAGCTATATCAATATAGCTCAGTGACTCTGAAAGCATCTTGCCCCATGCAGGTGTTGGCGGCTGTACACCGATTCCCAGAAAACTTAAAGCTGCTTCCACTATAATAGCCGTCCCCACATTCATGGTTCCAAATACTATTATAGGTGCTATAGAATTGGGAAAGATATGCCTTGTTATTATCCGCCGGTGGCTGGCACCCATTGCACGTGCAGCTTCTATATATTCCTTATTTTTTATAGATAATATCGATCCGCGGAATATACGTGCAAAAGAAGCCCATCCCAGGATACCTATAGCTATAAATATATTGACAATTCCCTGCCCCAGGACAGTCATGATAGCAATTGCTCCGAGTATATAGGGAAAAGCGAAAAATATATCTGCAATACGCATTATAATAGTATCCGAAAGACTGCCAAAATAACCTGCAATAGCACCAAAAAATAGTCCTATAACAATTGAAATCCCTACTGCTACTATTCCAACCTGTATCGAAATCCTGCTTCCATAAATTACCCTGCTGAATATATCCCTTCCTAAAAGATCTGTACCAAAAAAATGCGCCTTGCCCGGAGGCAGTGATGAATCTTCCTTTATTCTTGATATCGGATCATGGGTTGAGATAATGGGAGCAAATATGGCAATAAGTATTAATAAAATAACAATACCCAGACCAAGCATTGCCAGCTTATTCTTCTTCAACCTTTTCCAGGCATCCTTATACAATGACGACTTTGAATATCTCTTCTGCACAGCACCGAAATCATCCAGTATAGCTCCGTCCCGGTTTTTCTCATCTTTTACTTCAGGGTACATAATTATCTTTTAAATCTTAGCTTTCAAACATTAATCTCTTTTTTGTGATACCTTATCCTGGGATCAAGCCATGCATATAATACATCTACTACAAGATTCATGAAAACAAATATAAGTACCAGTATAAGAGTTCCTCCTATCACAACAGGAGCATCCCTCTGTAATATCGCCAGGTATATTACTCTTCCCACTCCCGGCCAGCTGAATATAGTCTCTGTCAATATAGCACCACCCATCAGTGCACCCAGATCAAGCCCTATTAGTGTCACAACAGGTATCATAGCATTCTTTAAAGCATGCTTTCCTATAACCCTGTTAGGAGAGAGGCCTTTTGCATAGGCAGTAGTAATGTAATCATTGGAGATTACCTCAAGCATACTGCTTCTCATCATCCTTGCCACATAAGCAGTTGAAACGGATGCAAGTGTGATAGAGGGAAGGATATAATACCGTATACTGCCGTCCCCCATGCCAGACATGGGTAAAATACCGAGTTTAAGGCCGAATACGACCTGCATAACCATGCCAAGCCAGAAGACTGGCACACAGACCGCAAGGGTAGTCGATATAGTTACAAGCATATCCCAAAAACTATATTTTTTTACAGCCGATATAATACCTGCCAGAATCCCTATGACTATCTCAATACTTATGGCAGCAAGCGCAAGCTTTACTGAATTAGGGTAATGATCAGCAAGAATACTGTTTACCGACCGCCTGTATCTATACGAATCACCCAGATCCCCTCTGGCAAGCTGCGTGATATACCTCCAGTACTGGACATATACAGGTTTGTCTATTCCCATTTTTGCCCTGAGGTTTGCCAGGGCCTGTTCAGTAGCACCCTTCTGGAGGATAAGCCTGGCAGGATCTTCGGGGATGATGTATAAAATAATAAATAATATCATAGTGACTCCGATAATAACCGGAATGACCTGCAATATCCGCCTTAAAATATAAAATAACATTATAAAACTATTTTTTTAGTAATAATTAACTGTTAATACAGCCTGCATTTTTGGTGCAGGCTGTATATTTTAGAATATATTATTTTTATAAAAAATTACTACTCCGTACCTGCCGGTTCAAGCTCTACTTTGCTAAGGTCATAATTTCCCATAGCATCAAGAACAAAACCTTTTACATACGGCTGTATGACCCTTGCTGAAGAATAGAAATATATCAGGACAAATGCTGCATCATCGCAGATTATTCTTTCGACCTCTCTGTATTTCTCGATTCTTTCATCTTCATCCACGGTGCTTCTTGCTTCTATAAGCAGCTGATCAACTTCCGGATTGTTGTACTGGCAGTAGTTGTCAGCAGAGCCTGAATAGAACAGCGGAAACAGGAAGTTATCCATGGTAGGATAATCAGCTAGCCATCCCAGCCTGTGGAACCCGATCTCGCCTTTCTGGAATGCTTCCAGGGCTGCGCCCCATTCCATACCTTCTATTTCTACCGCTATTCCGATCTCAGCCAGGTCGGCCTGCATGGCTTCTGCTACCATCTCATGTCCGGAGCCGATATTTATTCCAAACACTATAGGATCAAGGCCCTCTCCACCGGGATAACCTGCTTCTTCAAGTTTCTGCTTTGCCATTTCTACATCATAGGTATATTTTGATGCATTCTCCTGATATCCGGGTATTCCTTTCGGCACAATCCCTGTAGCAGGTGTGGGCAGCCCTTCCATTACTACGTCAATAATATTCTGCCTGTCGATTGCATAGCTTACTGCCTCCCTGAGTGCTTGGTTACCCTTGAAAGGTTCTGCATTAAAGTTCAATGAAAAATAATAAATAGCCAGTTGCGGACCAATTATCGCATTGTCTTTTAGATTAGGATCATCAAGTGTCGACTGGATCTTGCCCTGCGGAATGCTGGCATATTCAAGATTTCCTGCCTTAAATTCAAGAAATGCTGTATCCTGGTCAGCAAAGATTACATACTTTACTTTATCCAGACTGGCAGTCTCACCGTAGTAATCATCAAATCTTTCCAGTGTTATGTACTGGTCGTGTTTCCATTCTACAAATTTGAATGCGCCAGTCCCGTTTACATGTTCTGCATAAAGATCGCCCCATTCTTCAATATCTTCTTTTGCCACAGGATAAAATACTACATGGCCAACTGTCTTAGCAAAATCTGCATATGGATATTTCAGTGTTACTTCCAGAGTATAGTCATCAATAGCTTTTACACCTGCAAAGGTGTCCGAAGATCCATCCTGCATCTCTTCATAACCCATTATGGGTTCAAGGTGATATGCAAGATATGATGCAGTCTCATCATCTACTGCCCTTGTCCAGGCATAGACAAAATCATCAGCAGTGCATTCCCTGCCGCTGTGGAACTTGACGCCTTTTTTTAAATTAAAGGTGTATACCAGACCGTCATCAGAAATATCCCAGGTGTCTGCTATGGCAGGCCCCACTTCAAGTGTTTCCGGATCATACTCTACCAGGCCATCAAAAACCTGCCTGACCACCTGTATACCCTCGCTTTCATATGAATTGGGCGGATCAATTGAGACAGGTTCATTTATATAAGCCCTGAATTCCCCTCCTGCCTTTTCTTCTTTCTTGCAGCCGAATGATAATGTGGCTATCATAGATATCACAACACAGACTGCAATTATTGCTGTTAATTTTCTAGAAATACTCATCAAAGCCTCCTTAGCTTTAATTAATTGATTCTAAACCGCAGGACCTATCTTCTCCCTCCTTTCTGGAAAATCCTGCTTATATACTATAAAATATTAAAAAATAAATAATGGAACCATTTTATGAAAAATTATAAAAGAATAAATAGTGTAATAGTGGTGACAGTAAAAACCAGGCCGCATATAATTGTTATACGGTCAAGGTTCTTTTCTACTATTCCGCTGCCGTCAAAAGTTTCAGCCATACCTGTAAAAAGTCCTGAAATACCTCCTCCTCGTCCTGCATGCAGAAGTATTAGGAGTACAAGACCTATGCTTACCAGAATATGAATCCCAAAAATAATATTCAACAATACTGAACCCATTTTTAGCCCTTCTTTAAAACCCCTTAAATTAAAGTATATTGATTAGGGTTATTTTATCAAAAATATTATATGTTTTAAAATTAATTTTTAAATATAAAAATCTTAAAATATTCAGATAATAGAAGCACCCTTCATCTGGGGCGGCTTATCTATATCTAAAATCTTTAATATTGCGGGAGCTATATCACTTAATCTATAGTTTCTTTCTTCATCTCTTATATTATATTCTTTATTACATATTATAAACGGAACCTGTGATGTTGAATGAGCTGTAACAATTTCATGGTTTTCAGGGGATATCATCTCTTCAGCATTTCCGTGATCTGCGGTTACTATTGCAATTCCCCCTTTTCCGGTTATTTCATCTACAACTCTGCCGGCACAGCTATCAACTGCTTCTACAGCTTTAACCGCTGCATCTAAAACTCCCGTATGGCCCACCATATCAGGATTTGCATAGTTTAAGACAATGAAATCATATATGTTTTCTCTAATCTTCTGGATAAGTTTGTCTGTGACTTCATATGCACTCATCTCCGGCTTCTTATCATAAGTGGGTACAGAAGGAGAGGGAATAAGAATCCTGTCTTCTCCCGGATAAGGTTTTTCTATTCCTCCATTGAAAAAAAATGTGACATGGGCATATTTTTCAGTTTCGGCAATCCTTAGCTGTCTTATCCTGCTGTCTGAAAGCACCTCGCCAAGCGTATTAACTATTTTCTGGGGAGAAAATGCGACAGGTATGTCAAAATTTTTATCATATAGGGTCATGGAAGTAAAAAAAACATCCGGCGGATTTTCCCCGCGGTCAAAATTTTTAAATTCAGAAATTATAAAAGCCCTGGTGAGCTGCCTTGCCCTGTCCGGTCTGAAATTAAAAAAGATTACAGAATCTCCATTACTGATCCCGGCATTGTCATTATTGCCTGTATCCACAACTCCAGGGATCACAAATTCGTCATTGATGCCGTTCTTATAAGAATTTTTGACAAGTTCTACTGCTGATTTAAATTTTTCACCCTTTCTGTAGACAAGTGCATCGTATGCTTTTTTTGTCCTGTCCCATCTGTTGTCCCTATCCATCGCATAGTATCTGCCGCTTATGGTTGCAATTCTGCCTGTTGACTTTTCCCGGAGATATTTATCAAGTTCCTCAAGATAAACAACCGCACTCCGCGGCGGTACATCTCTTCCATCAAGAAATGTATGTATATAAAGGTTTTTTATATTTTTAATTCTGGCCATATCAACAAGGGCTTTGAGGTGGTCAATATGACTGTGGACACCTCCATCAGACACCAGGCCTATCAGGTGAAGATTTTTATTTTTTCCATCTACCCTTGAGAATGCCTTATCCAGTACAGGATTATCATAAAACTCTCCGCTTTCTATCGATTTATTTATTCTTGTAAATTCCTGATATACAATCCTGCCTGCTCCTATATTCAGATGTCCGACTTCAGAGTTTCCCATCTGGCCTTCAGGGAGACCCACGGCTTCCCCTGAAGCATCCAGCCGGGTATGGGGATAGACTTTAAAATATTTATCCACGTTAGGGGTATCTGCAATTGCAATAGCATTACCTTCCTGGTTGTCAGATAATCCCCAGCCATCAAGTATTATAAGGCAGACCGGCCTTTTGTTTTTACTATTTTTTTTCATATTCAATAATTTATAATTGCCAGAAAATCATCCGCCTTCAGGCTTGCTCCTCCTACAAGTGCCCCGTCAATGTCAGGCATTTCCATAAGTTCACTTATGTTTGAAGGTTTTACGCTGCCTCCATACTGTATCCTGACAGCATCGGCAGCATCATTGCTGTAAAGTTCTGCAATTTTTTTTCTGATAGCTGAACACATATTGTTTGCGTCTTCCGAGGTTGCTGTTTTTCCTGTCCCAATCGCCCATATGGGTTCATAAGCAATTGTAATATCTACAATATCTTCCCTGTCCACACCATCAAGACAATCTGTAAGCTGGCCAATCACAAATTCTTTCTCCCTGCCATCCTCCCTTATTTCAAGGGGTTCTCCTATGCAAAGTATCGGTTTAAACCCATTATCAAAGACAGCTTTTACTTTTTTATTTATCATCTCATCCGTTTCGGCAAAATGCTGCCTTCTTTCACTGTGTCCCAGTATTACATATTCAACATTCAGGGCTTTGAGCATGTCAGGAGATATTTCCCCGGTATAAGCTCCGCTTTTTTCAAAATACATGTTCTGGGCTCCCAGTTTTATCTCAAGATTATCATCCTCTATTACAGTCATGGCACTTCTAAGTGCAGTGTATGGAGGACATACTGCAATCTCACATTCATTTTTGTTTTCAAATCCATACCCAAGTTCTTCAAGGAACTTCATAGCCTCCAGATGTGTCATGTTCATTTTCCAGTTTCCTGCAATAAATGTTTGTCTCATATTTAAAAAATCCTTTCGATACCTTTTTATTTTTTAATTAAAGCTTCAACTCCCGGTAAAATCCTGCCCTCAAGAAGTTCCATGGAGGCTCCGCCTCCGCTGGATATATGTGAAAATTTTTCTGCAAGGCCGTATCTTTTTATGGCAGCGATTGTATCGCCACCACCTGCAACTGTTACGGCATTGCTACCGGCTATAGCAAATGCGATATTCTTTGTTCCTTTTGAAAACTTTTCCCATTCAAAAACGCCTACGGGCCCATTCCAGAATATTGTTCCTGCTTCAGCTATATTTTTTTTAAATAAATCCACTGTCCTGCTGCCTATATCGAGCCCCATCCATCCTGAAGGAATACCATCTACGGGTACTTCCCTGGTTTTAGAATTCCTGTCAAATTCCCTTGCAGCGATAATGTCAACAGGCAGGATCAGGCTCACATTATTTTTCCGGGCAAGGCTGATCATTTCTTCAGCATAATCCAGCTGGTCGTCCTCGCAGATTGATTTTCCTATCTCCATACCTTTTGATTTCAGAAATGTATAGGTCATACCACCGCCAAGTATGAGCATCTCTACCTTACTTAAAAGATTTCTTATTACTTTTATCTTATCCGATACCTTGCTTCCCCCCAGAATAGCCAGAAAGGGCCTCTCTGGCGATTCAAGAAGCGAAGTAAGAGTTTCAACTTCTTTTTCCAGTAAAAGGCCCGATACTGCAGGAAGGAATTCAGGTATCCCTACAACCGAGGCATGGGACCTGTGGGCGGCCCCAAAAGCATCGTTTACATAAATATCTCCAAGGGATGCCAGTGACATTGAAAATTCCCTGTCATTTGACTTCTCACCGGGATCAAATCTTAAGTTTTCCAGCATGACAATACCCCCTTCCTGAAGCCTGTTATCTATGTAATCTTTTATTTCATCTGAATAGATACTGTCAAATTTTTTAACCTTTACCCCTGTAAGCTCTTCCAGCTTTAAGGCCGCCGGGTCCAGGCGGAACCTGTCTTCGGGCTTTCCTTTAGGCCTTCCCAGATGGGATATCAATATTATCCGTGCATTATTCTCAATGAGATATTTTATTGTGGGAATAGATAACCTTATTCTGGTATCATCGGTTACTGAAAGGTCTTCACCCAGCGGTACATTATAATCTACCCTTACTATTACTTTTTTACCCCTTATATCAATATCCCTTATAGTTTTCCTGTCAAACATTATTATCACCATGTCTGCTAATAAAAAGACCGGACCTTTATATTAGTAGTTATGTCCGGTCTTAGCGATTATTAAATATCACCCGGTAATAAATTTTACAAGATCAAGCAACCTGCTTGAATATCCCCATTCATTGTCATACCATGACAACACTTTTACCAGGTTATCCTGAACATATGTATTCTCTGCATCAAATATAGACGAATAACTGTTCCCTATTACGTCGGCCGAAACAATGGGTTCTTCTGTATACTGTAATATTCCCTTTAATGCAGGGCTTTCTGAAGCATTTTTGAAAGCTTCATTTACTTGTTCAACACCTGCTTTTTTTTCAATATCTACAACCAGGTCCACCAGGGATCCCACAGGTATGGGTATCCTTACGGCCAGGCCGTTCAATTTGCCGTTCAATTCAGGTATTACAAGTCCTATAGCACTTGCAGCTCCTGTAGTTGTAGGTATGGCCGATAGTGCAGCTGCTCTTGCCCTTCTCAGATCCTTATGTGGAAGGTCCAGGATTCTCTGATCATTGGTATATGCATGTATGGTTGTCATCAGGCCGTTTTTTATAACAAAATTATCATTTAACACCTTGCATACTGGAGCCAGTGCATTGGTGGTACATGAAGCGTTCGATATTATATGGTGCTTATCTTTATCATAGCTGTCATGGTTTACACCCAGCACTATTGTTATATCTGCCCCTTCTCCTTTCATAGGAGCTGTTACAAGAACTTTTTTTGCTCCTGCATCCAGATGACTGCGGGCTGCATCCCTTGTACTGAATAATCCTGTAGATTCAATTGCAACGTCTACGCCCATCTCGCCCCATGGCAATTCAGCCGGGTCTTTTATAGATGTAACCTTTATTTTGCTGCCGTCTATTATAATAGCATCTTCCACGACCTTTATATCCCTGTCCAGTATTCCATAGACTGAATCATATTTAAGAAGATGAGCAAGCACGCTGGTAGGATAGAGGTCGTTTATTGACACCACATCTACATCATTTGCCCTGTCATTTTTTAGCTTTGCCCTGAGAAACTGCCTTCCTATCCTTCCAAAACCATTGATTCCAACTTTTACAGCCATTATATTCCTCCCCTTAGTAAAGTTTTTAATTTAAATTAACCAAATTTATTTATTATTTTACAAAATTGGAACATTCTATCAAATTTATATAAAACATAAAAGTTATTTTTTTTAAATCTGTATAAAAACCCGGTCAATCATTTGACATATTCTTACCTAAATCCTTGTGAAAGAGTTTTGATGAATACCCCCCTATGTTAAGATGCTCATTAATTTTTTCTGCAATCACAACCGAACGGTGCCTGCCTCCGGTGCAGCCTATGCCTATCCCAAGATAACTTTTACCTTCTGCAATATAATTTGGTATAAGAAAATCAAGCATCTCCTTAAATAGACTTAAAAATTTTTTTGTTTCTACCCTGCCCAGAACAAAATCCTTTACCTTATCACTTTTTCCATCAAGATTTTCAAGCTCCTTCAAATAATAGGGATTTGGAAGGAATCTTACATCCATAACTATATCCATGTTATCCGGCAGGCCATATTTATAACCGAAAGATACCACAGATATCTGCAGTATCTTCCTCTTTTCAGCATCGGATATAACTCTTTCAGCAATCTCAAGCTTAAGTTCCTTTGAATTGAGAAGCGTTGTATCTATTATTATATCTGCTATATTCTTCAGCTGGGCCATTTTTTCCATCTCTTCTTTTATGCCCGCAGCCAGCGAGCCTGATTCTACCAGAGGGTGCTTTCTCCTTGTAAGTGAATATCTTTTTGTTATGGCGTTCAAAGACGCCTCAAGGAAAAGTATCCTGTATCGTATTTTTCTTTCTTTTAGCTTATCCAGCATTATAAATATTTCATTGAAAAAATAACCGCTTCTAAGATCTATTGCCAGGGCAATTTTATTTACACTACAATCTCTGGATGAAAAAAAATTCATCAAATCTAATACAAGATGTGCAGGAAGATTGTCTATACAGTAAAATCCTGCATCCTCAAAATATTTAAGTGCTTCGGATTTTCCTGCTCCGGATAGCCCTGTTATTATCATAAGTTCCATTTTGCCGGACCTTTTTACAATACTACTTTTATTTTCAGACACTTTTTAATAACAAATAATGATAATAAAAATTCTATAACATATTTTAATCTTTTTGCTTTAAAAAAAACAATCCTTTTAGAAGCAAACACTTTGAAAAATACTTAAATGCCATTAAGGGTTACTGCGAAAAACAAATCAAGTATAAGGTTTTATGCAAATAAGAAAATACATTTTCCAATTATTCTACGGACCGTATTGACTTTTTCTGGCCGTTATCTATGAAAACTATCATATATATTGACTGCATCCCTGTAGTTTATTCCCTTTATATTCATGAGGTCCTCTATGCTTTTTTCTTTCAGCTCTTCAACTGATTCAACATTTTCCATTATATAACCCTTTTTTTTGCTCCCTATACCTTTTATCTGGTCAAGCACAGAATTTGTCATATACCTATTCCGTAATTTCCTGTGATATCCTATTGCAAAACGGTGTGCCTCATCCCGCAGCCTGATTATTATTCTCATAAGTTCGCTCCCGGGGTCCAGCTTTACCCCGTTTCTGAACCTTTCACAGAATATCATCTCCTCTTTTTTTGCTATACTTATTATATCAATGTTACCCAACCCATTCCTGTCAATAACTTTTTTTACAGAACTGTACTGGGCTTTCCCCCCGTCTATTACCAAAAGATCAGGATTCTGGTCAAAGCTTTCTATAATACCTGTCCCGGGAACACCAAGATATCTTAATCTTCTGCCCACTATTTCCTCCAGCATGGCGCAATCGTCCTGGCCGGACATTGATCTTATTTTAAAGTGCCGGTAATGCCTGGGGTCTATTTCTCCATCGCATGCTACAGTCATGGAACCTACGGGAAAACTTTCTCCAAGGTTTGATATGTCATAACATTCAATCCTCCGTGGAATGTTATGTAATCCCAGCCTGTCTTTTAGTCTTATAAGATCCCTGTAGCCCTGGCTGTGTCCCGTGGATTTTTCAAATTTCTTTTTTTCAAGATATAGTTCAGCGTTCCTTACTGCCATATCCATTATCTTCTTTTTCTCGCCTTTCACGGGCTTTTTTACAATTACCTTCCTGCTCTTCTTAACTCTGAACCATTCCTCTATTAAATTTGAATCTTTTATGCTGACGGAGGTGTATATTTTTGATGGTATGCTGTTTATATTTTCATAATACTGATTGATGAACAATGGAATCAGCTGGTTATCTTTTAACAGCCCCCTGTTTTCCAAAATAAAATTATTTACAAGCGCCAGTGTTCCGGACCTGTACATAAACAGGCTTATTGACGCAATTCTTCTTTCTTTTTTTACGGCAATAAAATCCAATGCATAAGCACTGTCAAAAACGATCTTTTGCTCTTCAACGATTTTTTCAATGCCATTAATTTTTTTTCTCAACTCTTCTGCTTCTTCAAATTTCAGTTTTCCGGAGCATTCTTCCATCCTCTTTTTTAATTCATTTACTATTGAACGGTTTTTTCCTTTTAAAAAATTTCTTATATCCTCTACATTCTTTTTATATTCTGATTCTGATATATTACCGATGCACGGGCCGCTGCAGAGTCCTATATGGTAATTAAGACACGGCGGGTTAGGACTTTTACCCGGCTTTACCCCCCTGCAGTCCCTGATCTTAAATATGCTTCGCAGGTGTTCAATAGTTTTTTTTGCAGCTCCTACGTCAGTGTAGGGGCCGTAATACTTTGCTTTTTTGATTTTCCTGTTCCTTGTTAAAAACACCCGTGGATATTTCTCATCCGTTATGGCTATAAAGGGATATGATTTATCATCCTTCAGTTCAATATTATACTTTGGCCTGTTTTCCTTTATAAGGTTTCCTTCAAGTATCAGGGCTTCTACCTCATTTGATGTAACTATGTAATCAACTGACCTTATCTGCCGGGAAAAGTCCGGCGGCTTCATATAAAGGAAATCCCTGTTTCTGGCAGAAAAATAACTTTTTACCCTGCTGTAAATATTTCTGGCTTTGCCTACGTATATTATTTTCCCCCTTTCATCCTTAAACAGGTACACACCTGTCTTTACTGGCAATATTTCAAGGGATCTTATCAGTCTTTCTCCTGAAGGGGAGCCACTTATTTTCTCATTGTCTTTTTTTGCATAAGTTTTCATACTTTTACAGTTAGCCTGTGGTCCGTCAGGTATCTTTTTAAGAACCTTCCCGTGTATGAATAATCCATATTACTGATTTCCTCTGGAGTGCCCCGGGCTATGACCATCCCGCCCTTATTCCCGCCTTCCGGCCCAAGGTCTATTATGTAATCTGCAGCCTTTATTACTTCCATATTATGTTCTATCACAAGAACCGTATTGCCTGCATCCACCAGTCTGTTAAGAATCTTGAGCAGCTTTTTAATATCATCAAAATGAAGCCCTGTAGTCGGTTCATCAAGAAGGTAAAGTGTATTACCTGTGCTTCTTTTAGACAGTTCTGTTGATAATTTTACCCTCTGTGCTTCTCCTCCGGATAATGTTGTCGATGGCTGGCCAAGCTTTATATAACCAAGACCAACATCGTTTATCAGCTCCAGCTTATTTCTTATTCTTGGTATATTCCCAAAAAATGACAGGGCTTCCTCCACGGTCATATTCAGAACGTCATCAATATTTTTACCTTTATATTTTATTTCCAGGGTATCCCTTTTAAATCTTTTTCCCTTGCAGACTTCGCATGGAACATATATATCAGGCAGAAAGTGCATCTCTATTTTTATCATTCCATCACCATTACAGTATTCGCACCTGCCTCCTTTTACATTAAAGCTGAACCTTCCCGGTTTATACCCCCTCAACCTGGCATCATGTGTCTTTGAAAATAATTCTCTTATATAGGTAAATACCCCCGTATATGTCGCAGGATTTGAGCGTGGGGTCCTTCCGATCGGGGACTGGTCTATAACAATCACTTTGTCCAGATTTTCAGCATTCAGAATACCGTCATGCTCCCCGGCATACATATGGGATCTCATAAGCTTATTTGAAAGAGAAGGGTAGAGTATTTCATTTACAAGCGTGCTTTTACCTGATCCGGAGACTCCCGTAACAGCTATGATCTTTCCCAGTTCTATATCAACATCAATATTCTTTAGATTATGCTCTCGCGCTCCTTTTACCGTTATCCTCCTCCCATTACCTTTTCTTCTTTTTTCAGGAACAGGAATAAATTTTGTTCCCTTAAGGTACTCGCCCGTTATTGAAGTGCTGCAATCATAAATATCTTCAAGGCGGCCGTTAAATACTATTCTCCCCCCATGTATCCCGGCACCCGGGCCTATGTCCACTATATGATCTGATTTTCTAATGGTTTCTTCATCATGTTCTATTACAATTATAGTATTGCCAAGGTCCCTTAATCTCTTCAGGGCATCTATCAATTTTGAGTTATCTCTCTGATGAAGACCAATACTTGGTTCGTCAAGTATATAGAGGACACCCACCAGACCGGATCCTATCTGCGTAGCCAGTCTTATCCTCTGTGATTCTCCTCCTGAAAGCGTGCTGGATTTTCTCTCCAGGGTAAGATAGCCCAGCCCGACATCCTTTAGAAATTTCAGCCTTTCAATTATTTCCTTTATCAGGCCCCTGCCTATAAGCATCTCCCTTTCGGAAAGATTTATCTTATTCAACCAGTCAATATTTTCTTCAATAGTCATTTCACAAAAATCAGCAATAGAAAGTCCGTTTACCTTTACCGCAAGACTCTCTTTTTTTAACCTTTTACCGTGACAGCCCGGACACGGAGTATTTGCTATAATTTTTTCTATCTTGCTCCTCTTGTAATCAGACTCAGTTTCAATATACATCCGGCTCAGGTTACTGGCAAGCCCTTCAAATTTAATATAATAGAACCTTATCTGGCCCCTGTGGTTTCTGTATCTGACTTTTATCCTCTTACCGCCTGTACCGTAAAGGATTATCTTCTTTACCCCCTCATCAAGATCCCTGAATGGTGTACTCAGGTCAAAATCATATTCTTCTGCAAGGCTCCTTATCAATTGCGAGTAATAGTTTGAATAGTTCATACTAAAAAAGGGAATGGCTCCATCCATTATGCTTAGTTCTGGTTTCTCAACTAAAAGGCCCGGATCAACTACTTTGCTTATTCCGAGACCGCCGCATTCCTCACAGGCCCCATAGGGACTATTGAAAGAAAACATCCGGGGGGTCAGCTCTTCATAGCTGATACCGCAGTCGACACAGGAAAAATTCTCTGAAAAACTGATTATTTCTCCATTATCAGATAATTGCATGTATGCAATACCCCCGCTTTCCTTAAGCGATATCTCTATGTCCTCTGCCAGTCTTTTCCTTATATCATGGCCCATCTTGAGCCTGTCTACTATTATCTCGATATTATGCTTAATATTTTTATCCAGTTTCAGATCAAAATCTTCTCCAAGTTCATAGACGGTTCCGTCCACTCTTACCCTTATGAAGCCGTTTTTATAAATATTCTCAAATGTCCTGCCGTATTCCCCCTTCCTTCCGCGTATAATCGGAGATAGGATCTGGAATTTAGTGCCTGGAGCCAGCTCCATTATCCTGTCCACAATCTGGTCTACAGTCTGCCTGGTTATCGGCTTTCCGCAAATATAGCAGTAAGGTATCCCGATTCTTGCATAAAGGACCCTTAAATAATCATATACTTCAGTGATAGTACCCACTGTAGAACGCGGATTTTTGGAAACTCCCTTCTGATTTATAGAAACAGCCGGTGAAAGCCCTTCTATCAAATCGACATCCGGTTTTTCCATCTGTCCCAGAAACTGCCTTGCATAGGAAGATAGCGATTCAACATACCTTCTCTGACCCTCTGCGTAAATAGTATCAAAGGCAAGTGAAGACTTGCCGGAGCCGCTGACACCGGTAAAAACTATTAAACTGTTCCTGGGGATCCTGAGGCTTATATTGTTAAGGTTATGCTCTCTTGCGCCTTTTATATATATTTCTTCCTTCATCTTTTCTTATACCCGGCGTTTGAATATTAGTAATCTTTTTTATCCTTTTTATTTCGTCTCTTATTACAGCTGCCTTTTCAAAATTTAATTCCCTGGCCTCTAAATACATCTTTTCCTCGAGCCCTGAAATGATACTAAAAACGTTCGAGGGGTCCATTTTTAGTATTCTGCTTTCAGTAAGTCTCCCATCGCTTACCTTACCATTATCTTTCTTCCCCGGAGATTTTTGAACAGGCCTTACTCCTCTCTCATACAGTATATCTGAAATTGCCTTGCTTATTGACCTGGGGACAATATTATTCTTATCATTGAATTCTACCTGTATCTTCCTTCTTCTTTCTGTCTCATCCACGGCATTTTTTATTGATCCTGTAATATTATCCGCATACATTATTACTCTGCCGTTTATATTTCTTGCCGCCCTCCCTATAGTCTGTATAAGTGATATCCCTGATCTTAAAAATCCTTCTTTATCGGCATCCAGTATCGCCACCAGCGATACTTCGGGAAGGTCAAGGCCCTCCCTCAACAGATTTATCCCTACAAGCACATCAAATTCTCCGGACCTTAGATCACGCAATATTTCTATCCTCTCAAGCGTATCTATGTTCGAATGCAGATAACGGGCCTTTATATTATGCCCTGAAATATAGTCGGTAAGGTCTTCTGCCATTCTTTTTGTAAGAGTTGTTATTAATACCCTTTCACCTCTTTTTACTATTTTCCTTATCTCTCCTATCAGATCATCTATCTGGCCCTCTGTCGGCCTGACAATCACTTCAGGATCTACCAGCCCTGTAGGCCTTATTATCTGCTCCACCACCTGGCTGCTTATGTTTCTCTCGTAGAGCCCGGGAGTGGCCGAGGTAAAGATAACCCTTTTTACCTTCTCTTCAAACTCCGGAAACTTAAGCGGCCGGTTATCCAGGGCCGAAGGCAGCCGGAAACCGTAATCCACAAGTGTCTGTTTCCTTGAACGGTCGCCTTCATACATTCCCCTTATCTGCGGTACCCCTATATGCGATTCATCCATAACCACCATAAAATCGTCAGGGAAAAAATCAATTAATGTGCTGGGAGCTTCCCCGGGCCTCTTGCCTGTTATGTGACGCGAGTAATTCTCTATCCCGCTGCAAAAGCCAAGCTCCGCTATCATCTCCATATCATATCTTGTGCGCGATTCTATACGCTGGGCTTCCAGGAGCTTACCTTTTTCTTTAAAATATTTTACCCTTTCTTTTAATTCTTCTTCAATTGTTCCAAGGGCTCTCTCAACCCACTCTACAGTAGCAAGAAAATGTGTTGCGGGAGATATTATATATACATCATTTTTTTCAAATATTTCTCCCGATACAGGATTAAATTCCTCGATTTTTTCTATTTCATCGCCAAATAACTGTATCCTTACCGCCCTGTCCTGATATGCAGGATATACCTCCAGTATATCTCCCCTAACTCTGAATTTGCCATTTGAAAAATCATATTCATTTCTTTCATAACGGATGTTTACAAGTTTTCTTATAAGTTCTTCCCTGTTAGAATCCTGCCCTGCCCTTAAAACTATCCGCTGCTTCTCATACTCTGAAGGCGAACCAAGACCATATATGCATGATACGCTTGCTACGACTATCACATCATCCCTGGTGTATAGCGAATTTGTGGTGGACAGCCTCAATTTTTCTATGTCTTCGTTTATTGAAGTGTCCTTTTCAATATAAATATCCTTTCCCGGAAGATATGCCTCTGGCTGATAATAATCGTAGTAGCTTACAAAATATTCTACTGCATTATTGGGAAAAAAATCCCTGAATTCGTTGCACAACTGGGCTGCAAGGGTTTTATTAGGAGCAAGTACAAGTGTGGGAAGCTGGATGTTCTGTATAACATTTGCTATTGTATAGGTTTTCCCGGAACCTGTTACTCCCAGGAGGCTCTGATATTTATAATTTCTTTTCAAGCCTTCCGTAAGTTTTTCTATTGCCTTATTTTGATCGCCCCGCGGAGAATAATTTGATACTAATTTAAATCTGTTATTATTTTGCATCCTTATTTTTTTCTCTTTTATCTATATCACTTATTATACTGCAGGCCTTCTCATGCAATCTTTTTTCATCTCCGCTGTTTATTATGGTATAGTCTACCCTTCCATTATTTATTTTTATATGCTGGCCCCTTATCCTCAGTTCTATCTCATCATCGCTTAGATTTTTATTTTTTAAGAATTTTTTTCTTTTCTCCTTATCCGAATCCACAAGTATTATATAATCACACAGAAGATCAAGCTTTGCCCCAAACAATACAGCAGCATCTATGATTACATGGTTATAATCACCGGCAGACCCTATAAGCTTTTTTATCTCTTTTCTGATATATGGAAACATGATGCGGTTTAATTTCATCAAGTCTTCTTCTTTTGAGAATACTCTCTCCGCAAGCTTTGTAAAAATAATATTATTTTTTTTATCGAAAATGTCCTTACCGAAAACTCTTTTAACTTTTAATTTTATCTCAGGATATTTCCCATACAGGCTTTTCGCAGTTTCATCAACATCGATAATCTTTATGTTGCCGCCGGACTTTTTTAAAAAATCCGCTACAGTGCTTTTACCTGAAGATATAACACCTGTTATTCCAATAATGCTAATAATCCCAACTCCCTCCATTATGACAGACTCCGTATTTTAATCCTTTTGACCGCCAAAAAACATGCTGGAAATTTTTTAATGCTGGAAAATACGGATAATATATCAATAACCTGCACCGGCCAGGCCAGCCCGGCCGGCGTACAGGAGATACTATTATAATTGATTTTATTTAGATTAAGGGTAGGATCCGCTCAATCAAGGTTGGCTTCGTCTTTAAGTTCCCTCAGGATCTCTTTGATCTGCTTCTCTTTTTCGTTATCGGGAGCAGTGCTGCCTTCAGGATTATCTTCCTTATCTTCATCTGAAGTGCCGGATGTTTCCGAAGCTTTCCCTTCAGCTTTTTTTTGCACAGGTTTTCCGGATTTTAAATCTTCCTTTTTTCCTGTTCCGGATCCCTTTTCCCCGGACTCCTCATTTTCTTTCTTTTTGCTTTCCTCTTCCGGTTCCTTAGTTTCTTCTTCTCTTTCTTCTACCGGGTTTTCTACCTGTTTCACGCTGAAAGCCATACGCCTTTTATCAAAATCTATATCTATTATCCTGATTATCAGCTCATCTCCTATCTTTGCAACATCACTTGGTCTTCTGACAGGTTCCTCTGATAATTCTGAAATATGTACAAGTCCCTCCAGGCCTTCTTCTATCTGAACGAATAGTCCGAATTTTACTATCCTTGTAACCTTTCCGTTTACAATATCGTTCTTTGAATATTTCTTTATCTTCTCCATCCACGGATCTTTCTGTGTCTGCTTTAATCCAAGTGAGAGCCTCTGCTTTTCATAGTCTATATCAAGTATTTCTACATCAACTTTCTGGTTTACTTCGACTACTTCAGACGGATGCTTTACATGATTCCACGAAAGCTCTGAAATATGGACCAGCCCGTCAACACCGCCTACATCTACAAAAGCTCCGAAATCGGCTATGCTTGTTATTACTCCTTCTCTTATCTGACCGACTTCCATATTTCCCATTATCTCTTTTCTCTGTTCCCTTCTCTCGCCTTCTATTATAGCCTTCCTTGAAAGAACCACGTTATTCCTGTTCCTGTCAACCTCAATGATCCTGCAAGTGCACTTCTCTCCTATATAGGAATCAAGGTCTTTTGTCTTCCTTACATCAATCAATGATGCAGGAAGGAAGCCCCTCAGCCCTATATCGACTATAAGACCGCCTTTTACGCTTTCGATTATTTCGCCTTCGATGGTTTCATTGTTCTCATATATCTTTTCTATCCTGTCAAAATTCTTTTCCATTTCTGCTCTTTTTTTGGAAAGGATGCACCTTCCATCCTGGTCTTCTTTCTGCAGGACTATAATATCGATCTCATCATCGACCTTGAGTACATCCTCCGGTTTTATGCTGTTCCTGATCGAAATCTCATTTAAGGGTATCACCCCTTCCGATTTGAAACCTATATCTACAAGGACCTCGTCTTTTTCTATTTTTACAACGCGGCCCTTTATGATATCCCCATCCTTAAAGCTAACCATGGTAATATCATAATTGGGAACCATCTCCCCCTTTTCATTCTTAACCATATAATTTTCATCAGTCAGTTTGATATTAATATTATTTTCCACCATACTTTTTTGGTTTACCTCCCTTTCCTTTAACATAAACAAAAAGAATAGCATGCAAGTTAATAATTATCAATATTTTAAAAATTTTTTAAATATTTTTAAATATACCAGTTTTCCCCCGTTTTTATATCAACTTTTAATCTAACCTTTAACTCTATGCAGTTTTCCATTGAATCCCTTACAATTCTTTCTACTTTTTCACGGTCGTTTTCCTTAAGTTCCAGGACCAGCTCGTCATGCACGTGAAGTATGATATTACTGTCAATATTTTCAGATTTTAGATTCCTGTACAGGTTTATTGTTGAAAGCTTCATAATATCTGCCGCACTTCCCTGGATTGGAGTATTAACCGCAAATCTTTCACCAAGACCACGCAGCCTCCCGTTGCTGCTCCCAAGTTCCCTTATATACCTCTTTCTTCCAAACATTGTCGTTGAATAACCTTTCCTGGAGGCACTTTCAACAAGCTCTTTTAGGTATCTGCCGACTTCCGGATATCTTTCAAAGTACATCTTTATGTATTCTGCCGCCTCCTCTCCGCTTATTGAGAGCCTGCTTGCAAGCCCGAATTCTGTCATGCCGTATATTATTCCGAAATTTATTGCTTTGGCTTTTCTTCTCAGGTCTTCGGGAACATTTTCATATTCTACGTTAAATAGTTCAGATGCTGTCCTGCTGTGGATATCTTCATTTCTGTTAAAAGAAGCAATAAGGTTTTCATCTCCTGACAGGTGGGCAAGTATTCTTAGCTCTATCTGTGAATAGTCTGACGTCATTAAAAGGTCATAGCCCTTCCCTGGTATAAAAGCCTTTCTTATCTGTCTTCCATATTCTGTCCGTACAGGTATATTCTGGAGATTAGGCTCGCTTGAACTTATCCTTCCCGTAGAGGTTCCCATCTGATTGTAGCTTGTATGTATGCGCCCGTCCTTATCGTCGATCAGTCCTGGAAGCACGTCAATATATGTATTCTTCAACTTGCTTTTTTCCCTGTACTCCAGTATTTTACCTATTACGGGAGAGGTTCCATTTATAGCTTTTAATGTCCCTGCATCAGTAGAGAGGCCTGTTTTTGTCTTTTTAAGGGCAGGGAGCTTTAATTTTTCATACAACACAGTTGAAAGCTGCCGGGAAGAATTAATATTGAATCTTTCCCCGCACAATTCATATATTTCTTCTGTCAATCTCTGGATTTCTATATCATATTTTTTTATAAGCCTTCTGAGGTAGTTTTTATCGATGCTTACACCCCTGAATTCAATTTCAGCCAGTATTCCTGTAAGCGGTTCCTCCAGTTTCCTGTATACATCCGCAAGCCCGTTTTTTTCAATCAAATCCAGAAGTCTTTTTTCCATCATTTCAAAAACAGACAGGCCCTTAAGCATTGCCTGATCGATTTCCCCCTGGCCCCCGCTACGGTCCTCTCCGGAAAAAGCAAACATCATCTGGCTATCCATAGCAGGGCTGCTTAATTCTGAAGAGTCTTCCTCCTGATGGTATTTAATGTCCCCGATATCTATGTTCAGGATATCTCTGGATATATCAGATATATCGGCGGACGCCTTAACCGGATTAAGTGAAAGATACATTATTTCAAAATCATTTATCCTGCCTTCCATAACGATGCTGTACCTTCTTAGAAATTTTATAGCCTGCTTCAGATATATTCCTGATTTTTTTATATTCCTGTCCTGAATTATTTCCCTTAATGATTCTATCGACCTTTCGCGTCCGGCTAACCTTTCATCGACAATGTATGCGAAAGGCCCTCCGCAGTAAAGTATAATGCCTTCTGTTTCGTGATTTTTAATTAATGAAGAGATATATACCGTGTTATCATTTTTCTCAATAGCGTTCCTGATCCCTTCATCCGGTATCATTAAGACAGGTTTTATTTCACTGGTTCTTACTACTTCTTTACCGGTATTTTCTTTTTTAAAATTTATCATACCCCTGTATTTTGGCAGCCTTTCCAGAAGTTTCTTGAATTCAAGGCGCTCAAAAATCCCTTTTACACTTTCGTAATCTATATCCTTGAAACTGGTCTTAAAAATTTCCGGATCTACATCCATATCGTCCCTGAGCGTACTGAGTTCTTTGCTTACAAAAGCCAGATCTTTATTATTTATAAGTATATTTTTAATTTTTTCGTTTTTAATATTCTCTAGATTATCATATATGTCTTCAAGACTTCCAAATTCCTTTATAAGCTTTACAGCTGTCCTGGGTCCGACACCGGGTACACCCGGAATATTATCAGAACTGTCACCCATGAGGGCCAGGAGGTCTCTTACCCTTCCGGGACTGACCCCCATTTTCTTCTCCACGCTTTCCCTGTCATATGTAACAGTATCGGTAATACTTTTTTTTGAAGATAGTACTTTTATCCTTTCCGATACCATCTGTAGCATATCCTTATCACCTGTTACTATAATGGTTTCAGAGTATTCTCTGGCTGCATCCCTGACGATGCTCGCAAGTATATCATCAGCCTCCAGTCCCTCTTTTTCAATACAACTGACATTGAAGGCATCCATTACCTCTTTTATAAGGGGAAGCTGGCCTGACAGTCCGTCAGGCATCTTCTTGCGGTGCATCTTGTACATTTCAAACATCTCATGCCTGAAAGTTTCGCCCCTGCTGTCGAATGCACATATTACTGCTTCAGGCTTCATATCCTCTATCAGTTTCATGAACATGTTTGTAAACCCCAGCACGGCGTTCGTCATCATTCCTGAAGAGGTTGTTATAGAATCAGGAAGGGCGTAAAAAGCACGGTAGGCGATATTATTTGAGTCGATAAGAACTATTCTATTTTTCATTTATCCCTGGCCCGCAATGTTTGGTAAATTTAAAATTATGGATTTAAAACCAGAAAGTTTAACTTTAAATTAACAATAAATATCACTTTATTCATTGACAGCAATATTTTTTTATATTATAACACTAACTGAAAATTAAATATAAGACAAAGAAGTCTTTGACTGCAATGAAGCACAGGCTTCAGAAGCTACGGCTTTTGAAGATGTGCTTTTTTATTTTTACTTCTTTTCTTATGAATCTTTGTTAAACATTATTTTTAAAAAATTTATTAAGGAGAATAAGATGACATACTCAAAAGTGAATGCTTCCAACGCTACCGGAACAAGAAACCTTTCCGGAAGCATAAGCCCTTCAAGCGGAATGTGTTCCACGTGCATAGACGGCTGCCCGGGCCTCTGTGAGATAGGTAAATCAGCGTACAGGGGAGCTGAAGTTATGTATCCAGGTCCGTACGGCAGCATAACGGCTGCTTCGGAAAAAGATTATCCTGTTGATTATTCACACCTAAATATAATGGGTTCGGCTTTTGGAGCCTATGGTATTGAAGAGGACAGTGATAAAGCAATCTTTACCAGTGTTAATCTAAATACCGCAATTGGAAAAAACAATGATATAAAACTGAAACTACCGCTGATAATACCCGGACTTGGCTCTACTGATATTGCCAGAAAAAACTGGAAAGGTCTGGCTATCGGTGCAGCAATATCAGGGGTGATCCTCACCATTGGTGAAAATGTCTGTGGAATAGACCCCGAATCTGAATTTGATTCACAGGGCAAGGTAATCAATTCTCCAGAACTTGCTGAAAGGGTAAGGCTTTATAAAGACTGGCAGCAAAAGGGCTATGGAGAGATCGTTGTGCAGTCGAATGTCGAGGATTCCAGATTCGGCGTTCTTGAATATGCAATCAGGGAACTTGGCGTTGAAACAGTAGAGCTAAAATGGGGCCAGGGTGCTAAAAATATCGGGGGGGAAATAAAAATAGACAGCCTTGACCGTGCATTAAAGATCAAAAAAAGAGGGTACATAGTCCTTCCCGATCCGCTTGACCCCGATGTCCAGAAAGCATTCAAACATGGTGATTTTAAAGAATTCGAAAGACACTCCAGGATAGGAATGGCTTCAAGGGAAGATTTTATGGATTCAGTCGGGCATCTCAGGAAAGCCGGGGCTAAACATATCTTTTTAAAGACAGGTGCTTATGGTCCTGAAGATCTTGCCAGGGCTATGAGGTACTCTTCTGATGCCGGCATAGATCTGATTACTATTGATGGTGCAGGAGGAGGTACCGGAATGAGCCCCTGGAGGATGATGAATGAATGGGGAATTCCTACAATATATCTCCAATCTATTGCTTTCAGATATGCTAAAATCATGGAAGAAAAAGGACTGTATGTCCCCGATATGGCAATTGCAGGCGGTTTTACTCTGGAGGACCACATATTCAAGGGACTGGCAATGGGGGCCCCGTATTTTAAACTTGTAGGCATGTCAAGGTCTCCCATAACAGCGTGTATGGTGGGAAAAACAATATCAGAAAAGCTCAATAATGGGAAATTGCCAAAATCAATTGCAAAATACGGAACAGATATGGAATCGGTATTTGTTGAAATAACAGACCTTAAAAAAGAACTCGGGCAGAAAGCAGAAAATGTACCGGGTGCAGCTGTCGGACTTTATTCATATTACAAAAGGCTTGAACAGGGACTGAAGCAGTTCATGTGCGGAGCCCGTAAATTCGATCTAAAATACATGACACGCGGTGACCTGGTAGCCCTGACCGGGGAAGCTTCCGTGGTTACGGGAATACCATATGTAATGGACTATCAGGCTGAATCTGCCCGGAAGGTGCTTGACTCATAAGAATCTTTTTCAGTATAAAAATTTATCTTAAAACTTTAAAACTGTTAAGAGATAAGAGTATAACACAAACCACTGCTGGCCGCTGAATTACCTGCTTATCTAATTACCGCTGCCATATAATATATTTTCTTGATTATAGCAGTGATAAATTGTATGATTTTTACCGTGCCGAAGTGGCGGAATTGGCAGACGCGCTGGACTCAAAATCCAGTGGGCCGAAAGGTTCGTGCCGGTTCGACCCCGGCCTTCGGCACCAGTATCATGTTCCAAATACACCTTTATAATTATTCAAATTCTTCCAGAAATTCTGCCAGTTTCTCCCGGTTTTCAGGTCTCAGCTGGCATAGGGGAAGGCGGAATACCTCCTTCAGATAACCTTTTAATGCCATTGCAGTTTTTATTGGAATGGGATTCTGTTCAATGCACATCATCCTGAAAAGCGGCATCAGCTTGTAATTCAGCCTTGCCATCATATCAAAATCCCCCCTGAGGCCTGACTGGACAAAATCAACCATAAGTCCAGGGAAAAGATTGCTGGATACACTTATCAACCCCCTGCCGCCTGCTGCAGTGAGGGGAAGGGTAATACTGTCATCTCCGGAAAGCACGGCAAAACTATCCGGCGCCTTCTCTATTATCTGCATCATCTGTATTATATTACCGGATGCCTCCTTTACTCCGGCAATATTCGGATGGTCTGCAAGCCTCACCATAGTGTCTACCTCAATATTCCTGCCTGTCCTGGACGGGATATTGTATATTATATGGGGTATATTTACCCTGTCGGCTATTTTTATATAATGCCTGTAGAGGCCTTCCTGGGTCGGTTTATTATAATAAGGCGCTACCTGCAATGTTGCGTCTGCCCCGGCCTGTTCGGCTGCCTTTGAAAGCTCTATGGCTTCATCCGTATTGTTTGATCCTGCTCCGGCTATTACCTTGACCCTTCCATCGACCTTGCTGCAGGTATATTCGACAACCTTTATGTGCTCTTCTATCCTAAGGGTAGGGCTCTCACCGGTTGTACCAACTGGTACTATTCCTGAAATGTTGTTATCTATCTGAAATTCTATCAGTTTCCCAAGGCTTTCAAGATCAAGGCTTCCATCCTCGCTGAATGGTGTCACTATTGCAGTAAAAACTCCTTCAAACATAATACTTCACCTTTAAGTAATAATTTTTATTCCTGTTATATATTACCAATTTTAATTATTTACCTGAAGTGTTCTTTATGTTTTTATATTCTCACAATATCCTAAAATTCTATTACTTTGAAAGTATATCTGTAAGATCATAAAGGCTTTCATCTATTCCTTTTACCGTCTCGAATATATCTTCAAATCTCTGGGTTATTATTTTCATTGCCTTTATTCCGACCATGCAATCACTTTCACCTTCGATTAAAAGATCTACGGATCTCTTCCCGAATTCAGCTGCCAGTTTCCTGTCGAGAGCAGCAGGAGAACCGCCCCTCTGGATATGGCCGAGGACGGATACCCGGACTTCCCTTCCCACCAGCAGCTTTATTGATGAAGCCACTTCGCCCGCCTTTGCAGCACCCTCCGCTACTATAACCAGGGTGTGCCTCTTATTCTCCCTGTTCTTTTTTATGCTGTCTGCAATACCTATTATGTCAACTTTCTTTTCCGGAATGAGTATAAAATCTGCCCCGCAGGCAAGGCCTGTATTTATGGCAATAATACCTGAATTCCTCCCCATCACCTCTATCACAAAAATCCTGTCATGGGAGTAAGCCGTGTCCCTTATTTTTGAAATTAGTCCGATTATGACATTGAGTGCCGTATCAAAACCTATGCTGTAATCTGTGCCGGGTATGTCATTGTCTATGGTAGCGGGGATTCCAATCACTTTTATACCCTGTTTGTGGAGCTCATGTGCCCCCCTGAAAGAACCGTCCCCGCCTATTACTATAAGGCCTTCTATGCCGTTCTTTTTTATATTACCGATAGCTTCCTTCTGCCCTTCCCGGCATTTGAACCTTTCCGACCTTGCTGAATAAAGAAATGTGCCGCCCCTGTCAATGATACCCCCGACAGACGCAGGATCCAGTATTACAAAGTTATTGTTTATAAGGCCCTTATAACCTTCATAAAAACCATATACCTGAAGCCCTCTGTAAATGCCATAACGTGTAACAGCTCTTATCGTCGCATTCATACCGCTGGCATCTCCGCCGCTTGTGATAACGGCTATCCTTTTTTTTACTCCCAAATATATCCTCCTATTTTTTCCTGGATATTAACTCATCATAGATCTGGTCGGGATCTATATTCTTCTCCCCCATCAGGACAAGCAGATGGTATACCAGGTCGCTTATCTCATATATGATAGCTTCTTTTTTTTGATGTTTTGCAGCCAGTATTACTTCAATAGCCTCCTCTCCAAATTTTTTCAATACTTCATCAATGCCTTTTTTATGGAGGGAAAAAGTATATGAATCTTTCCTGCCTTCCGATATCCTTCCTTTTATTACATCATAAAGGCTCTTTATTACTGAGCTCTTACTAATAACGTTTTTTGTTTTTTTACCAAAATCTATATTCTTTTCAGGATCTGTAAGTGTACGGTAAAAACAGCTCCTGTTACCTGTATGGCATGCCGGCCCTTTTTGATCTACAAATACCAGGATGGCATCATTGTCACAATCATATTTTATATCCTTTATGGTCTGTATGTTCCCCGATGTCTCACCTTTTTTCCAGAGCCTATTCCTGGACCTGCTCCAGAACCATGTATTACCTTCCTCGATGCTTTTTTTCAGGGAAACCCTGTCCATATACGCAAGCATGAGGACTTCCCTGGTTTTATAATCCTGTATAATAGCCGGTATCAGTGTCTTATCTTCTTCCATATAAATATCCTTATAAAACTTTGATTTAATAAATCATAACCTTACGTTAATCCCTTCATTCCTTAGATATTCCTTGGCTTCCCTTATAGTATGCTGCCCGTAATGAAAAATTGAAGCAACAAGGACAGCATCTGCATCTGCATATTTTATTACATCCCTGAGGTGGCTCAGCTTCCCCGCGCCCCCGGATGCTATAACCGGTATATTTACTGCTGAAGAGACGGCTCCTGTCAGTTCGATATCATAGCCCTCTTTAGTTCCATCCTTATCCATGCTGGTCAGGAGAAGTTCTCCTGCTCCAAGCCTTTCTGCTTCAGCGGCCCATTCAACGGCATCCTTTCCGGTAGGAGTCCTTCCTCCATTCAGAAAAACCTCCCAGTAGTCTTTTCTTCTGTATTTTGCATCGATAGCTACGACTATACACTGGCTGCCAAATATCTCTGCTGCATTTTCTATAAGTGAATGATCTTGAAAGGCAGAAGTATTTATTGATACTTTATCGGCCCCTTTTTTTAAGATCTCCCTTATATCGTCTATATTTTTTATGCCTCCCCCGATTGTATAGGGAATGAACACCTTTTCTGATGTCCTGCTGGCAAGTTCTACAACAGTTTTCCTGTTCTCGTGTGATGCGGTGATGTCAAGGAATACAATTTCATCTGCACCTTCCCGGTCATAAAAAGCGGCAAGCTCTACAGGATCGCCGGCATCCCGCAGATTAATAAAACCTATGCCCTTGACTACCCTGCCCCTGTCTACATCAAGACAGGGTATTATCCTCTTGGTTATCATTTTTCCCTTCCAATCCTTATTGCTTCTACGAGGTCCATTGGTTTTTTACCCTCGTATAAAGACTTTCCGGCAATAATGCCGCTTATACCGTAATCCTCGATTTCTTTCAATTTCTTTATATCTTCAATATTTGCTATACCGCCGGCTATTATAAAGTTTATGCTGGTTGACATCAGCAATTTAATGAGAAAATTTATGTCAGGGCCCTCCATCGTACCATCCCTGTCTATGTCTGTTGCTATTACCTCTTTTATTTTAAGCAGCTCCAGGACTTTTAAAAAATCAAATATATTCTTTGATGTCCTTTTCTGCCATCCGCTTTTATATATTACCCCATTTTTACCGTAATCCAGGCTTATTATTATACTTTTATTATATTTTTTAGAGCACGAAGTTAAGAAACCTTTATCCTCTATTGCCCTTGTACCAAGTATTGCCCTGTCTATTCCTCCCGAAAGGACCCTTTCTATAGCACTCAGGGTTCTTATTCCGCCTCCGTATTGAACCTTTATATCCAGAGTATTCCTTATCCTGGAAGCTATGGAAAGATTTGACATCTTACCTGTTCTTGCTCCGTCGAGATCTATTATATGTATACACTCCGCCCCCTGTCTTTCCCATTTTTCCGCAACTTCAAAAGGATCGCTGAAATATGTCTTTTTCTGCCTGAAATCACCTTTTGTAAGCCTTACACAGGCTCCGTTTATTATATCTATGGCCGGCAGGATAAGCATCACATGCCTCCCGCAAGATCTAAAAAATTCTTTATTAATCTCTGCCCCATTACGCTGCTTTTCTCCGGGTGAAATTGAAAACCATATATATTATCCTTCTCTATGCTTGCAACTATATCCGTGCCGTAATCTGTGGTGCTGCTTACATTATCATGGTCCGGGAGAAATGCATGATATGAGTGGACAAAATAAAAATTTTCGCCATTTTTTATCCCTTTTAAGATTTTACTGTCCTTTTTTATTATATTTATCTGATTCCATCCCATATGCGGTATTTTTACACTACCGGTTATCTTTTGGACAGAGCCTTTAAATATGCCAAGTCCTTTTTGCTTCCTGACTTCCAGGCTGTATTCAAATAAAAGCTGCATGCCAAGGCATATCCCAAGAAAAGGTTTTTCACTGATATTTTTATAAATAGGTTCAATCAGCCCTTTCTTTTCAAGATTTATATAAGCATCTATAAAACCTCCTACACCGGGAAGTACTATTGCGGCAGACCTATCTATTACCGCCGGGTCGGAAGTGACCCTTACTTCTGCTCCGGCATTAATAAAAGAATTTTCAACACTTTTAATATTTCCCATTCCATAATTTATCAATGCTATATACATATCTTTTCCGTTTATAACATATTTACCAATTTACGCATCTTATGCATCCGGATAATTTTACCTCATTAAAGGTTTGCCTTACCATTATTACACACCGGGTGAAAGACCCTAAAGGCATATAGCATAATATTGTCTCAGATTAAACCTTTGGTTGAAGGTATTGGACCTCCGCCTGTTATCCTGCTTGCCTGACGGAGCACCATCCCAAAAGCTTTAAAGACAGCTTCAATAATATGATGTGAGGCAATACCGGCATTTTTTGTTATATGCAGGTTTATAAAACTATTACTTACAAGAGCCTGGAAAAAATCTTCTATTATGGAGGTCTCCAGGCCCCCTTCAAGTATTTCATATTCCATTTCCACCCTATATGAGAGAAAGGCCCTTCCTCCTATATCCATCGATATAGAAACTTCTGCTTCATCCATAGGTATGGTGATATGTCCAAAACGGTTTATGCCTTTCTTTTCTTCCAGGCACTCAGCAATAGCTTTTCCAAGGCATACGCCTATATCTTCAATAAGGTGATGATTTTCAACATCTGTATCCCCGGAGGCTTTTAAGTAAAAGTTAAACCTGCCGTGGCATGTAAAACTTTCCAGGACATGGTCTATAAAGGGAATTGTAGTGTTTATATCTGAATTTCCCTCTCCATCCAGGTCCAGTTCAAGAATTATATCAGTTTCTTTTGTCCTGCGCTCTATTTTAGCTTTTCTCTTCATATGATCAGCCGGTCTCTCTCTATATTACAGCTTTTTTTATTCTTTTTATAAATCTTTTTATTACATCATATTTTAACTTATAGCCTGCGATATTTGCAATAAGCCTTGTTGACGACTCCATTATCGTCTCCATTTCCACAAGATTGTTTTCATTCAATGTCTTTCCCGTGGAAGTAATATCAAGTATCTCCTCCGCTATCCCAAGAACAGGCGCCAGTTCAACTGAACCATAGAGCTTTATAACCTCTGCCTGTATGCCCTTTGAATCAAAATATTTTTCTGCTATATTGGGATAGCTTGTTGCTACTTTTAAAGAACCAAAGTGCTGGTAGTATTTTTTTACTTTCTCTATTTCATCTTTTACGGTTGCCAGTACAAGCCTGCACTTTCCGATTTTAAGATCTAAAAGTTCATATACCCTGCTTTCCTTTTCAGCAAGTACGTCTTTGCCGCAAAAACCAATATCGCACGCACCATATTCCACATATGCTGGTACATCCATTGGCCTGCAGATAATATACTGCAGCAGATCGCTGTCCGATTTGATAACAAGCCTCCGGTCCTTTTCTTTCAGCGGTCCGGTATTATAACCCGCCCTCTCCAGAATAGAAAGGCACTCTTTATAGAGATAACCTTTTGGCAGTGCAATTTTTAATCCTTTTTCCATTTTTTAAGTTCTTCCAGAAACGAATCAATACTTTTAATACTGACGCTCCCGCTATCACAATATGTCATTTTTATTTTCGAAAAGTCTTTTGATGCTTCAGCAACTATCCCGCAGCCCTTCTCCATGGCAAATAATTTACTGTCCCTTACGCTTTCCATAATGATCTCTACATCTGCGCCTGTGTTCCTTATTCTATCTGCAAGCTTTATAATCTCTGTCATACTCGCTTGTTTTCCTGGATTTGAAAGTATTATCTTTTTTTTAAACACAAGTTCCCTGTCTCCCAGTGAACCATGCAGCGTGTCTATATCCAGGGCAAATCCGGTTGCAGGTATATTTGCTCCAAATTTTTTGACAAGGCCGTCATATCTCCCCCCGCTGCCTATTATTTCAGTTATTCCCGGGCTATAGATTTCAAACAGAAGACCTGTATAATAGTCAAATTCCCTTATTATGCTGAAATCAAAAATAATATACTTGCCATAACCATGTTCTTCCAGCATAATGCATAAATTCCTGAGATATTTAAAAACTTCCGATACTCCCTCCCCGCCTATTTCAGCCACTATTTCTGATAATCTTTTTATATCGTTCTCTGGCCGCATAAGGCTCATAAATATACTTTTTTTGCTTCTATCAATTTCATCCAGAAAGCTATCGATCCTTACAAAATCCTTATTGACAATATATTTTTTCAACTCTGTCTTTTTCTCGTTTTCTATTCCAAGCCACTCAAAAAGACCTGCTATAAAACCTATATGGCCAATACCTGTCTTAAACCCATAAAGTCCCAGAGATTCCATTATTCTTATAAGTATAATCAAGACTTCAAGATCGGCATACAGTTTTTCAGAAGAGCCAAGAAATTCAAGGCCTGCCTGTGAAAATACCCTTTTATCTCCGGTCTGGCTGCTTTTCTGTCTGAACACATCAGAAAAATAGCAGAATCTCGCAGGAAGCTGATCCTTTTTCAACCTCATACCGGCCAGCCTTGCAATAGGTATTGTCATGTCTGTCCTGAGCGATATAAGACTGCCGTCAGTATCAATAAAGTTAATCAGTTTTTCCTTCCAGTCTTTACCCACCCCTATTGAAATATTCTCAGTATATTCCATTACAGGAGTTTTTATCTCACCATATCCCCAGTTTTTAAAAATTCTTCCTATTATTTTTTTTATTTCATTTCTTTCGGCTGATTCAACCGGAAAGATATCCCTGAAACCAGAGGGAAGTCTTATATTCTTATTTTCTTTTTTAAATTCGAACATAAAAGTTTAATTAAAAAAATATTTAAGAAAAGAATAATATTACAAAACAATAAAAAAGTAAAACTTAGATGGATATACTCTTGAGTCTTTCAAATTCCGATATTGGATTCAGGTTTTTGTCAGCTGAACAGTTCTTGCCCTCCACAAAAACATTGAGTATGGTGCCTTTAGCAGCCCTTACTCCTGACAGGTGGGGAGCGTCTAGAATCCCCTTTTTTACAGACATTGCAAGGACCCCGGGAGATATCAGCGGGTCCGGATAAGTTCCTTTCCTGTCCAGCTCTCTTATCTTATCTATTATTGCCTTACTTTCGGCTACAAGCTCGTTTTTTCTTTTCAGGATATGCCTGTCACGTTTCATATCGGGACAGCCCTGTATGCAGTTTTCTATTACCCTTCCTGCGATTTTAGTGCTTTCTATTATATCTTCCGCCCTGGCCGCATGATCTGCCTCGCAGTATCCCACTATATGTATTATTTCCGGCTTAAGCTGCATCTGAAGCATTGTAGAAGACGCCAGCTGGCCCTTGCTCTCGTCAAAATCTACCGGATAGCTGAAAAGTCCTGTTCTCGTCTCTCTTATTGTTCTAAAATTCCCGTCATGCAGTGATTCTATGAGCTCGATTTTTGCCAGCATCTTGGCAAGATCCATTGAAAATGATATTTCGGGGGGAGTATTAAACATATACTGTGACACATATATTTTCACTCCCATCTTTTTTGCATTATATGCAGCCAGATAAGCTGCTGCGGCTTCTATGGCATCAGGTGCATACCTGAGGCCCCAGTGATGCGATTCGTTAACCTCTACTGGAATATTGCGTTTTCCGTGCCATTTCATTACTGATTGGTTTTCTTCAATTGAATCCTTGAGTTTCCTGGTGCTCCTGCTGTCGAGTTCGTTGTACCAGAAAAGTGGTACTGCGCACCACGCATTTTTTATATTTTTATGTAATAGCTCCGCCATCCTTATAATATCATTCGTACCGCTGTAACACCTAAGTAACGGATAATTACCGGTCTTTGAAGCTTCGAATATCTTCGTGAAATCTTCTTCGCTTCTAAGCGGTACCCCGCCTGCGCCGTCCTGTCCGGGGTTCATTTTTTCGGGATGAAAGAAAAATTCCTGGGTATTTTGATCGGGGCCGATTGAAATAACATCCAGGGTCCTGCTTTCAGCCAGAACTTTTATGCCTTCGAGGGTCTCTTTGAGGGTTGGCCTTCCAAAATGATGCCTTACAATTGGAAAAGGTTTTTTATATTCAATCCTTCCCTGCAGGTCACCCGGAGGTATTATATCCTCACTGCTTATTTTTTCCTTTTTTAAATATCCCTCAACTTCTTCTATCCCATCTTCTCCGGTAAATATTCTACTAAATATACCTGTCTTTTCGGCTATTCTGGCGACGGGCTTCGTGGTTCCAAGGACAAATTCTATTTTTTTAAGTGAATTATCCCCATTTATTTTTTCCTCCAGTTCTTTAAAAACAGGCATAACGCTTTCTGGTGACAGCCTGTAGCTTATTGCTGCTATATCGGGTGAATAATCTTTTATTTCTAAAACAAGATCCTCTATTCCCATTGCAGGGCCTGCAAATTTTATCTCACACCCCAGTCTTTTTGCGATATTTAAAAAATTCAGTATTCCTGCTATATGGATACAGCTGCCCACGCTGGCGCCCAGTATTTTTTTCATCGGTTTTCTACCTCTTTCCATTAATCAATAATTTCCTGATTTCTTCTATTTTCATATCTTCCATCCCCAGTCTCGCAAAGTTCCTTCCTTCCTTCCTGAAGTCTTTTTTGAATATCGAATCGGCTATATGTATAAGTGAATCGATAACAGGAGTTTCTACACCTGTAAATCTACCAAATTCAGATATTGGAACAAGGCTCATCGGCACATCTTCTGTTATATATCTTACATTTGTTGTACGCGGCGCCATTATGCCAACATATCCCGGATTGCTGTGTATAGCATCAAATAAACTGTCTTCTACGACATTATAGGCCATTGAAAGCCAGTCTATGGCACTGTATATGTTTTCGCATTTCAGGGCTTCTGCAATATTGACCCTTTCCTGGTCTACGGTTTCCAGTATCCTTGCCACCGACTGTGTAACACCTTCTATGTAAAATTGAAAATTACCCAGTGTGGATTCTATCCTTGATGCATTCAATATGGTAATGGAAGGGTGGAAAACAGCACCCATGTTATTAAAGCTGGTCTCCAGGACATCCGAAGCTTCTATAAACTCCGGGAAAGCCTGGTTTAGTTTCTGAACCACCTCGCCAGTTTTTTCAGAAGGTATCGATGCGACCGGTATCGCCTGCTTTATCCTGAATATCCTTGCTGTTGCCGGACCCATGCCTCTGCTGGCATAAATAAAAGTCTGCGCCTCCGCAACTACTATATCTCTTCCGTTTCCATTATCGCGCAAAACCTGCAAAAATTCTATCGCTCCACAGGTCCTGCCCGGATTTAGTACTACTATCTGACCGTCTTTCAGGAAGGGAGCACATTTTTCTGCTATCGGCCTGTGGCCGTTTGCAGGAACGACAACCATTATTACATCTGCTCCGTCCACCGCTTTTTTTATATCATCAGTAATAATGTCTAACCTTCCAAAACCTTTAACTTCACCTTCAAGCTCTATTCCCTTCATTTTGATAATAGGTTTTATCCTGGAAAGCGTCCGGTTGTACAGGCTAACTGAAAATCCCTTTATCGCAAGATGTGCGGCCAGCGCCTTTCCCCCATGGCCTGCTCCCAGAACTGCAAATTTTAAATCCCTCATCTGGTGTCCTCCCTGTACTCATAGGTTGAATTTTTACCCCTATCTTTTTTAAACCATTTGATCTTACCTTCAAAGTTTTTTTCAACATCTTTTAGAAAATTGCCTTTTCCATTGACCCTGAAGGCTGGGGACAGATCATACTTCTCTTCATATTTATCATCATTTTCAGATATTATCCTGAATTGTACCATATCCCTTCCCGGATTTTTTTTCATAAGCCCGTAAAGATCATTGATTGTATTCCTGTCCAGATATTTTTTATTTATGGAAAAAACTATTTTTTCTTCACCTTCATTATCCGCTCTTTTTCTTCCATTATCTTCCCTGTCCTTTTCAAGTTCTATTATTTCGTTTGAAATGATTTTTATCTGATCCTCTTTTTTGTCAAGCTTACCCTTTATATTTACAATTCTGTCTACAGCAATAGAATCCCTGCATTTTTCAAGTACGTTCGGGAATACTATTACTTCTACACTGCCCTCAATATCTTCAAAATCTACAAAACACATCTGCTGGTCCTTCTTTGTATATATTGTCTTTATTCCTGTTATTATCCCCCCTATGCTTACATTGGACCTGTCATTGTAAGATGCAGCATTTATTATGCTGTCGAGCCCTGACAGTGCTTTTTCATATTCTAGCAAAGGATGCCCCGATATGTACAATCCGAGCATCTCTTTTTCAAAATTTAACAATTTCTTCTGTGGGTATTCATCCTTATTGCTGCCGTCTTTTATAATTCCATCAAACAGCAACTTTCCCTGCGTTGTCCCCCCGGTGTCAAAAAGGGAGAATTGGCCCCTGTCCCTGTCCTTTTTTATTTTAAGTACCTCTCCGGTTATTTTTTCAAAATTTTCAAAAAGAAACATCCTGCTCTGGCCCAGGGAATCAAATGTACCACTTTTTATAAGGCTTTCCAGAGTCTTCCTGTTAAGCACAAAAGTCTCCACCCTCTGGCAAAAGTCTATAAAATCCTTAAATTTTCCGCCTTTTTTCCTTTCAATTTCAATATTTTCTATTACATTGCCGCCTACATTTTTTATTGCAGAAAGTCCAAAACGTATAGAATTACTTACCACTGTAAAATCTGAAAAACTTTCATTTATATCCGGCGGCAGGACAGTTATGCCCATCCTTCTGGTCTCATGCACATATTGGGCGACTTTTTCCTGACTGTTCATCCTTATGCTTAGAAGAGCAGCCATAAATTCTACCGGATAATTTGCTTTAAGGTATGCTGTCTGATAAGATATCATGGCATATGCGGCACTGTGGGATTTATTAAATCCGTATTCGGCAAAGTGTTTTACCAGCTGGAAGATTTTCTCTGCAATATCCCCGTCTATTCCCCTTATTCTTGCTCCATCTATAAATTTCTGTCTCTGTTTTTCAAGAAGTTTTCTTTTTTTCTTACTTATGGCTCCCCTTAGAATATCTGCTTCGGACATTGAAAACCCGGCAAGTTCCGAAGCGATCCCCATAACCTGCTCCTGGTAAAGTATTATTCCATAAGTATCCTTCAGTATGGGCTCAAGACTCGGGTGGTGATAACTTATTTCTTTCCTGCCATTTTTACTTTCAACAAAATCATTAACCATACCGCTCTGTAGCGGACCCGGTCTGTACAGCGCGAGTAGGGCAACCAGATCCTCGAATTTTGAAGGATTTAAGTTGACTATCAGCTCCCTCATGCCCGAGCTTTCAAGCTGAAAAACCCCCAGGCAGTCTCCCTCCGACAGCATCTTATATGTTTTTTCATCGTCAAGGCTTAATGCATTCACATCAATATCAATATTCTTTGCCTTCTTTATCAGAAACAGGCTTTTATCTATCAGGGAAAGCGTTTTCAGCCCGAGAAAATCCATCTTCAACAGTCCTATTTCCTGTATATCCTCCATCTTGTACTGGGTGACTATATCACCCTCCCCTTCTTTTTGTATGGGAGTATAGTTATAGAGGTCTTCAGTAGATATTACCACCCCTGCTGCATGAACTGAATCCTGCCTGACCATGCCCTCCAGTGATATTGCAGTATCTATCACGTCCTTTATTTTAGAGTCGTTTTCATATACCTCTCTTAGACCGGCTGCCATATCAAGTGAACTTTTAATTGTTACATTCAATTCCATAGGTATCATTTTTGCTACCCTGTCAACTTCAGCATACGGGACCTCCATGACCCTTCCGGCATCCCTTATCGCCTGTCTTGCAGCCATAGTTCCAAATGTAATAAGCTGGGCAACTCTTCTTTCACCGTATTTCTCTGTAACATATTTTATAACCTGGCTCCTCTTTTCATAACAAAAATCAATATCAATATCAGGCATGCTCCTTCTCTCTTCATTCAGAAAACGTTCAAATAGAAGTCCGTGTTTTAATGGATCAATATCTGTTATGTCAAGACAATAAGATACTATGCTTCCTGCTGCGGAACCTCTCCCCGGTCCCACTCTTATGCTATTTTGTTTGGCGAACCTGACAAAATCCCAGACTATTAGAAAATACTGGGCAAATCCCATCTTTTTTATTACTGACAGTTCCTTTTTAAGCCTGGAATCTACTTCTGTGGATATGCTGCCGTATTTTGCCATTGCTCCGTCCATGCACAATTTTTCCAGATAATCACCCGGGGAAGTACTGTCAGGAGTTACAAAAGCAGGAATCAGATCCATCCCGAATTTTAACTCGGTGTTGCATCTTTCCGCTATTTCAAGGGTATTTTTTAATGCCTGCACCTGCCCCGAAAAAAGCTCCGCCATCTCTGCCTGATCTTTGAAATAAAACTGGTCCGTCGAAAATTTCAAACGTTCTTTCTCGTTTATTGTAGACCCTGTCTGAATACATAGCAGAACATCATGGAAACGGTTATCATCTTTTTCAAGATAATGCACGTCATTTGTGGCTACCAGCGGGATAGAGTATTTTTTTGAGAATTCTAATATTTTTTCATTTGCAATTTTCTGTTCAGGTAAACCTGAATCCTGGAGTTCAAGATAAAAATTTTTCTCCCCAAAAATGTCTTTAAAATCTATTACAGCCTTTTCAGCCAGATCGATCCTTCCCGCAATTATGTTTCTGGGTATTTCCCCTGCAATGCAACCGCTCAGTGCAATAATACCGTCACTGTATTTTCTCAGAAGTTCCTTATCTATCCTGGGCTTGTAATAAAAGCCCTCCAGAAAGCCATAGCTTGTAAGCTTCATAAGATTTTGGTATCCCCTATTGTTTTCTGCCAGCAATGTAAGGTGGTAGGGTGTATCCTCTCTTTTCCCTCTGGTTGATTGCCTGTCAAAACGGCTGCCGGGGGCCATGTATGCTTCACATCCTATTATAGGTTTTATCCCTGCCGCCTTTGCTGTGCGGTAAAATTCTATCACCCCGTACATTACTCCGTGGTCTGTAAGGGCTACTGCCGGCATACCCAGGTTCTTCGCCTTCTCAACCAGGTTTTTTATCCTTACAGCTCCATCAAGCAGTGAATATTCGCTGTGGACATGGAGGTGCACAAAATTGTCTATAGCCATATAATTACGCAGTCCGTCCTGAAAATATTATCAATTTATAAATATAAATGTTATAGAACTACCCTGTACATTTCATCGAGGGAGGTAACACCCTCTGCAACTTTTTTAGCAGCTGCTTCCAGCAGGGTATTCATTCCTTCTTCTCTTGCAGCTTCTTCTATAGAATCAGTACTTCTACGCTCAAGAAGCATCTCCCTTATCCTTTTTGAAACAAGCAGGATTGAATATACACCCACTCTTCCGTAATAACCTGTATTATTGCATCTGCTACAGCCGGCACTTTCATATATCCTTTTGCCACTGAGTATGGGCTCAATATCTTTTTCAAGGGGTATATCGGATATATCCACTTCCTTTTTGCAGTTATCACACAACCTCCTCACAAGCCTCTGGGCGACAATACATTTTACTGCAGAAGATATCATATATGATTCAATACCCATCTCCAGCAATCTTGTCAAACTTGACGGAGCATCATTTGTATGTAAGGTCGTCAATACGAGATGACCTGTTATGGATGCTTCCATTGATATTTTTGCCGTTTCCAGGTCTCTTATCTCACCGACCATTATTATGTCAGGGTCACTCCTTAACATAGCGCGCAGGCCTCTGGAAAAATCCATATTTATTTTTGGATTGACCTGAACCTGTATTATATTAGGAAATCTGTATTCAACCGGATCCTCTATTGTAAAAATCTTTTTTTCTATATTGGCTATCTGGTTTAGGCTTGCATAAAGAGTAGTGGTCTTGCCAGACCCTGTAGGTCCGGTAATTATTACCGAACCGTGGGGGATTAATATCATTTTACTGTATTTTTTAAGATCTTCAGGAAGCATCCCGCTTTTTTTCAGGTTAAACACACTTTCATCCCTGTCCAGTATCCTAATTGTTATATTCTCCCCGAAAACTGAAGGTATTGACGCAAATCTCAGGTCAATTATCCTGTTTTGAAAATTTATTGAACCCCTTCCGTCCTGCGGGAGCCTGTTCTCGGTGATGTCCAGCCCTCCCATTATTTTATAACGGGATATAAGAAGCCGTTGTACGGTTTTCGGGACATCCTTTATCTTTTGAAGAACCCCGTCCACTCTGAACCTTATTCTACAGTTTTTTTCCTGTGGTTCTATATGGACATCGCTGGCTCTTAAGGATATTGCCTTCAGGATAATCTGGTTGGCCAGTTTTACCAGGGGATTCTTCTCGACTACATCCTCTTCATATTTTTCAGATATGGTCAGGTCAGCATCCTTCATGATCTCCTGGACTTCTTTGAGGCTGTAATCGTCAGAAGTATACAGCTTGATTATATCGTCTATATCTTTGCGGGTGGTTATAAATGGTTTTACGTTATATCCGGTAAGAAGCCGTATCTCGTCGATCGCATTTATATCCCTCGGATCCGTCATGGCTACATGAAGGGTACTGTCTAAAAGTTTAAATGGAAATACTTTTCTTTTAAAAGCAAAATCTTTTGATATAAGGTTGGCAACAGACTGGTCTATGCTATCCTGTATCCTGCTGAGATCGACGGTATCATATCCCCTCTGGAATGATATGAGATCAACAAGAGTCTGCTCATTTATAAAGCCTTTGCTGACGAGTATCTCTCCAAATTTCTTGCCAGTTTCCTTCTGTATCATCAGGGTCTCATCAAGCTGTTTTCCGGTGATGAGTTTTTTATTTACAAGAATATCGCCAATTCTCTGGGTTCTTAAATCTATTTCAACCATAAAGCACCAGGCGTCTTAATAAAAATATTAAATATTGTAAATAAATAATTATTTATAATTATTTTCCTTTATTATAATATATATTGTCTAATATTTCATTTGTAAGGAACAATAATCAAAAAAGGTTCCTGTTTTCTATATTTTTAGGAAAACCCTTTTAATATTATTTTCTATTCCTGTTTATTATTCCTGCCGTATATCCTGCGCCGAATCCATTGTCTATATTTACAACAGTTAGTCCCGGACTGCATGAGTTCAGCATCGTTAGAAGGGCTGACACCCCTCCAAGATTTGCTCCATACCCAACACTCGTGGGAACTCCTATTACAGGACAATTCACCATGGCACTAACTACTCCCGGTAATGCGCCTTCCATTCCTGCTGCTGCGATAATTACATTTGAATTCTTTAATCTTTCCTTCTGGCTCAATAGTCTGTGTATGCCTGCAACTCCAATGTCATATATTCTGTTCACCCGGTTCCCCATAAGATTTGCTGTAATGGCTGCTTCCTCGGCAATATCTATATCTGATGTGCCGGCACATATAACGGTTATTCCATCCTTAAGTTCTTTCTCCGGGATTTCCAGAGGAGTATATATTACTCCTGAAGAATATTTTAGCTCCACTGGCTCAAGTTTTTTTCTGACCAGTCTGAATACCTTTTCGCTGGTTTTGGTTACCAGAAGGATCTTTGAAAATTTCAGTATTTTTTTTGATATTTCAATAATCTGTCCGGGTGTTTTATTGGAACCATATATTACTTCCGGGAAATCCCTGCGTAAAAGCCTGTGATGGTCCACTTTCGCAAACCCGATGTCTTCAAAGTACAGATCTTTTATCTTTTCGAGAAAATCTTCTTCTGAAAACCTGTTTTCCCTGTAGTTTTTTAAAAACCCTTTAATAATATTATTAATATTATTTTCCATAAAAATGCTTCTAACAATTATGCATGCATAAACTGTATGCATGCATAATTATTTTTTTATTAAATTTTAATTATATATTAAAAATGAAATAATTTCCCGGATAGATCGGCAACAAGGACTGCAGTCTCTATCGACACAACAGAAACAAGCTTTATAAGAATATTCATTGACGGCCCTGCAGTATCCTTCAGCGGGTCGCCCACAGTATCTCCTACCACGCTTGCTGAATGCTCGTCTGTTCCGGACCTGCCTTCTTCTTCTATTTTTTTCTTGGCATTGTCCATTGCACCCCCTGAATTTGCCATAAAAATAGCCTGTGTAAAACCGGAAAGCAGGGTACCTATTATAAGGGCTATTACTCCACCGGGCCCCAGTATTATTCCAGTTACAACCGGTATTATGAAAATAAGTATTCCCGGGGCTATTATGCCTCTCTGTGCAGACCTGGTGACAATTGAAATAAATGCTTTTGGATCTCCCTTTTCTTTCCCTGCAAGTATTCCTTTTATCTGCTTACGGGCTTCTATGACTACCTGGTTGGCAGCACTTCCTACTGCTCTGACCAGAAAAGAGGTAAAAAGAAACGGCATGACCACTCCTACAAATAATCCGGCAAGAATCCTGGGGTCCTTCATGAAGTCCAGTACTATGCCGGCTGTAAGAATCTCTATCTTTGAAAAATAAGCCTGCCCGAGTGCAAGAGCTGTAATCGCTGCACTTCCGATAAGCAGACCTTTTCCTATTGCTGCAGTTGTGTTACCCACAGAATCCAGCTTGTCCGTGGTCTTTCTTACTTTCGGATCAAGTTCTGCCATCTCTGATATTCCCCCGGCATTATCTGCTATTGGACCATAGACATCTATGGCTATGGCAAAGGGAGAAGTTGAAAGCATTGCTACCGCTGCCATGGCAACGCCGTACAGGCCCATTTTGAAATCACCTGACCCGCCTGAGATATAAAAACTGAAAAGCATCACTATTATTACAGTAAGTGCAGGGAGTATTGTGGACTCCATACCGTATGCTAGACCATTTACTACAAACGTTGCTGCTCCTGATTTTGCGCTTTCCGATATATTCCTTGTAGGCCTGTATCTAGCATCGGTATAAAGCAGTGTAAACATACCTATTAAAAATCCTGCAGCAAGGCCTCCTATTGAAGAATAGAACAGAAAGTTATAGTCCGTACCTATTACAAGCCTTACTACAAAAAATGAGAAAATCATTATCGACGCCACAGTTATCAGGAGCCCCGAAAGCGTTGTAGCTGTAAGCATGGATACTGAGGCATTCTCCTTGTACCTCGATACTATTAGCTTGATTACAAAAATGGCAATTATTGATGCTATGGCCCCGGATGTTGCTATTACCATCGGGAGTATAATGGAATTTACCATAAGTGAAGAACCTTTAAATGCAAGAAAACCAAGAAATTCGGCTGCAATTATAGCTCCTACCCATGATTCCAGAGCATCTGCCTTCATGCCTCCGACATCACCTACGTTATCGCCCACATTATCTGCTATTGTTGCCGGGTTCCTGTAATCATCCTCTTTTAGCCCTGACTCAACCTTTCCTACATAGTCTGCGCCCATATCTGCTGCTTTTGTATATATTCCTCCGCCTGTTCTCATAAAGAATGCTGCAAAGGAAGCTCCGATTGTAAAAGTAACCAGTATATTAACTACAGAATTTAAGGTCATTGCCTGGTCCCATCCGTAACGTCCGTACCACCAGAAGAGCGTATTAAACCAGAAAGCAGTATCAAAAAGTGCAACTGTTGCCAGCATAAGCCCGGAAGATGCTGCTGCGGTAAAGGCTATATTCATTGCCTCCCCCAGACCTTTTTCTTGTGCTGCGAATGTAACCCTTGAATTTGCTGTAGTGGATATCCACATGCCGATATAGCCTATAAGCAGGCTGAAACCCATACCGGTGGCAAAAGCAGGGATGGATGCAAATTCCAGATATCCAAAATATACCATAACGCCGAGAAGGGCTACGAGCACCAGAAAGAATATCGATATTACTTTCAACTGCTGATTTAAATATGCCCTGCTGCCTGCAAATATTGCATCTGATATTTCCTTCATCCTGTCGGTTCCCCTGCTCTTTTTTGATACCAGTACGGCAAATATTATCGCAAGAATCAGGGAAATAGCCGAACCTATAAATGGAATTATCCTGAAAAATAATAGACCAGACACTGAATACCTCCCATATATTATATTTCAAAAAATTCTATAAGAATTTCGCCAATGCCTAAAAAGGCATTCCAACTATTTTACTTAAAATGGATTTATTAAGCAATGAAAAATTGGATAATATTGCATTAAAATCAATGTCTTTTCTTGTTTTTCTCGAGATGCATCAGACCGTATATTATTGAATCTTCAAGCGCCTGCCAGCTTGCTTCAATTATGTTTTCAGAAACGCCTATGGTGCCCCATGTCTTTTCGCCATCAGTAGATTCTATGAGGACCCTTACCACTGCTGCAGTTCCTTTTTTCTCATTAAGGACCCGGACTTTAAAGTCTGTCAACTCTATATTGGAAAGACCGGGATAACAGCTCTTGATGGCATTTCTGAGAGCACCGTCAAGAGCATGCACAGGACCGTTTCCTTCTGCTGTCTCTATAATTCTGTTATCACCTATATGAACTTTTACTGTAGCCTCTGAAAGCATATTCCCGTCTTTTGTCTTTTCGTTTAATACCCTGAAACTCTCGAGTGTAAAAAATTCTTTCTTTTTACCTCCCATTTCATTTATAAGGAGCTCGAAACTGCCGTCTGCTGCTTCAAACTGGTAACCCTTCTGCTCGAGATCCTGTACAGTATTAAGGATCTTTGCTATAGTCTCCGGATCATTCTCGAGATCTATGCCCATCTCCCTGGCCTTGAGCAATATAGATTTCCTGCCAGACAGTTCTGATACCAGTATCTTCCTTGTATTGCCGACTTTTTCGGGTTTTATATGCTCAAAAGCTCGGGACCATTTACTTACTCCGCTGGCATGCAGCCCACCCTTGTGAGCAAAAGCATTACGGCCTACAAAAGGCTGGTGGCTGTATGCTATCTGATTGGCAGTCTCGCTCACATAGCGTGAAAGGCTTGTCAGGTGTTTCAGACTGCCTTCTTTAAGACATCTTTTGCCCAATTTTATCTCAAGGTTGGGTATTACAGTGCAAAGGTCTGCATTGCCGCATCTTTCGCCGTAGCCATTAATGGTACCCTGTACCATTACCACGCCTTTTTCTACCGCAATTATGGTATTTGCATCAGCGCATCCGCTGTCATTGTGAAAATGTACCCCTATCGGTACATCTATCTTAGAAGTTACCTCTTCTAAAATATATCCCACCTTTCCTGGAAGTGCTCCCCCGTTTGTATCACAAACAATAATAAAATCTGAACCTGAATCGGCTGCAGCCTCCAGGGTCTTCATGGCATATACGGGGTTCTCTTTAAAACCGTCAAAAAAATGCTCCGCATCAAAATGGACCTCATCAAAATATCTTTTTAAATATTTTACGGTTTCTGATATCATGGCCAGGTTATTGTCCGGGGTGGTTTCTATCACTTTCCTTACATGGGTTATTGAGGATTTTCCAACAACACACACACCGGCTGTACCCGAGTTTACAAGTATTTCCAGATTCCTGTCTTTTTCAACCGTATTATCCTTATACCTGGTCATACCGAAGGCAATTATTTTAGAATGCTTTACATTTAATGACTTGAGCTGCTTGAAAAGCTGGGCCTCCTTTGGATTAGATGCCGGAAAACCCACTTCAATATAATCTATACCAATCCTGTCAAAATGCCCTATAAGCTCCAGCTTATCTTTGACAGAAAAAGAAATATCAGCCCTCTGCGTCCCATCCCTTAAAGTAGTATCATAGATATAAATTTTATTATTCAGATTGCCTCTTATCATTTCACCCGCTAACCATATTATTTTTAATCAAAAATTATTTTTTTCTGGAAAGCTGTTCCCTTATAAATTTAATGTATCCGCCGCTGGTTATTATCTTCTGTATAAAATCAGGCAGCGGCGGTATGCTGAAAATCATCCCTGTTGTTATATCCCTTATCTTACCTTTGTCCAGATCTATTTCCAGCTCATCATTGTCATCAATACCAGCTGCTTCGCTGCTTATTATAACCGGTAGGCCAATATTTATAGAATTCCTGTAGAATATTCTGGCAAACGATCTGGCGATTATTGCTTTTACTCCACTGGCCTTGATAGAAAGGGGTGCATGCTCCCTTGAAGAGCCGCAGCCAAAGTTTTCTCCGCCCACTATTATTTTTCTGGTCTTTACCTTATCTCTAAATTTTCCATCAAGATCTTCAAAACAGTGTAATGCCAGTTCAGCTTCCACTGTTGTATTAAGATATCTTGCAGGGATAATCACATCAGTATCCACATTATCCCCATATTTTATGACCCTGTCTTTTATGATCATTATAGGACCTCCTCCGGTGTTGTTATCCTTCCGGCTACTGCAGAGGCTGCAGCTACTGCAGGACCACTCAGATAAACCTCGCTTTTTGGATGTCCCATTCTCCCAACAAAGTTCCTGTTAGTGGTTGCTACTGCCCTTTCGCCTTCAGCAAGCACTCCCATATGCCCGCCCAGGCATGGCCCACATGTGGGTGTACTTACGACGCAGCCGGACTCTATGAATATCTCTATAAGACCCTCCCTGAGCGCATCAAGATAAATTTTCTGGGTTGCGGGTATTATTATCGTCCTTATACCTCTGGCAACCTTTCTTTCTTTTAATATCTCTGCTGCCATCCTCAGGTCTTCCATTCTTCCATTGGTGCAGGACCCTATTACTACCTGATCTATTATAACATCCGGCGAATCAGAAGCCCTTCTGGTATTTGAAGGAAGATGGGGGAAAGCAACCTGCAGATCTATTTTTGAACAGTCTATGTAAATAATATTTTCATATTCAGCATCTTCATCACTTTTATATATGCTGTAATCTTTTTTACCTTTCGATTTTAAATACTCTATAGTTTTATCATCGACTTCAAATATTCCAAATTTCCCCCCTGCCTCAATAGCCATATTAGAGATGGTAAACCTTGAGTCCATTGAAAGCATTTTTACGGCTGGCCCTGAGAATTCCATCGATCTGTATAGCGCTCCGTCCACTCCTATCATCCCTATTATATAGAGTATTATATCCTTTCCTGTTATCCACTTCCCTGGAGCTCCTGTGAAAATAAATTTTATTGTCCCGGGTACCATAAACCATAGCTTTCCGGCAGCCATTGCAACTGCCAGATCTGTACTTCCTACACCGGTAGATGCAGCCCCAAGTGCCCCGTATGTACAGGTATGAGAATCTGCTCCCACAACAAGATAACCGGGAAGAACTATTCCCTTTTCGGGCAGCAGTGCGTGTTCTATTCCCATTTCACCTATTTCAAAATAATTGACAATGTCCTGTTCTCTGGCAAAATACCTCATTTTCTTACACTGCCCGGCAGATTTGATATCCTTGTTGGGGGTAAAATGGTCAGGTACCATTACAACCCTGTTTCTGTCAAAAACTTTTTCAGCACCCGTCTTTCTAAATTCTTCAATTGCAAGAGGCATTGTTATGTCATTACCCATAGCTATGTCTACAGACGCATCTATTATTTCTCCTTTATCTACGTAGTCTCTTCCAGAATGTGCAGCCAGTATCTTCTGCGCAATCGTCTGCGGTCTTTTTATTTTATTCAATTTAGATATCTCCTTTGTTCCTGACCCTGTATTATTGATTTAAGTCTATTTGCTGCATCTATATATGCTTTAATACTGGCTTCCACTATATCTGTGGAAATTCCACTTCCCATCACTTCATTTTCCTCTGCGCTTACTATTATCTTAACCTGTCCGATAGCATCCTTCCCGGCAGATACAGCTTCAATATTATAGTCCACTAAAACAGCATCTATTCCAGTTACTTTATCAATTGCTTTAAAAGATGCGTCTATGGGGCCGTCTCCCTCTGCTGTTTCTTTTTTTTCTTCTTTCTCAACTGCAATACAAACCGTTGATTTCGCCTTGATGGCGGAACCACTGTAAACCTCATAGTTTTTAAGGACATAGTACTCTTCCACTTCACGGATCTTATCTGTTACTATTGCCCTGAGGTCATCGTCATTTATGGCACCCTTTTTTTCGGCAAGGTTTTTAAACCTCTCAAAGGCGCTTTCAAGATCTTCGTCTTTTAGCTTGAGGCCCATCTCATTTACCTTTTCAACAAAGGCATGCCTGCCGGAATGTTTACCCAGTATGAGCCTGGAATCTCCCAGACCGATATCCTGGGGCTTTATTATTTCGTATGTAGACCTTTCCTTTAACATTCCGTCCTGGTGGATACCGGATTCATGAGCAAATGCATTTTTACCTACAATAGCCTTATTGGGTGCTATTAAATATCCTGTAAGAGTTTTTACAAGATTGCTGGTTCTTATTATTTCCCTGGTTCTTATGCCGGTGTGTATCCCCAGTTCTTTTCCTCGTGTATTTATTATCATGGCTACTTCCTCAAGCGATGCATTTCCTGCTCTTTCACCTATTCCATTTACGGCGCACTCTATCTGCCTTGCACCGTGGGCTACAGCCATCAAAGAATTAGCAACAGCCAGGCCCAGATCATTATGACAGTGGATGCTTACTACCACATCTTCTATCCCGTCCACATTGTTAAAAATATAATCAATAAGATGCGAGAACTCTTCCGGAAGAGCATATCCTACAGTATCAGGAATATTTATGATTCCTGCACCTTTTTCAATTGCCTCTTCAAACATCCTGCAGAGAAAATCCCTATCACTTCTTGTTGCGTCCATTGCTGAAAATTCTACCGTATCGGTATACTGCCTGCTTTTTCTTACGGCCTGTCCCGCCATTTCGAGGGCCTGCTGTCTTGTCATTTTGAATTGATACTTTAGATGAATGTCCGAAGAAGATATAAAAGTATGGATTACCGGATTTGCTGCCTCCCTGAGTGCTTCTCCCGCTACCTCTATATCCCTGTAATTTGCCCTGCACAGGGCAGCTATCCTTCTATCTCTTATCTTTCTTGATATCTCCCTAACCGATTCAAAATCACTTGCCGAAGATACTGGAAAACCGGCTTCGATTATGTCTACGTTCAATCTGGATAATTGTTCCGCAATCTCGGTCTTTTCCCTTACATTTAAATGTATTCCAGGAGACTGCTCTCCGTCTCTGAGGGTCGTATCAAAAATATAAATCTTATTTTCCATAATAATACTTTTATTCCCGGTATAAATTAACAATCTTTATGCTGTTAAATCCAGAAGATTTCTTAAACTCTCCAAGCATCCTATCAGTTACTTCGCTGTCCAGATTCAGGCCCATAACCGCATCTCCGCTCATCTTCTTTCGTCCAACGTGCATGGCAGCTATATTAACATTAAGTTTTCCAAATGCGGAGCCTATCTTCCCTATCTGTCCGGGAATATCCCTGTATCTAATAAATGCCATATGTTCTGAAGGAGCCATGTCTATCTCAAATTTATCTATTGCTATGAACCTTGGTATGTTCTTCTTGCCTGTTATGGTACCGGATATTGAAAAATCGCTACCGGGGCCGGCGCCTTTGATTGTAACCAGATTCACGTAATCACTGGATTCGCTGCTTTTCTCTATCTTTATCTTCAGGCCTGCCTCTTTCGCAATGAGGTCCGCATTTATCACATTAACATTTTCGGCAGTATGTTTTTCCATTATCTTTACCAGTATCATTGACGTTAGAACCCTGACATCATATTCTGATATTTTTCCATGATAACCAATATTTATCCTGTTAAGGTCGCCTTCAAATAGATTTATAAAAAGGGTTCCCATGTCTTTCACAAGTTCAAAGAAAGGAGACAGGGCTTCGATCTGCTCCGGTCTTACTGCAGGTGCATTAACAGGAAATTTTGGTGTACCTCCGTTCAGCACCTCGATCACCTGATCGGCTATTATCGTACCCGCACGGCTCTGGGCCTCTGTTGTAGAAGCACCCAGGTGCGGCGTGCATACCACTTCTTCCAGTGTAAATACCGGTGAATCAGTACAGGGCTCACTGTCATACACGTCAAGTGCAGCGCCTCCTATGTGCCCCGATTTAATCGATTCTGCCAGATCCTTTTCCACAACTATGCCTCCCCTGGCAACGTTTAGTATTACCGTTCCTTTTTTCATCTTATCGAATTCTTTTTTATCAAACATTCCGAGGGTATCCCTGTTTTTTGGCAGATGTATGGAAATAAAATCTGCTTCCCTGTATAGATCCCCGAGTTCCCCTGCCTTTATTATTCCAAGCTGCCTGAAACGGTCCTCCGTAACAAAAGGATCATATGCTATTACATTCATACCAAGCCCGATAACTTTTTTGGCTACAAGCCCTCCGATCTGGCCGAACCCCACAATTCCCAGGGTCTTACCTTCAATCTCCATGCCCTTGAATTTTGATTTCTCCCATTTTCCCTGCTTCAGGGAAAAATTGGCCCTGGGGATTTTTCTGGCCAGCGCCAGCATCAGGGCAATTGTATGTTCTGCTACAGTAACAGAATTACTTGCAGGTGCATTTACTACTATTATTCCCTTTTTTGTTGCAGTTTCCAGGTCAATATTATCAACTCCGATACCTGCCCTTCCTATTATTTCCATTTTATCCGCTTTTTCAATTATTGATGAATCGACCCTGGTTGCGCTCCTTATTATAAGGGCATGGTATTCCGGTATTATTTTTCTTAATTCATCCCTGGAAATCCCCTTCCCGGTGACAACTGTGAAATGCTTACTTAATTTATTTACGGCTTCTTCGGCAAGCCCGTCAGTTATTAATACCTTCTTTTTTATTCTTTTCATAATACCCGTTAATTTTATGCATTAAAAATAATTATTTTTCATAAAAACTTCCTGGACGGCACTTACTGCTGAGCCCACTTTAAATTTGTAGCCAAGGTCCGAAAGCGCCATTTCCATAGCTGAGAAAGCTACTACAATGTCAAATATACCCACATACCCGATGTGGCCTATCCTTATTATTTTACCGGTAAGCTTTCCCTGGCCGCCTGTGATAGTAACTCCGTATTTGACCCTCATTATCCTTACAAGTTCCTTTCCATCTATACCCTCTGGAACTTTTATAGCAGTAGTTGAAAACCCCCTGCTGCCCGGTTCGGCCACCAATAGCTCCAGGCCAAGGGCTTCTGCTCCTGCCCATGAGGCATTTGCCATAACCCTGTGCCTTTCAAAAGCCTTTTCCATACCTTCTTCAAAAAGTATATCCAGGGCCTTATTCATGGCTACTATTATCGAAATCCCCGGGGTCCAGGGAGTCTGGGGAGGATTTTTTTGCATGGCTTTCCTGGCAGCCTTCAGGTCAAAATAGTATTTTGGAAGGTCGGACTGATCTATTAATTTCCATGCTTTATCGCTCACACTGATAAATGCTACTCCGGTAGGAGCGCTCAGTCCCTTCTGAGATCCGCCGATTACCATGTCAAGATGCCATTTGTCCGTTTCAAATTCTGCTGTTGCCAGACCACTTATAGCATCCGCTATTAAAATAGCGGGATAATCCTTTACTATATCCCCTATGGATTTTATGTCATTAATGGTGCCTGTAGATGTTTCGCTGAACTGGACCATCACGGCCTTTATATCACTATCAGCATCAAGTTCTCCCCTTATATCCTCAGGATTTACTGCACTGCCCCATTCATAGTCAAGATGGATGACTTTCAGGCCGAATTCTTCGCTGATCTCCTTGAACCTTTCCCCAAATTTTCCACTACTTGCTACCAGGACCTTATCTCCTTTTTTAAAAGCACCGGTCACCGCGGCTTCCATAGCTCCTGTACCTGATGAAGTTAATACAAATACATCGTTTTTTGTCCTGTAAAGTTTTTTTAATTTTTCCAGGACTTCGGAAAATATATTGCCGAATTCCGGAGACCTGTGGTGCATGAGGGGCCTTCCGTGCTCTACAAGTACATCCTGTGAAATAGCTGTAGGCCCCGGAGTCAATATATATTTTTTTAGCATTCTTCCTTCCTTCTATAAAGTTAAAATTAGCAATGATTCAGACTTTAGGGCCTCTCGTGCAGGCTATTTTACCGGTCCTTACAAGTTCAAGTATTCCAAACGGTCTGAGAAGATCCTCCAGAGCTTTTACCTTGCTGTCGCTTCCGGTTATCTCTATTATTAGCGTTTTCTTACCAACATCTACAATATTAGCCCTGAATATACTCACAATTTCAAAGATCTCGGGTCTTGTCCTGGAATCAGCACTTACTTTTATAAGCAAAAGCTCCCTTTCCACAATATTTGAAGGATCGAGCTCCTGTATTTTTATGACATTTATCAATTTATATAATTGTTTCGTTATCTGTTCTATGCTATGCTTTTCTGCGTCCGCAACCAGCGTTATCCTGGAAATTGCCCTATCGTCCGTAGGTCCCACGGCGAGACTTTCAATATTAAAGCCCCTTCTGCTGAAAAGCCCTGCTACCTTGGCCAGAACCCCTGCTTTATTTTCAACAAGTACCGATATTATATGTTTCATGCTGCACCTAACCATCCTCTTCTATCATTTTATCTATAGTAGATCCAGGAGCTACCATTGGAAATACATTTTCCTCCCTCTCGATCCAGAAATCTACCAGTACCAGGTTATCTATTTTAAGAGCTTCCCTTATAGCATCTTCAACATCTTCTTTTTTCGTTACCCTTATTCCTATTCCTCCGTAAGCTTCAACCAGTTTGACAAAATCAACACAATTATATATACCGGTATGAGAATATCTCTTGTTCCAGAATAACTCCTGCCACTGTCTTACCATTCCAAGGTAACCATTATTAAGCAGCATTATTTTTACAGGTATATTATTTGATGTTGCAGTGGCCATCTCCTGCGATACCATCTGTATACTTCCATCGCCGGCTATATCTATTACTGTTTTTTCAGGCATCCCTACCTTTGCTCCTATCGCAGCAGGAAAACCGTAACCCATTGTGCCGAGGCCTCCGGATGTCAAAAGCCTGCGCGGTTCTTTATATTTATAATACTGGGAAGCCCACATCTGGTTCTGGCCCACTTCCGTGCATATTATCGCCTCACCTCCGGTAAGCTCATCTATTTTTTCGATTATATATCCGGGCTTCATCATGCTGGATTCCCTGTCATATTTTAGTGGATATTTTTCCTTGAGTACTGCTATTCTTTTCAGCCAGTCATCCCTCTTCTTTTTGCCCTTTTTGACCTCAATCTCCCTGTAAGCTTTCTCCAGATCCTCCATTACAAATTGCGCATCTCCTACAACAGGTATGTCCACTGCAACATTTTTCCCTATCTCTGCCGGATCTATATCAACATGTATAACACATATGTTTTTTGCAAACTCGGATAATTTACCTGTGACCCTGTCATCAAACCTTACTCCAATGGCTATGATAAGGTCTGTCTCGGTAAAAGTTATATTTGCGTATTTAGTCCCGTGCATACCCGCCATTCCAAGAGAAAGATTCTCGGTCTCAGGATAGCAGCCTTTTCCAAGAAGAGATGTTATTACCGGTGCCTTTATTGTTTTTATAAGCTTTCTCAGTTCTCCGCTTGCATTTGAAGCAACAACCCCTCCGCCTGCAAACACAACCGGCCTCCTGCTGCTGTATATCCTCGATGCTGCTTCCCTTATCTGTTTCTTATTTCCCTTCATGGTCGGCTTATATCCGGGCAGTTTTATGGTTGGGCTGATTTTCTTTTCATCTATCATTGCATTGGATATATCTACAGGAATATCGATTAATACCGGACCCGGTCTTCCGGTTGAAGCTATATAAAAGGCCTCCCTGATTACAAAAGGCAGTTCTTCCGGATCCTTTACCAGGTAATTATGCTTTGTTATTGGAGCTGTTATTCCTGTTGTATCCGCCTCCTGAAAAGCATCAGTTCCTATTTTTGAACTTGCTACCTGACCTGTTATTGCCACGATAGGAATGGAATCCATATATGCATTTGCTATACCTGTTATAAGATTGGTTGCACCCGGGCCTGAGGTGGCCATACATACTCCGGTCTTTCCTGTTGCCCTGGCGTATCCATCTGCAGCATGCGCGGCACCCTGCTCATGCCTGACAAGTATATGCCTTATACCGCTTTCAAATAAAGCATCATATATAGGTATCACCACACCTCCGGGGTAACCAAATATAACTTCTACCCCTTCTTTCTTTAAACACCTTATTAACATGTTCGCACCTGTTATTTTTCCCATATTATCTCTCCCACATTGTAACAACTTTATAACAGTACTTTCATAATTATAGCACTATCTCTTTTGTATTCAATATATATAAAATTTTTAATTATTTTAAAATTGCCCCTTCAGCGGCAGACTGCACAAGCTTTGCATATCTCCCCATATAACCCCCCTTTATTTTTAATTCCGGAGATCTCCATTTATCCAATCTGCTTTTTATCTCCTCTTCGGGAACAAGAAGTCTTATGGAATATTTATTAATATCAATTTCAATAAGGTCTCCTTCTTTTACTACTGCTATCGGCCCGCCTGCCTGCGCTTCAGGAGATACATGCCCTATCGAAGCTCCCCTCGTTGCACCGGAAAATCTTCCGTCTGTAATCAGGACTACCTTTTTATCAAGACCTGTGCCCGCAATGGCTGATGTGGGTGCCAGCATTTCCCGCATACCCGGACCTCCCCTTGGGCCCTCATATCTTATGACTATTACGTCTCCGGATTTTATCCTGCCATTCATAATTGCATCAAGTGAATCTTCCTCACTTTCAAAAACCCTGGCCCTGCCCTTATGATAATACATTGTTGGATCAACCGCCGACCTTTTCACCACACAGCCATCGGGAGCAAGATTACCAAATAGTATTGCCAGGCCCCCATCCTTTTGATATGGATCTTTAGCCTTCCTTATTACATTATTATCTTTTATTTCAATATTAGAGATATTGTCTGCTACTTTTTTCCCTGTTACGGTAATCGGACGGCCATTTATATTACCGTTTTTATAAAGCTCATTCATAACCGCTTCTACGCCTCCCGCTGCATAAAGATCCTGGACATGATGTTTTCCTGCAGGACTCAGCCTGCAGAGGTTTGGAGTACTGTTGCTTACCTCATTTACAAGTTTTAAGGAAAATGGGACTCCTGCTTCACTTGCCAGCGCAGTAAGGTGCAGTATTGTATTGGTAGAACATCCAAGTGCCATATCCACTGCAATTGCGTTCCTGACAGAATCAATGTTTACAATATCACCGGGTCTAATATTCTTTCTTACCAGATCCATTATTTTAAAACCGGCTTCCTTTGCAAGCCTTAATCTCTTCGAATATACGGCAGGAATCGTCCCGTTTCCGGGTAAGGCCAGCCCTATTGCTTCGGACAGGCAGTTCATAGAATTAGCAGTAAACATCCCCGCACAACTGCCGCATGTCGGACATGCCTCTTCTTCAATCATATATATATCACTATCTTTCAATTTACCTTTCTCATACCTTGCTATAGCTTCATAACAGGTACTGTAATCTATATCTTCACCCCCGAATCTACCAGCCATCATGGGGCCTCCGCTCATTACAATTGCAGGAATATTAAGCCTCAGCGCACCCATCATCATTCCGGGTACAATCTTGTCGCAGCATGGTATCAGGACCAGACCGTCAAAAGGGTGGGCCATCGAGACAGCTTCTACACTATCAGCTATTATCTCTCTCGTTGCAAGTGAGTATTTCATACCGGTATGGTTCATCGCTACCCCGTCGCATACACCTATTGTATTGAACTCCTGAGGCGTCCCTCCTGCTATCATTATTCCTGCTTTGACAGCTTTTGCGATATTATTAAGGTGCATATGCCCCGGTATAAGTTCATTGTATGAGTTCACAACTCCTATAATCGGCCTTTCTATTTCTATATCGGTAAAGCCCAGTGATTTAAATATAGACCTGTGAGGGAGTCTTGAAACCCCTTTCTTCATATTATCACTTCTCAATTTTCCTCCTATTTATGTTTAATCTTCAAAAAATATATGCAAAACCCAAACTTCTAAAAATTAAAGAATACAGGATTAAAAAAAGACTGAGGAATAAGAAATATCCTGTACCTAGGATATAATACCCACTGGTAGGATACATAATGAAATAATAAGGACTACCGCTAATGAGCCGTAACAGGTACACTCGTTGAATATGCAACCTTTCCCAATCTCTAAAAAGAACTTTTTTATATCTCTTATTATTTCCATTTCCAAATCCCTATAAAACAATAATTGATTATAATAACATAGATAATATTGTAAAACAATTATACTGCTACTAATTTTTTATTACACTTCCATATTGGATATTCTTTCAAAAAATTTTATTATTGCCCCGTGATCAAAATCTGAATAATTTCCGGTTTTCAAGGATTTTAATACTTCACCCATAAGGGAGGTCAGGGGGAGGGAAACCCCCAGGGAATCTGCTGCACTTAATGCATTCTTAATATCTTTGTAATGCAGGGCTATCCTGAATCCAGGCTCAAAATCTCTTCTCAACACCCGGGGAGTCTTACTGTCAAGGACATTGCTCCCTGCAAGTCCTCCTTTTATTGCGTTATATACAGTTCCAAGTGACAGACCGGCCTTTTCCGCCAGTACAAATGCTTCCCCCATCGCTGCAATATTTAAGGCTACTATTATCTGGTTTACAAGTTTTGTAAAATTACCGGCACCTGCACCGCCAACATGGGTATAGGAGCTTCCCAATATTTTAAAGACAGGTTCTGCTTTTCTGAATAATCTTTTCTCTCCGCCGGCCATAATAGCCAGTTCTCCTTTAACAGCTCCTTCCTCTCCTCCTGATACAGGGGCATCCATAAAATCGATACCCTTATCCCTGAGTGCCTTTCCCATTTTTATAGACACAATCGGATTTATCGAGCTCATGTCAATTACAAATGACCCCATTTTTGCCCCCATTATAATCCCGGTCCCGCCTGTAATGACTTCCTCGCTGTCGGGTGAATCCGGAAGCATGGTTATTATCTGCGGGCTATCTGCCGCCATTTCTCTTATGGACTTAAAAAGTACGGCCCCTTTTCCCTCAAGATCTCTTATTTTATCCGGGTTTCTGGCATAAATGTTTAACTTATATCCAGCATTTATTAGATTTATTGCCATGGGGCGGCCCATAATACCTGTTCCCACAAAACCTATTGCACTCATTTTCATCCTTTCTCTCACTATCAAACCTAAAAAAATATTATCATGTTTATCTTGCAGCGCATACCAATTTTCAAATATTCATATTATTTTTTGATAATTTGCATTTAATATTTGGACATATTTTTTGAATTCCAGCTCCCTTTAAAATGCGATTTTGTATCCTACATTTATTTTAATTAATATCATATAATTATCCAGGAATAAAAGTACTTTTATAATTAACTATCCTTGGATAAAATGCGCTTTTCGGACCCAGAAAACACAGGGATATTACCCGGTTACAATTGTACGGGAAAAGACAGCAGTCTTTTTTCAACAGCAACGGTAATATATTATTCCCTTATTAAAAATGGGATAATAAAAGAAATAAGTTTCAGGGCTTTTGGCTGCGGCCTGCTTATATCTGTTTCAGACCTCATAGCCAGACTCGCAAAAAACAGGACTTTTTTTGATGCGGCAAAAATCTCAAAAGGAGACATTGGGGAAAAGTTCCCTAAAACTTCAAATGAAAAAGATGACCCGGTAAATGTTGCTCTCGGAGCTTTTTATAATATGCTTTCCTCACATATTCCTGAACTTGCCGGAGAAAAAAAATATCCTGAAAATGAAAATACAGCAGCTGTGGCCATGAGCGGAGGGATGGACAGTTCCATGGCAGCAAAAATATTGAAAGAGAAGGGTTATAGCCTTATAGGGGTCACAATGAAAATAATTCCCGACCATATGCTTTCTCCGGAAAAAAGGATAACATCATGGGTCTCTTCTGATATTGAATCTGCAGCAATGGCATGCAGGTTACTTGATATCCCGCATCTTGTCATAGATCTCAGGGATATTTTCAATGAAGAAATAATAAAACCTTTCTGCATTTCATACCTTGAAGGTAAAACTCCAAATCCCTGTATCGACTGCAATAAAAACATAAAATTTGGCCGCCTGCTGGAAATATGCAGGGCACTGGGCGCAAAATATATAGCTACCGGTCACTACTGCATCATAGAAAAAAATGAAAAAAACAATTCTTTTATAATAAGAAAGGGTATTGACCGGCTAAAGGAACAGAGTTATTTCTTCTGGAAGCTTACCCAGTCGCAGATTGCCCGCATAAAAACCCCCCTTGGCTTTTTTACCAAAAAAGATATTAAGAAAAGGTTAGAAGATTTTTCCGGTTTTGCCGGGAGAAAAGAAGAAAGCCAGGACATCTGCTTTGCAAATGGCGGAAGTTACCATAAATTATTAAACAGTGGTGCAGAAAAAATAAAGATAGGGAGAATCATGAATATGCGGGGGGAATACCTTGGAGACCACCGCGGATTTCCCTATTATACTATAGGGCAGAGGAAGGGTCTTGGGATCAGCCATTCAGAACCCCTCTATGTAAAAAAGATCATTCCGGATAAAAATATAATAATAGTCTGTGAAAAAAAAGGCCTCATGTCAAAAAGTACTGTAATCGAAAGTGTGAATTTTATATCCGGGAAACCTCCATCAAAAGAATTTACCGCCGATGTGAAAATAAGATATAACTGCAGGCCAATACCGGCAAAAATATCACTGGCAGAAGGAAACACTGCTTTAGTAAGCTTCAAAAAACCGGCTGAATCTTTGACTCCGGGACAATCTGCGGTTTTCTATGATGATGATATTCTTCTTGGAGGAGGAGTTATTACAGGTTGATGCCATACTTTTATTATCTGTTTTCATAATACGGGCATACAGCTATCCCCCATATGCCGGGGCCGGTATGTACAGCCATAACCGTTGTCATCTGCGTCATTAATATTTCACTTGTATGGATTTGCGGGTCATCCGTTACCAGTTCTTTTAATTCCAGGGCAGGCCCGATATCATTTCCATAGCATATGCCTATCATGCATCTGCCCATGTCATTCCGGATTATGTCTGATCTGGCAAAACTATAAAGCTCCCGGATAGAAGATTCCTTATTTAAACAGAACTTTTTCAACTTTAATCTGCCTGCCGGATTGAAAGTAATAACAGGTTTTAAGGGCATCGCCTTTTCTATGAATCCTGCCAGAAATGGTGCCCTTCCGCCTTTTAATACATATTTAAAATCTTCAAAAGTTGCATAAAAATAGCTGGAATCTATCAAATTTCCTATAAGCCTGTCTATTTTTTCCGTAGGTGCCCCGGACATTGCGGCCCTGGCCGCAGAAAGCACTATGAATCCCTCGCAAATAGCTGCTTTTTTTGAATCTATAATCCTTATGTCCATATCCATATTCACCATCAAACTTCTCGCTGAAACAGCGGAATTGAAAGTCCCTGAAAGCGCCGAACTCATGTGTATCGAATATACGGTTTCTGGATTATCATTTTTTTTAATATTGGTATAAATATTTATAAAATCTTCCACCGAAGGTGTTGATGTTTTAATGGATCGACCCGAAATTAATTCACTATAGACCGTATCGGGGCTCAACTCTAGATTTTCCCTGTAAGACCTTCCGCCGAAATTGATATACAGCGGTACAACTTTTATATTATACTTCTCAATTATATTATCAGGCAAATCAGCAACAGAATCTGTCACTATAACAGTTTTTTTTACTTCTGCAGTCATTCTATATTTTTGATCCTTTAAAAATTCAATTTTCTATCCCGTATATTCTTCCGCTTATTTCTTAATTCTGGTAAGCTATTATTCCGTATTCAGCATCCCCGGCCATGCCTGGCCTGAACTGTTGTTCTATGTCAAATCTTAACTGCCCATATCCGGTTTTTTGCCTTTATTCTTTGCCCCTTCCGGAGTTAAGTGCCTTTTTCTGGCATTTGTACCCCATCTGTTTTATTTTTAATAAATGTTCTTTATCGAAATTCTATAATTTTTATTGTTTTTATTAATATATACTATTTTAATTATTTAAAATACATCCTTTTAAGATAAAATCATGTTTCGGTCATGTGACACCAGTGAAAGATTTCTGTGGCGTGATATCTGTGTTATATCCTGTTGCCTACCGTTATAATATTATAGCTAGATGAAAGCTAATCCTAATTTGACTTCAAATATAAATTTTGATATATTTATTATGCTCTGAATCAGGAGGTAACTTGAGGAATTAACTGAAACGGACCAACGAAAGAAGGTAAGCAGTAAGTTAAGATTCTAAAAAGGCCTGAGAAAAGATTCAGGGTGGAAACCCCAGGATGTTGAGTAACCTAAAGCGTGAGCAAAGGTAAAAGATAACCAGGGGTTTTCTTTTTGTAAAAAAAATTTTAAAATCATAAAAATATTATTAATATTTTCCAGGAAGGATAATAATGGCTCATCCAGGATATGCTTTTTTTAATGGTCATATAATTCCGATAGAAGAAGCAAAAATCGATATAAGGACCAATGCGCTTCAGTATGGAACCGGAGTTTTTGAAGGCATAAGAAGTTATTGGAATGATGATACAGGAAAAAATTATATATTCAGGATGAGGGATCATTTTAAAAGATTTATCCTAAATGCAAAAATAATCATGATAGGTGTAAGATATTCAGTAGATGAACTATGTGGTATTACCCTTGATCTTATGAAAAAAGAAAAATATTCGGAAGATGCATATATAAGACCGTTTGCCTATAACAGCAGCCTTGGAATAGGACCGAAACTTATAGGAAATGAGCAGGATCTATTTATATATTCAATACCACTGGGTCTATATCTTGAAACCGATAAGCCCATAAATGTATGCATTTCATCCTGGGACAGGATATCGGATAATGCTATTCCTCCAAGAGCAAAAATATCAGGTTCATACGTGAATGCAGCGCTCCAAAAAACAGAGGCTATTTTAAATGGATATGATGAAGCACTTGTTCTTTCGACTGATGGAAGGCATGTGTGTGAGGGAAGTGCTATGAATTTATTTATGGTACGAAATAATAAACTGGTTACCCCTCCTGTAACAAACGACATACTTGAAGGCATAACAAGAAATACAGTAATCGAACTTGCAGAAAAAATGGGCCTGCTGGAAGTTCTTGAAAGACCGATAGACAGAACAGAGCTTTATATTGCAGATGAACTATTCTTCTGCGGCACTGGAGCCCAGATATCACCGATAGGCTCCGTTGATAAGAGGATTATTGGAGATGGAGGTATGGGGCACATTACAAAGAAACTTCAGGACCAATATTTCAGGGTAGTCAAGAATAAGATTGAAGAATACTCCGTCTGGTGTACCGAAATCTGATCACGGCGCAGTTCTTTATCCGGTTTGATCATATACAGAAGCCAGAATACTCACAATGCTTATGACAGTTTGTTTTCTTAATTGGTTTGAATTGTCCATTAATTATCTTTTTAACAGTGGTGGAAAGAAGCCTGTCGTTTCTTTTAATTTCTTCTTTATTCCCCCACATAGAAACAGTATTGCCGTTCCCAAGATAAAGAAGGGTACCCTTGATTCTATTAACGGGTATATTCATTATTCTTGAAAATGCAGAAATATATGAGAGTATCTGTCTTTTATACCTTAAAGGCATATCTTTCCCTGTCCCATTTGATATTTTATAATCTATTATTTCAATCATTTCTTTCCTTCTGTCCGCCCTGTCGATTTTGCCTGTTATGAAATAATCACCTGTTTTTAGATAAAACAATCTTTCCAGTATTACCTCTTCCGGCGGGTAAAAAGAAAAATCTGCCAATCTGCTTTCCGTAAATATTCTGATATAGGGCCTTATATCATCAGGGCACATATCCAGAAATCTTTTGACTCCAAAAGAATTATTTTTTGAACATATAAACGCTATATTCTCAATATATTTGTGAACCCTCTCCCCTATTTCCATTTTACCGTCTGGTTTCCGGGGTATTGAATATATGTATTTCCACTTATACACAGCGGGACACTCCAGATAATCCAGAATAGGAGTCAGTGGAAAAATTTGCCTGCTGGATTTTAAATTCCGGCCATACGACTTTAATATGGTATCATCTTCGGTCTTATGATAATATTTTCTTGCCTCCCTGACTACACTGCCTTTTATAGTGATTCCGTAAAATCTATTAAAATTATCACTAAAATCTTCAAATTTATCTTTCTGAACCATTTCTGAAAGCAGGCCCAATTTCTCTTCGAAATATTTCCAGTCATATTTCCTCAAATTAACAGGACTTAATATTTTTTTTGTATTTTCACTTCCGGATAGAGTCGCTTTCCGATGTTCTTTGTTGATTACCTTTTTACCGCTTATATCATGAATATATTTTTTTGCATCTCTTCCCAGCGGTTTTAATATGCCCGGGCTTTTATTTAAAAGATCATTAAAAAAGGGGACTATTTCTTTCGGATTTTTCCCTTCATCTTCCAGGTCTCTTTTATCTTTAAAACGGCTGTGCGATAGCAGAAGTATTCTTCGGGCCCTGCTGCAGGCAACATAAAATATCCTTCTTTCTTCTTCGGTCTTCAATTCCCTTAATTCTTCCTTAAACTCCCTGGCACTTTTGAAGTCCTTCTTTCTGCTCCATATAGAATTATCCATTCTTAACTGGGAAGGTACTGCAAAACCTGTATTTCCGGCATTTCTTCCCAGATAATCGCTCTTCCAGAGCATAGGTATTATTACGGCATCAAATTCGAGCCCTTTTGCTGCATGTATGCTCATAATCTTTACGGAACTATCGTTTGATATCTCCATTTTATCCGGATTATCATAATCAGTCCTTGCTATATCCTTTAGATAAGTAATGAAACTCCTGCATCCTCCTGGTGAATACTGGCGGGTGAAATCTGAAGCTATTTTTATAAGATTTTCAATGTTCCGTAACTTCCTCTGGTAATACTTCCCAAATCCTGACTTCAATTCCATAGCAAGTCCAGAATCTTCAAATATTAGGCTGATGAGCTCTTTAAGACCCAGCATTCCAGATTGCTTTATATAAAAAAGAAGGCTTTCCGTAAATGATGCAAGCCTTTTTTTTGCTTCACTGCTTAGAAAACTGTTGTAACGGCTGTTTTTTATACCGTCTACCAGGCTTACTGTTTTATTACTTCCAGCTTTGCTATTCTTAATAAAAAAAATATCCCTGTTACCTATGCGGTACTTATCTGATTTCAAAAGGTATATTATTGATAGTTCATCATATACATTATCTATTACCTTCAACCAGGAAGTAATAAAAAGTATTTCTGGTTCATGGTAAAAATTTTTACTTCCTATCAATTCATATCTTATGTTCTCTTTTGTAAGCGCTTTTATTATTTCATCAAATCTTTTACGGCGTCCAAGTACTGCAATTTTACCAGGTTTTATATCAGTTTTTCTTATTATATCCCGGATATACCCGGCAATAGATTCTGCTTCATCTTCAATTGTCTCACTTAAATTGAAAAAGACTTCCGAATACTTATTATTATCATAACAACCAAACACTTTTTTAAATCTTTTCTTATTTTTTGATATTACTGCCCCTGCTGAATTTATTATTTCCGGCCCCGACCTGAAATTCGTTGAAAGATAAAAATTTTTTACCTTATCCTGTCTAAAACAATCCCACCTGTCAAATTCAAGTATATTATCCACGCATGCTCCCCTGAAAGAGTATATTGCCTGATCATCATCACCTACTATCATTATCCTGTTATAGTTTTTCTTATACAGCAGCGTAACAAATCTAGCCTGCGCCACATTAGTATCCTGGAATTCATCTATGAAAATATATTTATATTTTAATCTGTATTTCTCCCTCACTGTCTTTTTTCTGGTAAGCAATAAATATGGAAGGAATACCTGGTCCGCATAATCTATTTTATTCTCCCCTGATTTAATTTTTTCATATTCTGAATATATACCGAACAATTCTGCTGCCAGTCCTGTTATCTCTTTCTCTTCCTTTCTGAGAGCACTGCTCTTATACATTTCCAGCAACTTTTCGTGGTTTCTTATGTAGTCATCAAAAAATTCATGTGAGGTAAGATTATTTTTTACATTTTGTATAAATTCGAGTACATCCTGCAGGAATATGCCTGGATTTCTGCCTATCTTCAAATTTGTAAGTTTTGCCTCTCTTAATACCATGTATAGAATCTGCCAGGATTGACTGTCTGTTATCAGCCTGAAATCCCTTCCCAGTCCCAGTTCAAAACTGTTTTCATAGATCATTTCGTTACCAAATGAATTGAAGGTATATATATCAATTTCAGAATACATATCAGAACCTCCAAGCAATCTCCTTACCCTTCTCCTCATGTTTTCTGCCGCATTCTTTGTAAAAGTCAGCGCCAGGATCTGGTTTGCATCACAATTTTTATCTTTTAAAACTTTCGCTATGTACTCTGTTAAAACCCAGGTCTTGCCGGAACCTGCGCACGCTATAACCCTTTTTACCGGGCTATCATCTTTAAATATTTCAAGCTGCTGTTTTGTACCCTTAATATCCATTGCCGTAGAACCCCGGACATATAAGTTTATAATCACAATTCTTACAGGACATAAAATTTTTTGGATTATTTTTAAAATCCTCATTCAATATTTTTGAAGCAAGCCTCTTGATCATTCTATCCACTTCCCGGCTTTCATAATAATTATCCGGAACAAGGTACTCGGCATTTTTTTCTTCTCCAAGATTGATATATTTCATTATTATTCTCATATCCCCATAATTTTTTTTATCTTTTTCTATTGCCAGCCGGTATAGCTTAAGCTGCAGTTCTTCTTTCAGGTCCTGCTTGCTGTATCTGGCCGATCCGGATTTGAAATCCACAATCTCCAGGCTGCCGTCCCCGGGGAAATTTATCTGATCGATCCTGCCTTCAATCCTGAATCTACCTGATTTAAAACTAAATGCATTTTCCATTACCGATTTTTCAGGGTTTTCCGGGAGATAATTATCATAGTACCTTTTCAGATCCGATTTTGCTCTGGATATAATCTCGTCCCTCAGCGGCCGGAATTCAAAATATTGTTTTTCAAAGCAGGACTCAATTATTTTTTGCAGCCTTTCCCATGTATAAATACCTTCTTTACCCTTAAAAAACTCTGACAATATATTATGGTATATTTTACCCACCTTTAAATTAAATTCTTCCTCTACGGATATATTGTAAAAATATCCGGCCATATATCTGAAAGGACAGTTCCTGTACGCTTCAAGGCCGCTGTAAGAAAAAGGCTTCCTGAATATTTTAAAAGGCATGCTGGGATTAGCTGTATTCTTATTAAGGTTCCACCATTTCTTTGAATCATAAAGTTGATTCAGCCTGACAATGTCCTTTAAAAATATGCCGTAATCTATTTTTAAACCCTGTTCCAGCCTTGTCATTGCTGTAATTAATCTTTTTTTTATCCTCCAGTCCCGGTCCATATCTGTACTTCTATCTAATTTTTTCCCATCAGCGTGTTTTTTATCAACATTACCTTCTGGAGGAAAACATTCATTTTTATTTATGCCTTCCATTACATCCTTTAATTTTTCAAAAAATATAGAAGTACCCCTGGATCTGCAGGATGTAATGTAAAGATATTTTTTAGCCCGGGTCATACCATTATAGAACAATCTGACTTCCCCTGAAAAATGCTCCCTCTCAATATCTTTATATGAGATGTTGCTGCCGGGGGCAGCATTTCCAAAAAGACTGATATCAAATATCTGGGGAGGCTTGAATTCAGAAGGAAGATAATTATCATTAATGAAGGGAATAAATACTGCATCATACTCCATGCCCTTGCACTGGTGAAAACTCATAATATTTATCGCACCCGGCATAAATTGTTCTTCCGTACTTTCTTCTGTCTCCTCAAGAAATCGATTGATCTCAAGGTTTTCTATATAAGACAGATAGGCCTTTACACTCTTTTCAGCTGATTTTACTGTATATTCTTGCACGCTTTTCAAAAAGTCACCTATGCATACCCATGATTGTTCACCGGGACCGGTTTCGCTTTTATCTTTAAAGAACCTGAAAAGACCTAACTCCGGATCGTTTAAAAAATCCATGATATATGAAAATATATCGCAGTCTATTTTACCGGAGAAATATTCTATGCGGTTTATTACCCTTCCTAATTTTTTCTGCCGCCGGTTTTTGCTTCCATTGTCTGAAATACCCGGGCACTTTAATATATAATCAAGGAAGTTTATCTGCTTTTCGTTCCTTAACAAATAGGAAGATTTTAATTTACTGTAAAACAGCGGATCTATATTTACGATATTTGAATTTAGTATACTTTCAATAAGACCGTCTATTCTTGTATTCTCCTGGCTGTCTGCTAAACTTTTTATGCCGCCTTCTTTTTGGCGGTTTTTATTTTTCCCAGAATTGATCTTTCCTTCCCGGCTCAACTTTTCATCTGATATCCTTCTGTTTAATATGGCTGCCAGCTTCAGGAAATTAATAATATAAGATACATAGCTGTTCTCCATAAGGCTCCTGGAGCTTCTTCTTATAAAGGGGATCTTTCTCAGCCTTAATGCTTCTTCTATCAGGTGTGTTTCGTAGCCTGACCCTTTTATAAGAACAGCAATATCCTCGGGCCTGATACCACATCTTCTGTTAAGTTCAAGGATCTTCCCGCAGATATAGTTTACTTCTTCAAGCAGCGAGGAAAAGCTTTTAAGTGCTGCATGTCCGCTGTGTTTGTATTTATTCAGAGGAATATTTGCTTTGGGGATTCTTCCTCCAATAATATTTATAAATTTGTCGGAAAGCTTGATTATTCCAGGGCTGTTCCTATGGTTGACTTCCAGAAAAAATACCCTGTTACAGGTTTTTAGCTTTTTATACAGTTCTCTAAAATTATTTGTCACTGAACCCCTGAAACCATAAATAGCCTGGTCGTCATTCCCGAAAAAAATACAATTATTCTTAATAATCAATTCAACTATCCTAAACTGTGCTTTATTCGTCTCCTGCAGCTCATCAACAATTATATATTTATATCTATTTTGGAAAATTTTTCTTATTGACAGTTCTTTATCAAGAATATTTGCAGTTTTTAGAAGCAGCATTCCGTAATTATAGCTTCTATCCTCTATAAGTTTTTTTGTATATCTGGCATATATCCCTGATAGTTCGGAAAGCATTGGAAATGATTCCGGCGGGAACCTCCTTAGAAGAATATCGGGCTCCAGCAGATTTTCCTGCGCCCGTAGTATGAAATCAAACACTTCCTGCAAAAAATTACAGGCAACATGTTCTGTCGAATTATAATATCTATAAGAGCCGGGGTAATCCTTTTTATCAAGCTTTTTGATTATACTTTTCAACAGGTTCCACTGCTCAACAGAATTCAGGATTCTCAGCCCTCCGGCTGCATTAATACCGTCTGTATCACCTGCTATTTCTTTATGCGTATCTTTGAAGGATCTCTCACTGAACTTATGAAGGTCTGTCAATTCTAAAAAATCTATGCAGAAGGAATAAAAAGTTTCAATAGGTATTTCCCACAGGCTGCCATCAAATCTTATAGCCGATTGTTCACGGATAATTTTTGACCATTTGCGGTTGAAAGTAAGTATCAATATACTCCCGGGCTCTATTCCTCTTGCACCTGTCAGATATTTTATTATTTCCAGTAAAGTGCGGGTCTTACCAGAGCCGGGAGGACCTGTTATAAGATGATTCCCATCACCGGAAGTCAGATATTCCAGATCTTTTTTAGTAAGCATAACATATTATTTGGCGTTTAGCTGTCTTAATTCTATCAATATTTCTTTAAGCAGTGAGAGTTCAAGTCTTCTGAAATCAATGTCACTTGATAGTTTTGCCCACTTTCTCGGGTTATCTTCGGGAATATATTTATCGAGCTCTGACATTATATCCGTCATTTATGTTCATCCTTTCTTTTCCAAAAAACGGATTATTATTAAAGATAATATTCTCTATCTACTGCAATTATCCCTTATTTTTATTTTATTTCCCAAAATGATTTTTTAATAAATCCTTCAGGTTAATCTTGAATATAATCTGCAACTAAACCCATGCTCTGTTAACTCAAAAATGGAGCGGGCTACGGGAATTGAACCCGTCTCTTGAGCTTGGGAAGCTCATGTACTACCCCTATACTAAGCCCGCCTTTTTATTTTAATCTGAAAATAATTTATATTTTTTATTAAATAAGTCAAGGCAAAGATACTTAAAATTATTTAAGCAGTATGATACCAGTATTAAAAATATCAATCAATAGACTTATCGACAACTCTATTTTTAAAGCGTAAAACTGTTTGGCTTTTTTTAAGTCTTATAATACTGAAAAACTTTGAAATAATTCCGTTTTTTAAAAACAAAATAAGGAGATAATATATTGAAAACATCAGTATTTATAAATCCTTCTTCTGCCGGAGGCAGGGCAATGGAATCGAGAGGAAATATAGAATCCTGCCTTGCGGAACTGGGAATTGACTACAGCATCAATATAACCAAAAGTCTTAATCATATGCTGGAAACCATAAAGAATAATCTTGCATCCGGTTTTGATAATTTCATAGGTGTCGGCGGAGACGGTACTCTTCATTATATGGCTAATATGCTCGCAGGAAGCAATAAAAGGGTCGGTATAATACCCCTGGGGTCGGGAAATGATATTTCTTCAAACCTGGGCATACCTTCCGGAATTGAAGATTGCTGCAGAATCATTAAAAACGGAAATATAAAAAATCTGGACCTTGGAGTCATAAATGATAAATATTATTATATATGTATTGCGGGGACAGGGTTTGATTCGGAGGTTAATGACCTGGCAAACAGTACCAGATTTCCCATAAAGGGCTCCTCAAAATATACCTATGCAGTATACAAAACTCTTCTTACATTCAGGTCAAGGGAATTTACTTTTTCATACAATGGACAGATAAAAAAATTTAACGGTATGATGATAGCAGCCTCTAATATGCCGAGCTATGGAGGTGGAATGAAAATAACCCCCGACGCCAGCCCTGTTGACGGCCTTCTTGACATATGTGTAATAAAGAAGATGAGTAAATTTCATTTCATCAGTGTATTTCCAAAAGTATTCCAGGGGAAGCATATAGATGATCCTCACGTAGAAATATTCAGGACCGGTGAAATAACAATCGAGAGCAATTATAAATTCAGCGTATTTGCTGATGGGGAATTTATATGTAAACTTCCGGCAACCTTTAAAATAGCACCCGGTAAACTTAATTTTATTGTACCCTGATTAATTATATCTTACCCATGCCCCGTCTTTAATCATAAATACGGTTGATTCAGGTTCGACCCTGTTTCCCCTGGCATCAAATTCTATATGGCCTGTTATTCCATCAAACGAAGTTGACCTCAGTTCCCCCATAAAATCTTTTGGAATTGTCGAATTAGATCTTTTCATAGATTCAACAGCAACAAGTAAGGCATCAAAGACATAAGGGCTGTACTTACCGGGTCCGTTAACTGAAAGGTTCATATCTTTACGCTTTTCTTCAAGCATATCATTATAAGAATGCCAGAAATCTACTGCTTTCTGGTCAGATGAATACATCGCAATTGAAGGGGGCTCATGAACTATTGCTATAAGACCTTCAAGATAGGAACTATCAGCCGCAGAAAAAATATTTTCATCCATAGCAGTTTCATCGGTAATAAATCTGGAGCTTACTCCGGCTTCCCCTGATTTTTTCATTAGAAAAGCCAGTTCATTGTAGTCTGCTATACAAAAAATATAATCAGGTTCATCTATGAGAAGGTTTTCTGAAAACACAGTCAGGTCATCTCCATCAAAATCCAATGAATACCTGTGCAGTATATCCTGTCCGGCTCCAAGAAGTATCTCCTGAAGATAATCTACGGTATTATTAGAGTATTCACTCCTGTTATCAATAAGGATAAGCCTTGCCGGTTTTGCTTTTTCTATTATAAAATCTGCGGTGTTTTCAATTTTTTGGCTGTTGTTTATTATAACCCTGAAGAAGTTATCACCCGCTTCTGCAGTATCAGTCTTCTGGGCAAATGGGGAGATGATGGGAATATTATATTCTTCATAAACGGGAATAGAAACACTGGTCGTTCCATCGAAGGTAGAGCCTATTACGGTAACTGCCCCCTGTTCAACAATTTCCTGTGCTACAAGAAATGCTTTTTCCGGGTTTCCTTCGTCGTCTCTTGTTATAAGCTCAATATCATAATCAAAACCGCCAATCCTAACAGGAGAGATATCCGAGATCGCCAGTTCCAGGCTAACCAGCTGGTCTTCCCCGAATATACTGTATTCCCCCGAAAGAACTGACTGGTTTCCTATCCTTATTATCCTTTCCTTTGTATCACACGAAGACAGGTTTAGGCCCCCAGAGATTGTTGTTATGATTACCACAGCTATAATTATTTTTAAGAATCTTTTCGTTCTAAAAGATTTGTCTCTCATCTATTTACTCCGATACATAACTTCAAATATTAAAAACACAAAAGATTATATCAAAAAAAAAGATATTAAATAATTATTTTTGATATAAAAGTATGCTAAAATTAGATGATTTTATCTTTAATTAAACTTTTATAATTCAGTTTACCGCCATAGTTTGTATCCGGAGAAAAATAAATGATTTTAATCAAAAATTATATAAAAATTTTCTAACCGCATAATTGAATAATATTCTATGAAGCGAGAGGACTGCAGTAAAAATATAAATAAATCTAAAAAGTCTATCAGGAGATTGATCCAGGAGCGTAGGGACTGCATGTCTGCAGGTCTGATAAAGGTTAAAAGCACGGCAATAGCTGAAAAGTTTTTTTGCCTCCATCAGTATAGAATATCCGATACAATACTTGCATACTATCCCTTTAGGAGCGAATTGGATACCAGGATAATCATAAAAAAATCGCTTGTCCATGGAAAAAAAATTGCACTTCCCAGAGTGAATACAAAAAAAATGGAATTTTTTTATATAAAAAACCTTTCAGAAGACCTCGAAACTGGCAGCTATGGTATCATGGAACCGATTCCCTCAATTTGCGAAAGAGCATTTCCGGAAGATATAGACATAGTTATTGTTCCCGGTGTCGGTTTTGACAGCGGTATGAACAGACTGGGCTACGGCGGCGGATTTTATGATAGATTTTTAAAGGAGCTCCCTGGCCAGGCATCGAAAATTTCCCTGGCATTTGATATTCAAGTTATGGAACATATACCTGTTTCAGAACACGATATGAAAGTTGATATAATAATAACTGAGTCCTGTATTTATAATATAAAAGATATAAAAGGATAAATGAAAGAAACTAAAAATATAGCAATACTGATTCCTGCCTACAACGAAGGGAACTATATAAAACAGGTTATTGAAAAATGTTCAGTTTATGGAATGGATATAATAATAGTCGATGACGGCTCTACTGATTCTACGGCAGCGATAGTCCGCTCACTTATGCCTGCCATTGGTAATAGGCTTAAGCTCATAATCCATCCTTCCAACAGGGGTAAGGGGCAGGCACTGATAACAGGTTTCTCACATATAATGGAAAAAGATTACATGGGTGTAGTTACAATTGATGCTGACGGGCAGCATGATACCCGTGAAATAAAGAAATTTATAGAAATTATTAAAAATGAGGACCCCGATCTGGTAATAGGAAGCCGCCTTGGAAATACAGCGGGAATGCCTTTTTTAAGACTTGCAACCAACATCTTTACTTCCTGGATTATATCAAAGATAGCTGGTAAAAAAATAAGTGATGTACAGTCCGGCTACCGCTATCTTAAGACATCGGCCATTAAGAAAATAAAGCTAATTACAGGCAATTTTGATACTGAACCGGAAATAGTAATGAGAGCAGGATGGTACAATATGAAAATATTAAATATCCCCATAAAGACTATCTATCATAAAGATTTTATAAGTCATGTAAATCCAATAAAAGATACCCTTAAATTCTTTAAGCTTATTATTTATGGTATCAGGTGGAAAAAGAATTTTAAAAATGCCTGTTAGTCAAATACCCTGTTAATATAACTGCCATATCTCATAAAAAGCAGCAGAAAGATATAATATGAATACAATACTAAAAGCTGTTAAGGGTACTGTCTTATCTTTAAACCTCTGCCTATTCAAATATTCTCCGGTACTGATAGCTATCAGGCGGTAGAACATCTCTGCCGATGAAAGTATTATTACCTCAAAAGGTATGGCTGTACCATGTATCATGATACCTGAAAACAAAAAAACAGTTATGAAGAAGCCGGATATAAAACTTACAGGAAGGCTCAATCTGGCATACCCAAGGGCAGTATAAAATATTGTAGAGACAAGGTTTCCCAGAAGTATGGTCAAAATTGCGGTTCTGAGGAGCATTCCTTCATGGAAATTTTCTATACCAAAAAAACTCTGCAATAACTTAAACTTTTCAATAATAAAGGCGCTCTGGATACTAAAAAAATAATAAAATAAATAGCCCAGTACCGCTCCCGCAGCAAAAATCCCCAGACATTTTAAAAATATAACCAGGTATTTTTTAATCATGATACAGCAAGTTTTTTCTTTAATATTTCTATCATCGCTGCAGCAACATTTATATCAAACTGCGTCCCGGAATTTTTTTTGAGTTCCGTTATGGCTTCCCTATCTGAGAGGGCTCTCCGGTAAGGCCTGTTGGTGGTCATAGCATCATATGAATCAGCAACAGTAAGTATCTTTGCAAAAAGCGGAATTTTTTCACCTTTTACTCCGTATGGATAACCGTTGCCATCTATCCTTTCATGATGGTACAGTATCGATTTCGCTTCACTTTTAAGAAATGTTATCTCTTTCACTATATTATATCCCACAATAGGGTGCTTTTTTACTTCTTCCCAGTCTTTCTGATTAAATTTTCCTGGTTTATTAAGTATCGACAGATCAATCTGAACCTTCCCCAGATCATGCAAATTGGCAAGATTTATGAGAAGTTCGATATCATATTCATTCAGTTTTAACTCCCTGGCAATTTTCTCACTGTATTCGGCAACTCTTACCGAATGCCCTGCAGTATATGGATCCTTTGCTTCCACTATCCTTACAATCTGTAAGATACTGTTTAAGAGAGCCCTTCTCTCCTTTACCCTTAAAAGATATGTGTACTGGGCGATTATAAGAGGCAGCGAAGTAAATAGGAGCGTAAAAGGTCCGTACAGCCTGTAAAGGAAGGATATTGCTATTGCCATCGCTGCCAGAAACAACTGAAAAGGTATAAGCCATGCAAAATTGAATACCCATACATTAGTGAGTTTTATTCCCTCGCTTATTGATATAGCTCCAGCTGTAAGAATTGTATTAAGAAAGAAGAATATATATGCCGCGGCTAGTATATAACTTAAATTAACTGCGTTAAAAAAGTTTGAAACATCCCTGTTGTATATTAGCTCAAAAACCAGACTTGCTATTCCCATTGAAATAAGATACTGGCCGGCATTAAATATATGCCTGTAGTATGGAACTCTTTTAATGATTTCTCTTATATTGAAAATAGAGATGAAGGTAACAATGATTGCAGTTGACGGACCGAATATTATAAGACTTGCCAGAGATATTCCAAAATTAACCGATACACTCCCTGTCTTTGGAAGAGGTGCTGAGAGGTTATCAGCAACAAATATCAATATACCAAACAACACCACTCCCAATAAAGATATATTCCTGTAGCTTATAAGTATGTAGAGAAAAATAGATAACCCTGTCAGAAAAACAACATAAACATATGCCTTTAAAATTAGAGCTTTCTCTTTAACCAAAATTATAGTATTTAAAGTTAATAAATATTATGTATTATACCAAAAAAGTATAATTTGTTATATTCTCTACCACCTCACTGTAGCGCATATCCCTACCAGTGATCCCAGTATCATAAGTATCCTGTATAACTTCTTCATCTTTTCCACCCCCTTATCCTAAATACCTTTATTTTCACCCGTGTACCATTCCATAAATATTTTTAAATATTCTTCAATCTGGTCCCTTAAAATAAGTCCCACAATAACAATTGCCAGTATTACAATAATTATAAGAGCCGCCTTTTCCAGACGGGTAAGGATTCTCTTTCTCTCCATCATATTAAATAGTTTTCCTGGTCCTGCTCTCAATAAACTCATCAAGGCTGTCGGAAGGTATTCTCCATGAGCTCCTTCCTTCTCTTATCTTAAACCCTTTAAGTTTTCCGGTTTTTAGTAGATTCCATATATTATCAATTGAAAGCTTTAATATTTTTGATACCTGTTCTGCCGTATATAAAACTGGCCCGCGGGTTACAGTTTTAATGGAGTTTTCCTCATCTCCTACAAAGTTATCCAAAAAATCCTCCAGGTCTGCCTCCCTTATTCTTATTGCTTTCCCTACCCTGGTGGCTTTAAGCTTCTTCAACATTACAAATCTTATAATCTCTGATTCACTTATGCCTGCCATTTCAGATACTTCCCTTATGGTATATAATTCTTTTTTTTCTCCCATGTTAAAATATATTGCCTAAAAGATTATTTACGCCTGCCCCCAGATCTATAATTCCTGTGATTTTATTGTTATTCTTTATAAGGCTTTTCCTCCCGGATGGAATATATGGCAGGCTTATGCAGACCGGTATACCTGTTATCTTTTCAAAATCGCTAATTGCTTCTTTTCCATCATTATCAGATTTATTTAAAACCGCTATTTTTTTTTGATTTTCAGGAAGAAATTTCTTAAATTCTAAAATCCTTGGTAAAAGTTTTATTTCCGGTGACAGTACGAGTACGGAAGTAGTGGAAAGGTTTATCATTTCCAGCGAAATATTGTCATACCTGAATGGTATGTCTGCGATAATCACATCATATTCATTTCTGGCAGAATATATCAATCCGTCCAGCATATCTATATTGAACCTGTCGCTCTGGTATAATGAATGGGGCGCGCACATTATATCAATTCCATTTAACTCAACTATACTTTTCCCTATATCCCCATCTCCGCCGATAACATCATTAATATAATCCCCTAAAGTCTTATGGCCGTTAATATCCAGCCAGACAGGTATATCCGATGTTCCTTCGCAAAAGTTTAGGTCAAGTATCAGTATTTTACCGATTTTTTTCTTCCGCAGCTGCCATGCAGTATTTACAGCCAGGGTTGTCCTGCCTACTCCTCCCTGTATGGAATAAAAAGAAATAACTTCCTGCCTTAAAAATCTATAATTACTACTTTCAGCCTCAGTTTCTGGATCAATATTATTTATTGCACCAACAATCCTTTTAAACTGCTCTACTGTATCAGGACAGCTTACAGCCGGAATTCCTGATAATATCTGCCTGCTCTTTTTATTTGCCGTTATTATAAGGTTTGCAGATGTTTCATCTGTTATATATTGTGATATTTCCCTGAATCCATCCATAGATTCAGATAATAAAATATAATCCGGCATATATTCTTCTATATAGTGCTTATAATTGCATTTAGCATCAAGTACGGCTATTCTATTTCTTCCTGATGCGGCCTTTTGTATATTCCGGGTAATGTTCTTATCGTTTCCTATGTAAAGGATTATCCCCATTGCAGTGTCTTTCAAATGATTTTTACAGTTTTTTTTAAAAATATAACGTACATTATAAACATTGCTATACTGTTAATTAATATTGCAATAATATTAAACATTTTTTAGCAATATATTAAATATTTATAATATAACTGTTATACTGCAATGTCAAATGTTTTTTGGTTATTAACAGCTATAAAATTAATTATCAGGGGTAATATCAGTGAAATTACTGTAAATTAACAGGTAATATCAATAATTGGTTTATTTCTGCCTGTAAATTATAAAAGGAGGTTAAATATTTTGTAGTATTATATTTAAATAATCCTTATTTGAATCAGTGTTTATACGTATCTTCTTATAATTTGAAGAAACACCTGAGATTATCTCTATTTCATTTTTTCTTATACCGATTATTTTAGAAAGTAAATTTATAAGTTCTTTATTGGCTTTACCCCTTTCCGGGGGAGCTGATAATTTTATTTTTATCCACCTGCCATACATACCTTCTATTCCGGCCACGGAAGAACCGGGCCTTACGTAAATATCCAGTATATTATTCTTCATCAGTTTTAAAAAAATTATTAATTACATCAGGATTTGCAATGTCTATCTTCTTCCTGTTTATTTTCCCTTTATCTTCTTCTTTATTTTTTTCCTTTTCATCCTGATCTGTATTTTCATAATCAATATTTTTATTATCTTTCTTATTTAATCTTTCAAGCATGTCATCTGTAAGGGAAGCAAGCTCCTTCAATTCGTTATCACCCAGCTCCTCACTTTTTTCTCCGGGTCCTCTTTCTGCATCCATATATAAATTTTCACTGTCCGGGGAATTACTGGAGTCTTCTATTTCTTCTTTCTCATTTTTTTGTTCTTCCTTTTCACCTTCTCCGGGCGCTCCGGCTGTCTCGATCTCCCTTTGATTCTTTAAGTCTGTTCCTGTCCTGCTTTTTTCGGGTCCGCTGCTCTCTTCTTCGTCATATTTCTGATCAATCTCCCCTAATTCATCAAGCATTATACTGCTTTTCATGTTCAGGGTCTTCTGCTTAAAATCATCAGCAAATTTCGTTATCCTTTCCTTAAAATCATTGTACTCCATCTTTAACTTTGAAATATCTGCTTCAATAAGTACTTTCTCATCTTTCATATTTTTAAGTTCCTGCTCTTCCTTAATCTTCATTTTACTGGTAAATTCTTCTGCTTCTATCCTGGCTTTCTGCTTTATTTCCTGGGCTACACGATGAGCGGATACAAGTGCCTCCTGTATAACTTTCTTCATCTGTAAAGATTCGCTATCGCCTTCATATTTAAGGCTTTCTATTTTTTCTTCCAGGTCTCTTATCCGCTTTTTCATTTCACCAAATTCTACTGAAAGTACATCCAGAAATTTATCCACTTCCTCGGGTTTATATCCCTTGAACACTATGTGAAATTCCTTTTTTTGTATGTTTTCTGAACTCAGGTTCATATCCACCTCCATATATTATTTTTTTAGGTATATATATTATTAATATATATAATACCTAATGACTACAAATCTTAATAGAACTACTATTAATTGTACCACTAAAAAAGCAGCAATATAAGAAAGATCTAAATATGATCTGCCCACCCTCACCTCAGGTATTATTTTTCTGAATGGAATAAGGACCGGATCTGTTATATCAATAAGGAATTTATATATTCTTCCCCACAATCCATACCCGCTTGATATCCTGAACCATGATAATATAACCCTTAAAAATAAAATATATGAATATATCCTCAAAACAAAAATCAATATTTCAAAAAATATAACCATTTTTTATCTGACCTGCTTCCTATTATACCTCTTTTTCAAGTTCTTTTGAGCGCCTTAAAGCATTCTCTACGGCTTTCTTTATAATATCCCCCATTCCTTCATTCATAAATGTTTTCAGGGCACTCTCCGTTGTTCCGCCCGGCGAAGCTACCTTCTTTATTAATCTGTCTATTTCAAATCCTTCTTCTTTCATCATAAATCCCGAACCGATCATTGTTTCCGTGACAAGCTTCCCGGCTGACTGCCCGCTTAGCCCATTCTTCATTGCAGCTTCTATAAGAGATTTGCAGAAAACGAAAAAATAGGCTGGTCCGCTTCCGTTTATTGCAGTTGATATATCCTGAAGCTCTTCTTCTATCACGATACATTCCCCTAATCTTTTCATAAGGTTTAAAGCAAACTCCTCATCCCCGTCGGAGGAAAATTTTCCCCTGCTTAAAGTGCTCATACCCCTTTTATACATTGCCGGAGCATTTGGCATGATTCTGATAACGGAAGTGCCTTCGCCAAGTTCTTTCTCATATAATCCTGTGCTTATCCCTGCAGCTATGCTTATAATGACGTTAAGATCCTTTGAAAAGCATCTGGCAATATCTTTTATAATATTTTTTATATCCTGCGGCTTTACAGCAAATAAAATATATTTTGAACTCCTGACAGCAGAACATATGTTTCCAGATGGCAATATACCATAATTATTTTTTATATAATCTCTTCTGTTATTGCTCTTTTCATAAAATGTCATTCCGCTGGAATTAAGAAAAGAAGAGTCGAGGGCACCTTTTAATATTGCTTCCCCCATATTTCCACATCCGATAAATGATAACCTGAATTTATTCAAGCTGCTCCCTTTCCCGAAAATTTAATTAAAATGTATTCAAAAAACCATCTTCTTTAAGGAAATCACTTTCTTTTGAGCTGACTTCTATGCTTGAAGGGGTTATCAAAAAGACCCTGTCGGCTACCTTTTTTATATCTCCCTCCAATGCATATGTGAGACCACTGCAAAAATCAATTATTCTTTTAGAAAGTTCCTGATCCACTTTCTGGAGGTTGATTATTACCGGTATTTCATTTTTAAAACTGTCTGCAATTACTTTTATTTCCTCATATTCTCCTGGCTCGGAAACAAAAACCTTTGACTTTTTGACATCTCTGGAACTTATAAGCGAAACCTTCTTTCTGGGATTGGCCTTTTTATGCGCCGGCTCTTCAAAATTCCCGGATCTCCGCATGGATAGATTATTCCTGTTCCGGATATCCATTTTTTCATTTTCCCCAACTTCAAGTTCTTCCTCTTCAGCCAGTCCAAAAAAAGATAGAGTCTTCCTGAAAAATCCACCCATCTTTCCTCCCGGATAGTTATTCCTATTTAAAAATATTTATACCAATTCCTATCATTTTAGCATACCTTTTTCAATAACAGCCAGGTCATTGATCGTACTCTCTGAGACCCTCTTAAACATACAGCTATCATAAAAATCAACTGGACCTAATTATTTCTTATCTTTCCTTAAGAATGTGGGTATATCCAGATAATCATCATCTATGGATGAAAAGTCATTATCGGAAAACTTATCAATGGCAGGCTCTTTTTCTTCTTCTGTTATCTCTTCTTCAAATATGTCCAATTTTTTATTTAAATCTTTTTTTTCTTCACTTTTTGCTTCTCTCTGCTTTTTACCTTCTTCCCCATCCATAACAGTTTTTCCTCCCTTAGAGGCAAAACCGGTAGCAATTATTGTAACTTTTATCCTGTCATTCATGGTTTCGTCTATTACCGAACCAAAAATTATATTTGCATCCTGGCTTGAAGCATTTCTTACTATTTCAGCTGCTTCGTTAATTTCAAAAAGTTTTAGATCGGGACCACCTGAAATATTTAAGAGTATTCCCGTTGCACCGTCTATGGAATCCTCTATAAGGGGGCTGCTGATAGCATTCTGGGCAGCTTTTATTGCCCTGTTGTCGCCTGAAGCTACTCCTTCACCAAGTATTGCATTGCCGGCATCCTTGATTATTGATTTAACATCTGCAAAATCAAGGTTGATAAGACCGGGCAGGGTTATAAGGTCCGTAACACCCCTTACCCCGGCTTTTAGTACGTTGTCTGCAAGCTTAAAAGCATTTAGCAGGGTTGTATTATCATCAGCGATCTCAAGGAGTTTATCATTCGGAATAACTATCAGCGTATCTACTATGGATCTGAGAGACCTTATTCCTTCTTCTGCCTGTGCCATGCGCTTATAGCCTTCAAAAGAAAAAGGCTTTGTTACAACTGCTACGGTAAGACATCCTGCTTCCCTGGCTATCTTGGCAATTACAGGAGTGGCGCCGGTTCCAGTTCCTCCTCCTTCACCAAGTGTAAGGAAAATCATATCCGCGTCTTTTACAGTTTCCTTTATTGCTTCCACAGATTTCTCAGCAGCCATCTTCCCTATTTCTGGATTCGATCCTGCACCCAGCCCCTTATCGCCTATAATAACCTTTCTATCCGCGTTGGACATCATCAGGGCCTGCGCATCTGTATTAACCGCAACAAACTCGCACCCGCTGAGATTGTCTTCCATCATCCTGTTTATGGCATTGCTTCCTCCTCCGCCGACACCTATAACACGTATAACAGCATAATAACTTTTATCAAAATCCAGTGTCACCTTCCTACCTCCCCTTAATTCTTTAATATCTTAGAAATAAATTTTCTGAACCTTTCTATAAAACTGCCGTTGCCGGAACTGCCTTCTATCATATCCGGATCAGCAAGATTTTCCAGTTGATGTGCATATTTAAGGATTCCTATGCTGGTTGAATATGCAGGCTCGCCTACCACTTCAGGCGGACCTTCGACCTCATATGGAACGCCGAGTCTTGCAGGCATGTCGAATACTGAAGATGCAAGTGTCTTTATGCCTTTTAAGCATGATGTCCCCCCGGTTATTACCAGGCCGCAGGGAAGAGCGCCGGTAAGACTATGGCCTTCAACTTTTTCTTTTACCAGCTCCAGCAATTCTTTTACCCTTGAATTCACGATATTGTACAATCTAATATTTAATGCTGTCTTATTTCTATTTATTTTTATTTCCCCCATATTTATCTTGCTGAGATTATCATAGAAATCATAATCTACGTTGGCATATTTTTTCTTTATTTCTTCTGCTTTTGAGAATGTTGTATTGAGACCCACAGATATATCATTTGTTATTAGATTACCTCCTACGGGCAGACAATATGTAAATATCATTTTTCTGTTCCTGTATATGGCAATATCTGTTGTGCCTCCCCCTATGTCAAGTACGATTACGCCGCTTTCTTTTTCTTCCGGTGTCAATACCGCCTCACTGGAAGCCAGCGCTTCCAGTATTATGTCTTCAATTGCTATCTTTGAAGCCTTCAGTGTGTTAACTACATTGTTAATCTGAAGGGATGAACCATATACGGCAAGAAGTTCCACAGCCAGCGTGTTTCCAGAAAGACCTACGGGATCTACAATACCTTTTTCATCATCTATTACAAATTGCTTTATTAATGTATGAATTATCTCGTTTGATGATGATATATTAACCCTGTTTGCAAGGGCAATTAACCTGTCGACATCATTTTTCCTTATCAGATGATTGGGGGAATTAATACTTAATTCACTCCTGTTCGTTAAAAAGGATACATGCTTGCCCGTGACTCCTACAAATGCACTGTCAATAAAATATTTAGTAGACTTCTCTGCTTCTTCCACAGATTTTAAAACTGACCTTGTAGCTTCATTTATATCTACTACCAGACCCTTTTTCATCCCCCTGCAATCCGAGACGCCATAGCCTTTCACACTGAGAATATTATTTTTGCTAACATCTCCTATAAGTGTAACTACTTTAGTGGTACCAATATCAATACCCACAATATAATCATCCTTAGCTGACAAAAAAACCTCCGCTCAATATTTCAACACTGGATTATCGGGACTTCTCAGGTCAATTATAATATAATTTGCATCTTCTTTTAATAATAGTTTTAGCACCTCAACCTTTTTTACAATTTCTTCACTATCACCAAATATTATTTTTACCCCTGAAAGTGTAATAAAAAAAATATCACCATATATATTATTTTCTATCCCTGCTTCTTTTATAATTTTTTTTATTTCATCATCAAATCCCCTATAAATACCGGCGCAGCTTAATATGTTTTTTTGGGCAATAACCTCTCCTTCTTCAGGATTATGTTCTATTGCCCCGCAAACTTTAACCAGGTCCCCGTACTCATGTGACAGGTTAATATCTATTTTACCGAGAACAATACCTTCATCGTCAAGAAGATAACAACCTCTTCCGTTATCCAGTAAAAGATAAGGTTTCCGTTCTTCTATAAGAAGATTGATCCTGTCAGGAAATATTTTTTTCAATTCTGCACTTTTTATCCACACCATATTTTCAGTAAGTGAATCCTCTATTAATTTCTTATCCACTTCAAATATGTTCATACCTGTAATATTACCAAGCGAATCAATTATATTTTCATCTTCATATTGATGGTTCCCTTCAATATTTATTGCTTTGACCCTGAAATAATTGCTGTTGTAGAAATAATCTAAACCCCAAATGGCTCCTGCAAAAAATGCAAGGATAAGAAATATCCTTAAAGCCGCCAGCGACCTTCTGGCTATGACCTTTCTCGTCCTTATCTTAACTATATTGTCTGCTTTTTTTGACTTAGTCACATTACTTAATTTTAATATCTGCAGTATCCAGTATTATTTCTACAAGGTGGTCAAATTTTATGCCTGCTGCGCCTGCGGCCATTGGAACCAGGCTCGTTGCTGTCATTCCCGGCATTGTATTGACCTCCAGAACATAAGGTATCTTATTATCAAGTATTAAATCAACCCTTGATATGCCACAGCAGCCGAAAACCTGATGGCATTTTAGAGATATGCTCGATATCTCTTCTGCAAGTTCTTTCTCCAGGGGGACAGGGACCGTATACCGGGTCATATCTTCAGTATATTTTGATTTATAGTCAAAAAAACCACTTACAGGTTTTATTTCTATTATTGGAAGTGGAACTGGATCCTTCCCTATTATTCCTACAGTAAGTTCCCGGCCGGCAATATATTTCTCAACAAGCAGCTTTCTGTCATATTGCGAGGCCGCTTTTATGCCATCTTCCAGAAATTCCCCGCTATTTACCAGGTTTATCCCTATCGTAGATCCTCCTGCATTGGGTTTAATCATTACAGGATAGCCGATTTTTTCTTTTATGATCCTGTCAACCAGGCCTTCACTGCTTTCGTTATTTTCCATATCGATCTCCATATACCCCGGTGTAGGTATATTCTTTGATATCATTATCTGCTTGGAAAGTATCTTGTCCATTACCAGCGCACTTGAAAGAACACCTGAACCTGTATATGGTATCCTCAGCAGCTCAAGCAGACCCTGCACTGTTCCGTCTTCTCCAAATTTTCCATGCAGGGCCATAAAAGCTATATCTATTTTTTTTATCTTGCTTATAAAGTCATTCCCCTTTGGATCTATAAAAACAGCATTATATCCGGACCTTTTAAGAGACTCCAGTATATTTTTCCCTGTTTTTAGAGAAACTTCCCGTTCGGAAGACACACCTCCGGCTATGACCCCCACCCTTACCTCGTTTTTCATTATCCTTATTTTAATGTCACTAAAAATTCCACGTGTATTATTCATATTTCTAATCTATATACCTTATTTCATATTCCAGTTCTACGGCATGCTTTTCCTTCACCATACTTTTTATTATCCTTGACAGGACCATTATATCTCCGGCAGATGCTTTTTTATAATTTTCTATAAAGTTAGCATGGACCGGTGAAACCCTTGCACCCCCATACATAAAACCCTTTAAACCACATTCATCTATTAAAGCTCCGGCAGATTTATTGTGACCCTCGGGATTTTTAAAAAAGCAGCCGCTTGTTTTCAGTCCGACAGGTTGCGTCATTCTTCTCATTTTATTATTTTCCCTTATTTTTGCCTCCAGCAGTGATGGATCTTCCGTACGGGGCTCAAAAAAAGCAGAAATTATTGCTATCATGCCGGGTATATCAAAATACCTGTAACCCGAACTGATATCTTCCCTGCTGCACCGGGCAATGTAAAAACTGTTATTATTACCCGCCAGGTATTTCAGACTTTTTATGAAGTCTGAAATCCACATCCCCCGGGTACCGCTATTTCCGCAGATTGCACCTCCTGCTGTTCCCGGGATGCCTGCTAAAAAAGAAAGGTCAAACCCGCCTCTTGCAGCTTCAGCTACAAGCCTTGAGGTTTTAACAGCAGCACCAGCCTCGATTTCTTTTGTTCCAATTTTTATATTCTCAAAAGAATTTCCCTGCCTGATGATTGCACATTCTATAAAACCATCCCCGAATACTATGTTTGTACCCCCACCCAGAATAATATATTTCAACCTGTTATATTCAAGAGCTTCAATAAGACTGAGCAGCATTTCTTCATCATCCACGGTTATAAGAGCTGCTGCCGTCCCTCCTGTTCCAATTGAGCACAGCTTTGAGGTGTCGCAGTTAAAAACGGCTTTTTTGATGCCCAGCTCCCTGGTTACACTTTTAATTTTTGAGAATCTCATCAGTAACCCTGGTTATATCTCCTGCTCCCAATAATAATAGTATATCACCTGGCCTTAACTCCTGTTCAAGATATCCCGGGATATCTACAAGTTTAGGAATATAAATTACCCTATTTGAATAACCATTTTCCAAAATAGAATCAATAAGCATCTTGCCGTTCACACCTGGCAAAGGCTGCTCTCCTGCACCATATACATCTGTTATGATAAGAACATCGCTAATGTTAAAAGCCCGGCTAAAATCTTCTTTCAGCTTTGCAAGCCTGGAGTACCGGTGCGGTTGATATACAGTTACTATTCTTCTTTTGCCCATGCTTACGGCAGCAGCTTCAAGTGTTGCCCTTATTTCAGAGGGGTGATGCGCATAATCATCAAATATGGAGGTTCCGTTTTTTTCTCCCCTCTTTTCAAATCTCCTCTTTACACCGGTAAAATATTTTAAAACTTCTTTAGCTTTATCGACCTCCAGATCAAGTGCGGAGCACACACTTAAGGCAGCCAGGCTGTTTTTAATATTATGTAGACCGGGAACGCTGAGTTTTACTTTGAATTTTTCTTTACCCCCTGTATTAAGTTCAAAGGACGACCCAAGATCGTTGTAAATAATGTTATCGGCATATATATCATTTTTGCATGAAAGTCCAAAAGTTATAATATTTCTATCCTTTTTACCTAAAAGACCAGCCAGATCTACCTCATCGCCATTTACGATTATAAATCCGTCTTTCCTCGTATTGGACATAAATTGAAAAAAACTGTCATTCAATTCATCCATATCCCTGTAATAATCGAGGTGGTCTTTCTCTATATTGGTTACAACACTTATAAAAGGCCTGTATTTGATAAATGAACCGTCACTCTCACAGGCTTCTGCGATAACGTAGTCTCCTTTTCCGTTTATAGCATTGGAACCCAGCTCGTTAAGCTCACCCCCTACTATAATAGTAGGGTCCGTTCCAAGACCTCTTAAAATCATCGATACCATGGAAGTTGTGGTTGTCTTGCCATGGGTACCGGCAACCGCAATCCCCTTGCCCCTGTTTAGCAGCCATGACAATATATCAGACCTTTCATAGACAGGCATGCCTTTTGATCTGGCTTCTTCCAGCTCCGGATTATTGGCCGGAATTGCGGCAGAATAAACTACTGCATCGGATCCTCCGATATTCTTCCTGCTGTGGCCAATTAATATTTCTATACCCTCTTTTTCAAGCGAGCCGGTATATCTGGATTTTTTGATGTCTGAACCCCTTACATCGTATCCCATACCTTTAAGGACCAGTGCTATTGCACTCATCCCTGCGCCTCCTATACCGACCAAAAAATATTTTTTATTTTCTGAAAAATCCTTTTTATTATCCATTGTCATTCTCCAGCAATCCGGCTGATATTATCTGCTGGCTATCTTTTATCTTTATTTTTCCTAATTTACTCTTAATCTTCTTATTCAATTTCATGTCGTCTGCCCTGATCTTTCTTATTTTTTCTGCAAGAAGGCCGGGGCTTAACTGTTTTTCATCTATCAGCACGGCTTCGCCCCGCTCTTCCAGATAGCGAGCATTATAAAATTGATGATTATCTATTGCAAACGGATACGGTATAAGGATAGACGGTATGCCTGCAGCTGCAGTTTCGGACACAGTGCTTGCCCCTGCCCTGGCAATTATTAGATCAGTTATCCTGTATATCTGTTCAATTTCATCGACATATGGAAAAATCTTTAAAATAGCCCTGTCCTCATCTTCCTGTATCTTTTTTACCTCTTCTATTATATTACCATAGAATCTTGTACCTGCTATAAGAAGTATCTGGACGAGGGGATCATTTCTAATAAAATCATATAACTTTATAATAACACTATTTATCTTTTCGGCACCCTGGCTTCCACCCAGGACTGTTATAGTAAATCTTCCACTGCAGAGACCCCATTTTTCATAACAGGGGGCCAGATTTCTGGATTTTTTTACAGATTCCCTTACGGGATTCCCTGAAAATACTATATTTTTGTTTTTACCGCTTATATATTTCTCTGTATCTTTAAAACTTGTAAAAAAATATTTTGCCCGCCCGGAAAATAACCTGTTTAGCCTGCCGGGAATAAAATTTTGTTCGTGAAGTGCAAAAGGTATTCTTTTGAATATTGCTGCCATTATCACGGGTGCACAGATATATCCACCCATTCCCAGAATAATTTCTATCTTTTTTTTCCTCAGTATCCTAAATGACGTAATAAAGCCTGGCATGAGATCTATAAAAAATAATATATAAGCAGTTAGCTTTTTTAAAATTCTTCTTTCCCCGGCAAGACCCCTTGCCCTAACAGTAAAGAATTCAATTCCCATACCCGGTATCAGCCTTTTACCAGGCCCTTTTTCTGAGCCTATGAAAGCGATGCTTGTTTCCGGGTAATTTTTTTTTATATGCTCTATCAAAGCTATTGCCGGATAAAGATGGCCTCCTGTCCCGCCTGCAGCTATAAGCATGTTTTTAATATTTCTTTTCATCCCTTATCTTATTGCTTATATCTTTTTTAATCCTTCTTATCAAGAGGTTCTGCCTTGATATATTCAGGAGTATTCCCACCCCTACCATATTGAGGAGGAGGGAAGAACCTCCAAAACTTATAAATGGAAGGGTTAGTCCAGTAACCGGCATCAAGCCGGTGACTACAGAAATATTTATTATTGCCGGTACTATTATCATACCGGTAAGTCCAGCAGCAAGCGACCTTCCGTAGTTATCTTCAGTTTTAAGGCAAACTCTTATACCGAAGAAGGTAAATAAAATAAATAACATCACTACAAGCATTGTACCGATAAGCCCAAGCTCCTCGCCAATTATTGCAAATATAAAATCAGTTTGAGCTTCTGGAAGATATGAATATTTCTGAACGCTGTTTCCCAGACCAATGCCCAGTACTTTCCCCGAGCCAAGAGCTATAAGTGACTGGCTGATCTGGAAATTTATACCCTCGCTTTCAACTGAGCCGCCGCTGAAAAATGCCATAAGCCTCTCCCGCCTGTAATCCTCAAGAAAAAGATATCCCACAGTGACAGCAGCCCCCATAATCCCGGTTCCTGCAATATGTTTTAATTTTACCCCTCCTGCGAACATTATTATGAATATAATAATCCATATCACTACTCCCGTACTCAGATCGGGTTCCAGAAAAATAAGTATGGTTGAAAGACATAGTACGAAAAACGGGGGCCAGAGTATTCTTTTTAATCTGCCATCTTTTATATATTCCCTGTTTATGTAATCAGAAAAGAATAATATCAATCCAAGTTTTGCAAATTCTGATGGCTGGGGGCTAAAAAACCATAGATCCAGCCATCTTCTGGCTCCTCCGGACTCCACGCTAAAACCCGGTATCAGTACAAGGGCAAGAAGTCCTATTACTATCAGCATTATAAAATTTGAAAACCTGCGTATTTTTTTATAATCAATCCTGGAAGCTATTAAAAAGCATGGAAAAGATATAACCCACCAGATCACCTGTCTGCGTATAAACCAGTAAGAATCATTGAAGTATCTTTCTCCTACAGATATAGAAGCACTTGATATCATTACTATACCTATTATTGAGAGTATCAGGGTAATGATAAAAATAAAATAATACTCAACACCTATGCTAAATATCCTGTGTCTTTTTATCTGCTTTTCCACTTTTTTCCATAAAAAACATTACATTTTTTTTAAATTTATTGCCTCTGTCCCTGTAATCCCTGAACATATCCATACTTGCACAGCCGGGCGACAGCAATAATACGTCTCCCGGCGAGGTTATCTTAAAGCCCAGCCTTACTGCTTCCTCCAGATCCCTGCATATATATATCCTGTATGTATTATCACTTCTCTTAAAGGTCTTTTCAATTCTGTGTGCAGACTGTCCTATAAGTATAAGGTTATTGACTGCAGAATCCATTAAACTGGCCAGTGTACCGAATTCCATGTTTTTATCTTTTCCGCCCATTATCAGCGTCACTTCTTTTGTGAAATCTTTAAGTGCTGCTGCTGTAGAGTCAGGATTAGTTGATTTCGAATCATTTATACAGCGTACACCTGCTATATCTCCAAGGTATTCCATCCTATGATCAAGAGGCTTAAAATTTTTTATAGAATCTCCGATATTTTCAGGATCTGCTCCCAGTATCAGCAGCGGTGCAGAAGAAGCCATCATATTGGATATATTATGCATTCCTTTAAGAAGTGCTCCCTTTATATTTATCCTCCCTCTTTTTGAAAGGAAATCATAATATATATGGTTGCCTTCAAGCCACAGATCATTACCTTTTTTCCTTTTAATACCATATTTGATTACCAGGGGGCCTTCCGGCTTAATGACAGATCCCATTATTTTTTCTGATATCATCCCGTCATCCATATTGATAATTGCAAAGTTTTTTGAATCCTGGTTTGCAAACAGCCTGAACTTCATGGCTGCATATTTCTCAATACATCTATGTCTGTCTATATGATCGCTGGCGATATTTAGAAGTATTCCAATCCCGGGCTTAAAATTAAATGTCCTTTCTAGCTGAAAACTGCTGGTCTCTATGACTCTTATAATATCATCACCGAGTGCCTTCCCCGCATTCTTATCTATCTCAAATGTTTCAATCACAGGCGAACCGATGTTTCCGCATATCCTCACTTTCATGCCCGATTCTTTCATTAAGGTCCCTATCAGGTTTACAACCGTAGTTTTACCATTTGTGCCGGTGACCGCAATTGTATTCTTCCGCTGCTCCGGTCTCATAAGTTGCCATGATAATTCAAGCTCATCCCATACCGGTATTTTTCTCTCAAGAGCAGCTGCCAGCATTATGTTTTCTGAAGGGACTCCCGGGCTTGCAATAACAAGATCCACGTTTTCAAGAACCGAGATATCTGCGCTATCCCTTCCACTGAGCATTATTTCAGGATCTGTTCCTCCACTTTTCCCAAGGGCTGAATACAGTGAATCCCTGTCAAGACCTGTATTATTATCAAATGCTATTATATGGTTCCCCAGTTCTGCCATTTTCTTTGCCGCTGCAGTCCCAGTTATGCCCATGCCGATTACCATTATCTTTCTGTGATTAAAAATAATATCTATTTGTCTCATGTCTAACTTTAAAAAAGTAATTAATCTATGAATTTTAAATAATATATAAAGAAACCCGTGGCCGCGAATATCGAACATACCAGCCAGAACCTTATAATAACTTTTATCTCCGGCCAGCCCATAAGCTCGAAATGGTGGTGTATCGGAGCCATTTTAAAAACCCGTTTTCCGTATGTTTTAAACCAGAGAACCTGAATTATTACAGAAAGTGCTTCTACCACAAAAAGGCCGCCGATCGCTATCAATAGAATCTCCTGTTTCAGGACTATGGCTATTGCCGCTATTAGCCCGCCCAGGCCGAACGAACCTGTATCACCCATAAATATTTCTGCAGGAGCTGTATTCCACCATAAAAACCCGGTACATGCTGCAAGAGTGCTTCCTGCAATTACCGCAATATCTATCGCATATGAGCGGTCAGCTATAGTCCACTCCAGGAAAGCTATAAAACAGAAAACTGCAAGGACTATGGAGGAAGAACCTGCTGCCAGACCGTCAAGCCCATCGGTCAGGTTAACGGCATTGGTGGTTGATATAACTACTAATGCTGCTATTATATAATACCAGTTCCCCAGTTCTATTTTTATATCTGTAAAGGGAATATTTATATAAGTGCCGATATCAAGTATAAACCTGGCAAATAATATAAAATAGACACATATAAGTGCCAGTAAAAATATTTTTACCCATCCTCTTAGACCAAGCGAACGCTGTTTCTTAAGTGCCATATAATCATCGATAAATCCCAGTGAACTGCACAGTATCAGTATGGAAGTAATGAATATTCCTTCAATGCTGTAATCCTGATAACGGTAGTATTTAATAAGGCTGACTATTATAAAAGCTGCGGCAGCAGAAAAGACAAATATTATCCCTCCCATTGTGGGAGTACCAGCCTTCGTAGAATGTCTTCTGGGTCCGTCAACCCTTATTTTTTCACCTATTTTTTCCCTTTTCTGAAATCTTATAAATAAAGGAGTAAGTACAAGGGATAAAAACCCTCCGATGACTACCGATAAAAAAATCCAGTTCATTAAAAATACTCCTTTTTGTCTTTAATAAATCCAGATCAGCCTATCCAGGATCGGGAAATCCGGCTGACGCCGGTCTGCTTATTTAAAAATGAGATTATGTCTTCCATTTTATTTGCCCTTGAACCTTTCACAAGGATTATGTCCCCGGGTTCCACTATAGCATCGAGAGACCGGACCAAACCATTTTTATTATTAAAATAAAAATATTTCTCACTGGTCTTTTTATTTTTAAAATCCCTGAAGCCGCTTATAAAATTTTTTGCCAGTTTTCCTACCGCAATTAAAATTTCAATACCCCTCTCAGCGCAGTATTGCCCCACCTTATAATGTAATTCCTTAGCAGATTTCCCCAGCTCCAGCATATCACCCAGTATTGCCACAGATCTTCTATTATTCCTTACTGATACCTGTAAGAGGGTATCTATGGCGCCAGTGACAGATATGGGGCTCGCATTATAACAATCATCAATAATAATAAAATTGCAGCAATCGATTAGCTGCATCCTGTGTTCTTCAATTTTTATATTCTCTATACCGTCTTTAATCATAGATATATCCGCACCCGTATAATGGCATATTGCAGCAGCAAGGCATTCATTATAAAGATTATGGTATCCTGGAATACTTGATTTTATCGAGCAGACCTTTTTGTCTTTCTTAAAAAGGTCAAAGCTGAATCTCCCCCGGCTATCGGCTCCTGTTTCTATAAAATTATAATCAATACAGTTATCTTCTCCAAATTCTATTATTTCAACTCCTGTTATTTGCCTGATATACGGCGTCATACTGTCATCAGCATTCAGAAAAAGCCTGCCCCTGTTCTTTTCTAAAGGGACTGCTATTTCTGCCTTGGCCTCAGCTATCTCCTCCTGGCTTTTGAAAAATTCCATATGGGAATCGCCAACAGCAGTAATCGCAGCTATCTCCACATTTATTATTTCAGCAAGCGGGCCTATCTGATTTCTGCCTCTCATCCCCAGTTCGGCTACAAAATAATCAGTATCGGGACCCACATTAAAGATGCTTTTCGATATTCCTATTTCAGTATTATAATTTCCCGGAGTAGACACTGTTTCAAATTTCTTTGATAAAACAGCCGCAATCATATTTTTTGTAGTAGTCTTCCCCACGCTTCCTGTTATCCCTATAATTTTTACATTAAACTGCATCAAATAATTTGATGCAAGCATCTTCATGAAATCCATAGTATTATCAGTTTCCAAAATAAGGCTTCCGGCCTTATTGTCCGGGCCGATGCCATCCAAAAATTCTGACAGCTTTGCCCTTTTGTTTTTTTCATAAACAAAACCACTTGCACCTTTTCTTACGGCATCTCCTATAAAATCATGGCCATCAAAATTTTCGCCCCTGATCGGAATAAAATAATCACCACTTTTTATTTTTCTTGTATCAGTTGATATGCTTTCTATACAGGACAGGGGATCTCCAGACTTTATTGAAGAATCTGTCCATTCAGCTGCCAGGCCGAGCATTATTTTATCTTTTATTTTCATAGTATTTTCTAACTGTTCCGGAATCGCTAAAGGCGGTCCTCCTTCCGTTTTCAAACTCCTGGTAATCTTCATGCCCCTTACCGGCTATCAATACAAGATCGTCCTGTCCGGCTTCATCAATTGCCCGGAATATTGCCTCTTCCCTATCCGTTATTTTGATATATCTGCATTCTCCCTCTTTTTTAAATCCTTCTTCTATCATAGATATTATACTATCTGGTTCTTCCGAGCGGGGGTTATCGGTTGTTATTATTGTAAAATCAGCAAGTCTTGCAGATATACTTCCCATTTTTTTCCTTTTATTTTTATCCCTGTCTCCTCCGCAGCCAAAAACTGATATAAGTTTCCCTGAATCCGAAAGTAAATTCCTGGCTGTTTGGAGAACATTTTTAAGTCCATCCGGAGTATGCGCATAATCTACTATCACAGTTGGCCCCTGTCTATTTTCTATCCTCTCAAATCTTCCCCCAAAGCCTTTCATCTTTTCAATACCTGAAATTATATAACGTGTCTTTATCCCGGCTTCAAAGCAGGTGCCTGCTGCAGCAAGTATGTTGTATATGTTAAATACTCCGCAGAGCGGTGTGCTTATCCTGATTTTTTTATCCTTAATTTTTATTACCATATCTATCCCGGAAACCGAATTTGATATATCAGACGCCCTGATATCTGCTCCCGGATTATTTATAGAAAAGGACGTTTTCTCTAACCCGGTCATGCCAAACAATCTTTTTCCGTAATTGTCATCAATATTTATTATTGCTCTGCCGCTGCCATAGATCTTCCGGTTTTTTATATTAAAAATCCTGGACTTTGCTTCAAAATATTTTTCAATCGTCCTATGATAATCAAGATGATCCTGGGAAAGATTGGTAAATACCAGATAATCAAAATCTATGTGGTCAACGCGATGGAGGTCTATGGAGTGTGAAGATACTTCCATGCTTGTAAACTTTACACCGCTTTTTAAGCTTTTTGCAAAGAATCTCTGCAGATCCAGTGACTCCGGCGTGGTCCTGCTAAATTTAATTTCCCTCCTGCCGATAAATGACCTGTAAGTAGTTACAATAGATGTCTCTACCCCGGCACTCTTTAGTATGGAATCAATTATATAACATGTAGTAGTCTTTCCGTTTGTACCGGTTATACCTATGGCTTTTAATGATTTAGATGGATCATCAAAAAAATTCTTACTGATCACCGGAAGCACAGGTCTGGTTTCATCAACTATTATCTGGGTAACGGTGCGGCTGATATCCATTTTTTTATTTGTTATTAAAGCAACAGCCCCCCTGCCTGCAGCTTCTTTCACAAAATCATGCCCATCCAGTCTGAATCCCTTTACTGCCGCAAAGAGGGAACCTTTTTTAATATTTTTTGAATTTATAGAAATATCCAGTATTTCTATATCTTCACACCCATAAATATTTTTAATATTTATGCCTTCAAGGATTTTCTTTAATCTCATCAACTGCCTTCCGCTGCATTAATTAACATATTAAATTATACATTATATATATTTCAAGTCATTTCAATACTTTAATACGTTCCAGGGAAAATTCCATTATTTCTTTAAAAACAGGTGCAGCCACGGTGCCTCCCCATACGGTTTTATCCGGCCCCTGCGGTTCATCAACTACAACTATTACTGCTACCCGGGGATCTTCGTAGGGGCCAAAACCCACAAAAGAGGTAATGCTCCTGCCTTCGCTATAGCCTGTCCCATTCCTGTTAACCTTTTCCGCAGTTCCTGTTTTCCCACAAATTTTTACATTTTCTATCTGTGCTTTTGTACCCGTGCCATTTTCTACAACAGCCAGCATCATATCTTTTACTGCGCCTGCTGTCTCTGTGCTCATGATACGTTCGGCTTCCATTTCATCGTAACCGGGATCCTCTACCCTTCCAGGATTTACTTCCTTTATGATAGTAGGATTTGTAAGATATCCATCATTTGCTATGGCGCATGCAGCTCTGAGAAGCTGCAGGGGGGTTACCGATATGCTCTGACCTATTGCAAGTGCGCCTATCGTTGAGGCAGGCCAGCTCTTATAGTCATGGACAATTCCACTTTCTTCGCCTGGAAGCTCGACTCCTGTTAACTCGCCAAAACCGAATTTTTTAATGCCTTCCCAGTAAAGCCTATCCCCCATGCTCATAGCTACAACTACGGCGCCGACATTGCTTGAATGCTGTATTATCTCTTTTGTAGTGTACCGTATATTTCCTATTCTAAATATCTCCTTTATTGTTCTGTCGCTTACCTGAATCGATGAGGGAAGATCAAAAACCTGATTGGACGTAACGGTCCCGTTTTCGAGAGCTGATGAGACATTTACAATTTTAAAAGTTGATCCCGGTTCATACGTGAAAGATGTTCCGGCAACCCTGTACAGTTCCTCGTCATAATCCAGATAGTTATTGGCATCAAAACCAGGATAAGATGCCATGGCCAGTATTTCACCGTTTATGGGATCCATTACCACCGCTATCGCAGACCGTGCATTATATTCTTCTGCCACCTCAGCCAGGCTTTCTTCGGCTATAAATTGTATTTGCGAATCTATTGTGAGCATAACATCTTTCCCGTCCATAGGTTCAATATATGTCATTATATTCTCAGGTATAATATTGCCGAATACGTCTTTCCCTGCTTCTGTCTTTCCGTCTATCCCCCGTAGAATATTCTCATATTGGACCTCTATTCCATAAAGTCCGTTGCCATCCGTGCCGGTAAATCCTATAACAGGCGCTGCAAGTTCCTTCTGTGGATAATATCTTTTACACTCATTCTGTATGTAAATACCTTCCAGGTCCAGATCAGCAATTTTATTTGCCTCCTCTGAACCAATTTTTCTTTTTAAATATACAAATCCCCTGGACTTATCTGATATTTTTTCTTCAAGTTCGGCTCTGTTGATATCAAGGGCATCTGCAATTATATCTGCTGTATATTCCGGATCTTCTATCTCCTGTGGGTTTGCATACACGGTTTTTTCTATCAGGCTTATTGCCAGTTCATTTCCGTTTCTATCCAGTATCTTTCCCCTTTTTGAATCAAGTTTAAATTCATCCATATGCTGGAAATCAGCATATTTCTGATATTTTGATGCGTCAAGATACTGAATGGATACCAGCCTGTATGAAATAAGGGAAAAAGCTGTTAAAAATAAAATAAACAGGAAATATATCCTTTTCCTGCTTACTTTAAAATAGTTTTTTTTCCCCGTCATTTTAAGACAAATCTATCTATGGTATAAAAAATGTCAGCACGCTTTCTGATACTACAAGTACTAAGTCATGGACATAATATATTGTCCCAAGAAGATTGTCATAGTTACCTTTTATTAATGGCATATCCTCCTTTGAAATATAATTAAATATCATCTCATTGTTATCTATGCCATTTTTTGATATATCAACCACTTCAAGATCCTTTCTGGCCTGCATCCCCAGCATATTTTCTGCAGTTTCCATAATTCTGGAAGGTGCCCTGAGTGATGATATTTCAATTTTTAATCTATCAGCCCTGTCTTCCTCAATTGATATCATCTCCCCAAGTCTAAAAATATCTTTCTGATAATTTATATTCTGCACATTCAGGGCAATATTTAAAAGCAGTCCCATACAGGCAAATAGTATCACGATAATCATTATATAGAACAGCCCTCCGTTATCATAGAGCACCTTTTCATTATTTTTCTTATCATCGGCCCCGGCTAAAAGATATAGCACCGGGCTGTAAGTATTTTTTAGTTTTCTTGCTTCAGAAGTCCTCATTTTCATTTTCCTTTTCTAAAGCCCTGAGTCTTGCACTCCTGGATCTCGGGTTTTTTTCTATTTCATCCCCCGATGGATATACTGCCTTTTTTGTCAGAATCTTTGCCCTTTTTTTTGCTCCACATCTGCATACCGGCAATCCGGGAGGGCATGTGCAGATCCCTGAATATTCTTTAAACCTTTTTTTTACCAGCCTATCTTCCAGGGAATGATATGAGATTATTACCATCCTCCCACCATTATCCAGAGCTTCAAAGCCGTCTCTTATAGCTGTATCTAAGTTATAAAGTTCTCTGTTTACTTCGATCCTTATAGCCTGGAACACTCTTTTTGCAGGGTTGCCCTTTCTTTTCATAGCATATTTTCCGGGTATTGAACCCCTTATTATTTCCACAAGCTCACCCGTAGTCCCTATAGGCCTTTCCCTTCTTTTCTTTTCAATCTTTTTTGCAATTAGTTTTGAATATCTTTCTTCGCCATATTCCTTAAAAATTTCAGAAAGCCTATCCCCCGGGTAGCTGTTAACAACTTCAAATGCATCCAGTTTTTGTCTGCCGGAATATCTCATATCAAGTTTTTCATCCCTCATGTAGCTGAATCCCCTCCCTGATTTTTCTATAAGGAACGAAGATAGTCCCAGATCAAGCAGCATCCCGTTTACACTTAAAATCCCGAGCCTTTTAAGGATGCTCTTTATACTTGCAAAGTTATCATTTACAGCAATAATATTGCCGGCCAGATGGCCAAGATTTCTGGTGGCGGTGCTTATGGTCTGACTATTAAGATCTACTCCAATGACTTTGCCTGTGGGGGCAATGGCTTTAATTATTGCTACAGTATGACCCGCACCGCCAAGTGTCCCGTCAAAAACTATATCACCCTTTTCGGGGTCCAGATATTTTAATACCTCATCAAGCAGTACCGGTATATGAAATTCTTCTGATTCCATTTATATAACACTTATTAGAATCCTAGTTCTTCAAATGAATCCTGGTCTTCGGTGAACTGCGAATCAGCCTTTTTATAATATTTTCCCCAGTTTTCCCCTGACCATATTTCTGCCCTGTCCGAAACTCCGACAAGGACTATTTCTTTTTTCAAATCAGCATGTTCTATTAAATTCCGAGGGATTCTGGTCCTTCCCTGCTGGTCAATGCTTTCCATTGCAGCTGAAGAAAAAAACCATCTCGAAAATCTCTGTATATTCCTTTTAGCCATAGGATTTTCCATTATCCTGCTCTGTATCTTTTTCCATCCTTCCCTCGAAAACAAAAAAAGGCATTTCTCATCAAATCCCTTTGTGATTATAACCCCCTTTATTAAATCTTCCCTGAATTTAGAGGGAATGAATATCCTGCCTTTACTATCTATTGTCCTGTGATGTTCACCTAAAAACATCTCACAGCCTGCCCTTACCATTTTTTATATAAATAATGGGAAAACTATATTAATATTCCCCACTTTCCCCCACATCACACCAATAAGATACCATAATTTAACCCTTTTGTAAACTTTTTTTGAAAAATTATTTAAAAATAAATATTATTATTTAATGGATAATTTATTTAACAATAATATCCAACTATATATTGTTATAAAATAAGATAATAAAAATACTCTGCACAATATATAGTGTAATATTTTTATGAATCTATATCCACTTTAAGTTCCCTTGCAACAAGCTTCCCGTCTTCAGATCTTGTGAGCTCCTCAATTTTTTGTTCAGCCTGGTTAAGTTTCTTAAGGCAGTGGGAGGACAGCTTTACCCCGAGTTCAAATTTTTGCATCGAGTCTTCAAGCGTAATATCTTCCTTCTCCAGTTCCCTGACCATCTCTTCCAGCCTGGCAAGAGCCTCTTCAAAACTAAGATTATCAATATTCAATTTTTTACCCTACCTTATTTTTATTAAAAATAATTTTTGCAACCCTGGCTTTTATAGTACCATCTTTTAGAAGAATATCTATCAACTTTCCTGAAAAAGTTGATTTTATGCTATTGATATTTTTACCGCTTTCAGTATCATATACAATCGCAAAACCCCTCTTTATTATATTTAAAGGATTATTATTTTCCAAACTTTTAATAACAAATTTTACATAATTGTTTCTATCATTAATATGATTTAAAATAATACTTCTCCACCTTAGAGATATATTTTTTATACCGGACCTGTGATATTCAATCCTGGAAATTATGCTTTTTGCATCAACATTTGATGAATCTTTTATAAGTCTGTTCTTTTTGTTTATAATAATTTCTGATATTTTTTCAATAAGATCGGCATATGCGCCGTTGAAATCCTGCTGTCTTATGTTCAATAATATTTCAGGCCTTTTAAAGTATTTTCTGTTGATTGTCATTAAAAGCTGTTTCTTTGAAAACCTTACCAGGGAGGACAGCTTTCCGGCAATAAATCCTGCCATTTTTTTAATATCGTTAGCAGTTTCCATCCTGTCCAGTATAACCTTTTCTGCTGCAACAGAAGGAGTTGCGGCTCTAAGGTCGGCAACAAAATCTGATATTGTAAAATCAGTCTGATGGCCTACAGCAGATATAACGGGAATATCGCAGTCATAAATTTTGCAGGCCAGCTCCTCACTATTGAATCCCCACATATCTTCAAGCGAACCTCCGCCTCTCGCAATTATGATAACATCTACCCCGAATTCACAAAGATCGTCAATAGCAGAACATAGCTCTGCAGCTGAACTTGGCCCTCCCACGTTCACATCTCTTACAATTATGTGGAAATTCGGGAACCTGCGGTTAAGAACAGATACCATGTCTTTTAAAACTGCCCCACCTATCGATGTAGCTATACCGATTCTTTCCGGCAAAACAGGTATTTTCTTTTTTGCCGAGATGTCAAAGAAACCTTTTTTTGATAATTTTTCTTTTAATTGCTCAAATGCCAGTATAAGCGCACCCCGTCCCACGGGCCGGGCATCAACTGCTATAAGCTGATATTCTCCCCTCTTTTCATATACAGAGATATAACCTTTCACCTGTATATGGAGACCTTCCTCGATTTTGAAAGGCAGGCTGCAGTTGTTCTGATAAAACATTACTATTTTAATCTTGCTTTTTTCATCTTTAAGATCAAAATACATATGCCTTTTATTGTGGAAGAAAAAATTGCTGACCTCGCCCTCGACCCATATGCTGTAAAAATTGTCCTCAAGGTCTTCCCTGATAAGGTGATTGAGCTCACTAACGCTATAGATCTTTAAATCAGCTATGATATTCATATATGACCGGATTTATTGAAGGTCCCATAATGTTATCATTATCTGTGTCCTGTCCGCAGCCAGATTCTTAACAAGGACGTCTACAACCTTATCCCTGTTACTGCTCGAAAAAGTAAATTTTGATATTTTTACATCTTTATCTTCTGCTTCTATAAAATCTTCTTCAATTTCAGCCATGTTTTTCTGATATATGAAATCCCTGCTCCATATTGACTGGACTTTTTTATTTTTATAATAGTCTTCTACAGCATCAAAGCTTTCATCGGTGTTTAAGATCACATATATCATCTCCTGTTCATCTCTTACCAGATTTGCTTCCTTTATGATGGCATCGGGGTAATAAAATGTATTAAAAGTCTCCAGAAAATTATCATTTTCCAGAATCTGTTCCAGCTCTTCCCCGCTCAATCTGTTAGATGTATCCTCTTCTGTCTGATCTATCTCAACGACTGACTTTTCTTCACTATCAGATAAAATGGAAAAAATACAGGCGCTTGTAAAAACCGGTACGATAAATATAAGAAGAACAGAAATATAAAACATCAAATTCTTTAAATTTCTCATTTTTTATCCTTTTAAATTTATAAAAATAATTTTGAATAATATATATATACAAAATAGTATCTCCAGTGAAATCATAACAATATTTATCAATTTTTCATATAATTCTGTCTTCTCCATCAATATATTGAAAGGTTTTTTAATAAATTCCTTTATTCTCGGGACAAACTTAAATATTGAATATAATGAGTATCCCACCAGTATCGAACTACCTGCTGTAATAATATAATCATCGAAATAATATACACAAAAAATAAAATATCCGATTTCAATTAAATTCAAAAAAAATACAACTCCAAGAGACATTACAACCGGCATAATGCCCATTGATGGCTCCGCTCCGGGAATCTGTATTTTCTCCTCCAATTCTGATGCATCTTTTAGGGCAGCCTGCCCGCCCCTGGTCCTTACTATTAATCTCAAACTGGAAACGTGCAGCCATATTAATATTATTGATAAAATTATTAATAAAATCATCAATAGATAATTATAATATTATTAATAGGATTTGAAAATGATTTTAATGATATGATATTAAAGGTAAAATCGCCTTACTTATTCCTGGTTGAATCTACTTTGTCTTTGTCAGTATTTTTGTTTTTTTCGCCGCTGCCGGACTTTGATTTTTCAACAGATTCATCTCCTGTCTTTTCTTTCACATTATCTTCAGATACTTCCCTGGAAGCCGAAGGAGTATTAGAACCTTTTTTATAATCAGTGCTGTAAAACCCGGAACCCTTAAATATTATGCCCACAGGAGAAAATACACGCCTTGCCTGCGCCTTGCAATATATGCAGTTGACCCTGCCATTTTCTCCAGGCTTTACCATCATATCGAATGTCCGCCCGCAGTTGTCGCATTTATATGTGTATATTGGCATAATATATTTCCTCTAATTATATAAAATAAATAGAAAATATATACTAATTGGAAATTTTAGTCAAATAATTTGATAAGTTTTGTTATAATATCACAAATTTTTTAATAAATGCTACATGAAAAAAACAAGTATTATAATAGCAGCCATATGTGCTTCTATACTTATAGCCGTGGTTTTCTTCACCCTTAAAGAGGAGCCCGCCATAGGGCAAATATACCTCTCCGGTTCAGGGAACGCTGATGAAGCTTCAGAGGAAAATTTAAAAATATCTGATTTTAATTCCGACAGTTCTGATATATACCTGATCATACCGGTAAAAGATGTCAGATATGGAGAGCTGGTAGACGTAACCTGGTTCCACCATAAAGAATCCGGATACAGGATAATTCAGCAGGATAGAATTGAGATAGAAAATAATGGAAGCGGCAAAATAATTGCATATCTTCTTAAAAGAAATAACAGATATTATCCCGGTGAATATAAGGTAATTGCAGATTACAATAATATGCAGGTCGTAGAGACCTTTTTTTCTGTTAGCACCTACTAATATCAGGCCCTGTGAGAATATCCCTCCCCCACTCTTGCAAACTCATCTTTTACTTTTTTAAAAATAAGGTCAAGTGCTTTCTTTACAGTATTGTCAAGATTATAATTCTGTATTATTTCTACATCACTTTTGGCTGCAAGACCCTCAAGGTAATCCTTTATGATGGTGATCTGGTCCAGGTTCTTAATATAACGCTGCATAGGTCTGGAACCCTGTGTCTCAACAGTCCTCTTGGTAAAGTGCTCTTTATGTATGCTCTTGCTTGGAACTGATAATACCATTTGAATAATAATCGCCTTATCTTTATATTGGCCTATATCAAGATACCCCGGTACTACATGTGCGCCTTCAATTACAATATCCGTCTTTTCTACAACGCTCCTTTTTATAATAGCTTCAATACCTACATTTACAGCACATACCTGTTCCCTGAATCCCAGTATTACAGGTTCTACTCCGGAAGGGGGGAGTGTAAGGTTTTTATATGCATTATAAGAAGATCCGCGCAGCGGCCTTATTAGTTTTTCAGAAACCGAAGCTCTCATCACCTCCCTTATTGCATCTGTAGAAGCTACTCTTGTTATATTTAAACGGTTTGCAATAATTGTGGCTACGGTTGATTTACCCACACCCGTAGCCCCGCCCAGAAGTATTATCGTCGGCTTCTGAAGTTTTCCTACCGACTGCCAGAGAAGATATTTCTCTGCATTATCAATGCCGGACTCTTCTTTTATAAATCTGAAGGCAAGCGACCGCAGTTCGTCAAGGGTGATTGAACTGATATTATTTTCCTCAAAATAATCCTGTATTTCAGAAGCTATCCTGTGTGCAATTACTATCTCAAGACCTGTAACAGAAATAGATGAAGCAAGTATACCTTTTGAAAAAGGCAGGCCCATTTTTTTATCTGTAATCACTACCGGATTCCGCCTGTTATCTTCTTCTTTTATGGTCATTTGATATTTTTCTCCTTTATCAATTTTATGAGATCTCCCCTGAAGTCCCTTTCTTTATCAGCCAGCATGAGGATGTTGTCAATGTACGATATCCCCTTTTTGTTTTTAGAAGCATATTCTGTGAGTACGTCTACCGCAGCAGCTTTTAATTCTGTAAGTATCATGTCGAAATCCGGACTTTCATCAAGATCATTTCTCAAAAGATCCCTCTTTGACAGATTAAAACTTGCCTTTACGATCCTGCATCCATATTCATTTTCAAGATGGCTGGTGATGTTAGACTCTGCAATCTTCCGTGAAGTCATACCCAGAAATACTTTCTTTCCAGCTACATTTGTAAGAGGTTTTGGCCTGAAAAATGTTTTTATTATTTCTGCTCCGGGATTATATTTCTTAATCTTATCTACCAGAATTTCTATTTTTTCATTTTTTACAGGGGGATCCTCGCACATCGTAATTATTATCATGTCGGCCAGCATAATCCTGTAGATGCCGAGATATCCTACCAGATTATCCCACTCCTGAAATGCACCGACCACGCATATGGTCTTATCTGTATCTACTTCCGGTATAGAGGCTCCGCTGCCTTCAACAATAATAAGATCTGAATCCAGTTTTTCTGCAAGCCGGGCACCCTGCTTGAGGTTAGTCATGAATATTTTACCTGCGAATCCTCCTCCACATCTCCTGCACCCTATAGTAACTACCTCGCTAATAAGTGCGTCTTCTATATAATCTGAACTTGCATGCAGCCCCTTTTTGTTCAGTTCCAGCAGGTATTCTGCAGTAATGTCAATTTCATCACCTCTTATGACTTGCGGTACTGCAGGCCCGCCCCTTCCCATTGCTATAATGGCTGTATTGATATTTTCCTCTGAAAATAATTTTGCTATATATGAACTTACTGCAGTCTTTCCTATCCTTTTGCCCGTTCCTATAATAGATAAGGTCCTTTTTGCTATTTTAATTCCTCTTTCTTCATAACTAAATAAAAAATCCGGTCCCATATAACTGCATCCGTTTGCCATGCAGAAAGAAGCGATTTTCATTCTTATCCTGTAATCAACCACCGGTTCGTCGCTCAGGTCGTAAACAATATCCGGCGAGAAGTACTTGAGGGCAGGACAGAAATCACGGTCCAGGTCATTTATAATATATACCTTCTCTTTAAAATATCCTTCTAGATCATCAATTACAAGTTTCTCAGTGCCCCCCAGAAAAACAATTCCAGCGAAAATTCCGGGGAAAATGCTTTTTAATAGTTTTAAAGCATCCCTGTTTACATCTGGATAATGCTCCCCGTCTATGAGGGCTATTATTTTTTTATTTTTATTATCTTTTTTCTGTAATAAACTTATCACAGAGCCTTGCCTTCCTGATCGATCTTTTTACTCCGGTTATCTTCTCGATTCTGTCAAATGGATACCTTCTGTATATATCTATATCTTTTTCCCTGATATATATTACATTATAACTCGGCTGAATGTTCCCCCTGAGCCTCAGGCAGGATACTGTGCCTGCTGTAACTACCATCACATCCTCTATGCGCCATAAATAGGGCACGTGTTTGTGCCCGCAAAGCACCATATCAACACCTGCGTCAACTATTTTCTCCAGGACATCGCCGGCATCATTTACAATATTCCTTTCCCTGCCGGTATTGGGAACTGAAACAAGGTGATGGTGCATAGCGAATATCTTGAAGCTATTTTTTTCCGCCCCGCCGAACTCTTTACTTATCCATTGATAATGCTCCCTGCCTATCTGCCCGTTATCAAGGTCAGGTTCGCTGGAATCGGCAGCAACAATCGTTACTGCTTTATTCTTGAATGTTGTATACCTTTCTCCAAAAAGCTCCTCAAAATGCAGATAACCGACGTTTCTTGAATCATGGTTTCCAAGCTGGACTATCAGATTCTTGCATTTTATAGGCGCCAGGTAATTTCTTACTGTTTCATATTCCCTTCTGAAGCCGTTTGCAGTCAGGTCTCCTGTTATTATCACTATGTCAGGATTTAATTCATTTATCTCATCAATAGCTCTTGTGAGAAGGCTGGGTACAAAATGGGGCTCTCCAACGTGTATGTCTGATATCTGTGCGATAATCGTCTGCTTTTTGCTTTCCGGCATTCAATTTCCTTTCATTAATTAGTTATTCCTAAAATTATTATAAATCCAGATTATTGTTATTTCTGCCATAAAAAATCAAACTTTTCCTATCCACAGCGTGGATCAGGGGAATCCCGTATTGTCTTAAAAAAGAGTCTTTGCCCCTGAATGAAAAAAATATTCCGTTCAGGCTTTCTTGTATAATACTGCTTACATCAAAAGGAATAAGCGGCAATATGCGGTGATGCAGACCTCCTGCACATATCTTATAACATTTAAAATATTTTTTATCGATTATGAGAGTATCTATTCCTTCACTGGATAACATATGTCCAGACAGGCTCCCCGAAGGCCCGCACCCCGAGATTATTACATCATATTTTAGTCCCATACGATATAATTTTATAAGAAGAAAAAGCAAAGCACAACTCAATTAATAAGCAGCACTTTGCTTTATAATAACAAAGAAAAGAAATTACTGCCCGTCAGATATATGATTTCTCTGTCTTCTTATCAAAAAGATGCAGGGTCCCAATATCCACAAATAATCTGGCTGTATCCCCGCTTTTAAGTCTTGATTTCGGCAGAACCCTGGCAGTCATGAGAACACCGTCTATGTCCACGTAAACATATATTTCTGCACCCATTGGCTCGGTAACCTCTACATTTGCATTTATAGTATTGGTATCATTCGCCTCCGGTACAAATTCTGAATCTTCAAGGTTTTCAGGCCTTATACCCAGGACTGCATCTTCTCCAACCAGGTTATTACTTTTAATTATATCCCTTAGCTTTGAATGTGTTTCCAACTCAAACTGTTTATTCTTGAGTGTCAGCCTATCTGTAATAGTGACATCGATAAAGTTCATTGCGGGAGAACCTATAAATCCGGCTACAAACATATTGTTCGGATGATCATACACATTCTGGGGAGCTCCGGTCTGCTGTACTAAGCCATCTTTCATTATGACTATCTTGCTTGCCATGGTCATCGCTTCTGTCTGATCATGGGTTACATAAATGATTGTTGCATCAAGCCTCTGATGAAGTTTGGCTATCTCGGTTCTCATCTGCACTCTAAGCTTGGCATCAAGGTTTGACAGCGGCTCATCCATCAGGAATACCTTGGGGTCTCTTACAATAGCTCTCCCCAGGGCAACCCTCTGCCTCTGCCCGCCTGAAAGCTGTTTGGGCTTTCTTTTAAGGAGGTCTTCTATTTTAAGGATCCTGGCCGCATTCTCAACTCTTTTTACAATTTCTGCTTTCGGGGTTTTTCTCAGTTTCAAGCCGAAAGCCATATTATTGTAAACATCCATGTGGGGATAAAGAGCATAGTTCTGAAACACCATAGCGATGTCCCTGTCCTTCGGAGGGACATCATTGACCAGCCTGTCTCCGATATATATTTCTCCTTTGGTTACTTCCTCCAGACCTGCGATCATACGCAGCGTGGTGGTTTTACCGCAGCCAGACGGCCCTACCAGGACCACAAACTGCTTGTCTTCGATGACTTCATTCATGTCGTTAACGGCAATTACGTCATCGAATTTCTTGGTCAGGTTTTTTAGATTAACCTTTGCCATTTAATTCTCCTTTGTTTAGATTAGTAAGATTAATAATGGAATTATATCCCAAAAAATAATTATTTTCTATAAAATGACAGAAAATTCATCCCGTACGGATCCCTGCCTGCGAGGAAATCAGCAGCCTTCATAGCTTCTACCAGGCCCGGTATTAATGGATCGGTTATGGGGGCTGTAAGTCCGTTCATTATGCCCATTGAAATAAACTGTATATTTATCAGATTCCTGTTCGGCATGCCATAGCTGATATTGGAATAACCGCCGGTGATAGAAACTCCGTATTCTTTTACCAGTCTCCGCTGAGTCTCGATTGTAATATTGGCATTTTCTGAATTAGTGGCATTGGTCATTACGAGACAGTCGAATACCAGATTTCCCAATTCCATTCCCAGGCTTTCAGCCCTCTTTATGATTTTTTCCGCTATCTCAAGCCTTTTTTCAACATTATCGGGTATGCCTTCTTCATCCATCGTCAGGCATACTACAGCAGATCCCGTTTCAGCAGCTATGGGAAGGAGGCTCTTCATAGATTTATCTTCCCCGTTTACTGAATTTATCAGCGCCTTATATGGGTATACCTTTAAGGCTGCCTTTAATGCTTCCGGATCAGAAGAATCAAGACACACCGGCTGATTGGATTCCTCCATAACAGCTTCTACCGCTCTGGGCAGCATATCTACCTCATCCACACTTACCGCACCGACATTAATATCAATAATTTGGCCGCCTGCTTCAGTCTGCTTCCTGGCGTCTTCTCTTAAAATATCCAGTTTTCCTTCCTTTAATTCTTCAGCAAGTTTCTTTCTGCCGGTGGGATTGATCCTTTCAGCTATAATAACTGTGGGCAGTCCCTGCCCAAACTTTACCTCCGTGTCCTTACCGGTCACTGTTGTTTCCATCGTATCAGTCCTTTCTCTCTACGTTAAATATTGTCATTTTTCCCATTTTTTATAATTTTTGTAAATTTCCGTGAATACCTTAAGAAATTTTGAATCAATTTCTTCTGTGGCTATTGTCACTCTTATATATTCTGGAAGGCCCAGATTTTTACCCGGCCTTACAATAAATCCTGATTTTAAAAGCTCATCCACAATAGCTCCGCTATTTTTACCTATTTTTATAAGTATAAAATTTGTATACGACCTTATATATTCTATATTATTTTCACCCAGCACTTTATAGTATATTTCCTTCTGCCTGTTGATCTTTGCACTTATTTCTTTAACATGTTCGCCATAATCAAGGGCATATTCTGCAGCCTTTTGAGCTATTGAACTGACATTAAACGGAAGCCTTACCCTGTTAAGGGCCTGTATTGCCTCTAATGGTCCCATTCCATATCCTATCCTTAAACCTGCCAGGCCGTATATCTTTGAAAATGTCCTGAGAATCATCAGGTTGTCCTTTTCAAGTACAAAACCAGCAGTGTCTATCCTGACTTCCTCGGGGCAGTATTCATAATAAGCTTCATCAATCGCAATAAGAACACTGCTGTCTATATTGTCCATGGCATAATCAAGTTCTTCTGCAGTTATATTTGTGCCTGCGGGATTCTGGGGATTGGTCAGAAAAAGAATCTTTGTATTTTCATTCACAGCTTCGACAAGGCCCTTTATATCCTGCCTGAATCCCGACAGGGGAACTTTCAGAGAACTTCCCCCGCATTTAAGCGCCGCCTTTTCATAGACTGAAAAAGTCGGCTCTGTAATGACTATGTTGTCTCCAGGACCTACAAAGCTATCGCAGATCATCTCTATTATCTGGTCAGAACCGCTTCCTATAATTATATTTTCAACAGGTATTCCGTATATGCTGCCTATTTTTTTTCTTATTCCCAGAGAGCTCCCGTCCGGGTAATAATATATATTTTTTATATAACTGGATATACTCTCGGCAAGACCCGGGACAGTCCCGTAAAGATTTTCGTTGGAGGCCATTTTATATACTTCTTGAAGTCCGTATTTTTCCATGACTTCTTCTACAGTTCTCCCCGGTATATATTCAGGAATACCTTCTATCCATTTTTTTATCATCAGACTCATTTTTTATTTTATCCTTATTGGTCAAATCTTTTCAGCACCGCATCTCTGTGGTTATATAACCCTTCGAAATCTGCTATTGCAGCAATTTTATTTTTTTCCTTTTCGAGAGCATTTCTGTCATAAATGCAGATACTGCTTTTTTTAAGGAAATCATATACGGAAAGGGGTGATGAAAACCTGGCATTTCCATCAGTTGGTATTACATGATTTGTGCCCGCAATATAATCTCCCACTACCACAGGCGTGTAGCTACCAATAAATATCGCACCTGCATTGCGGATGTTTTTAATAATGTAATCAGGGTCTTCTGATACTATTTCAAGATGCTCCGGTGCAATATTATTGCAGGCTTCAATAAGCAGGTCAATTTCGCTGCTGTAGAAAATCCTGCAGAATTCACCCATGGACCTTAAAACAATCTCTACATTTTTTTCATATGCTGTATCCTGCTTTAAGATTTCCAGTCGGACATTTATTGCTTCCACCACTCTCCGGGCTGTTTCTTTGCTTTTTGAAAGAAATATACTTCTGGAAAAAGGATCGTGTTCTGCCTGTGAGATAAGATCAAGGGCTATAAAGTCTGCCCTGGCACTGTCGTCTGCTATTATCGTGATATCGCTGGGACCGGCCAGGCAATCTATTCCTACATATCCATTTACGATCCTCTTTGCAGCAGCCACATATATATTCCCGGGACCGGTTATCTTATCCACTTTTTTAATGTTCTCCGTACCGTATGCCATAGCCGCTATTGCCTGTGCGCCGCCTGCCTTATATATCTCATGAATGTCCATTATGCCAAAGAGGTAAAGTAGGATATCATCAAGCTTTCCGTTTCTGCCCGGAGGAGAAAATACAGCTATCTCCTTCACGCCTGCAATAATTGCAGGTATTGCCGTCATAAGTACGGTAGATGGATATATATACCGGCCCCCGGGCACATAAAGCCCTGCTCTTTCAATAGGGGTTATCTTCTGTCCCAGCTTTCTCCCCGGTCCAAATTCTTTCAACCACGGCTTATCTCCATTTTTGAGCTGGAACCTGTGGTACTGCTCAATATTTTCCATACTTGAAGCAAGTGCTGCGGTCAGGTCCGGAAATTCCCTTCTGAACCTCTTTACTGCCGATGATATTTCATCTTCACTTACGAATATATCTTTAATATCATTTAAATCAAGCCCGTCAAATTTTCTTACATATTCAATGAGAGCCCTGTCGCCGTTCCTTCTGACCTCTTTCAGGATAATATTTACTTTAGAAATAACTTCGGGACTTATATCTTCTTTATCATAAAGATATCTGGATATATCTCCCGGAGACTTCAGCTCTTCAATTTTTAATGAAATAACACCCATATATTGAATTATTTTGATACTTTTAAGGGTTTCGATTATTATATTTTAAAATAACAAAAGATAAAACTAATATTATAGGTAAATTGTCAAAATATTCAACTTTAAAACCAGGAATGCTCCTGCATGTCTGCTGCGCAAACTGTGCAGCCTATCCTGTTTTGCTTCTGGAAAATGATTTTGATATAACATTTTTCTACTATAACCCTAACATATATCCTGAAGAAGAATATTACAAAAGGCTTAAAGATGTCCAAAAACTTGCCGGGTTATCAGATATTCCGCTTCTGGTGGGACAATATGAGGATAAAAAGTGGTTTGAAAAAACAAAGCATCTTGCAGGCGAGCCTGAAGGAGGAAAAAGGTGCCGGCTCTGTTTTTACCTGCGCCTTAAAGAGACCGCCCGTACTGCCCTGAAAGGCGGGTTTAATATATTTGCTACAACTCTTTCCGTAAGCCCCCACAAGAACAGCAGGGCCATAAACGAGGTGGGTACCCTTATTTCAAAAAAATCAGGTATTGATTTCTATGTCTCGGATCTTAAAAAAAAAGACGGTTTCAAGAAGACAACTGAGCTCTCGTACAAATACAACTTTTACCGTCAGAACTACTGCGGCTGCATATATAGTATAAGAAATTTTAAATAGTCATACTTACTTTTTACTGCAAAATGTCTCCCGGCTAAAAATCTAATTATCCGGATTACGTTCCCTTAATTTTTTCTCCCTGAACTTCCGCATAACATGATTTACAATGATTAATGCTGCAACAACTGCAAATAAATTTATTATATACACAACTTTAACAGGACCAAAATAGGTACTGTCTACCCTGTAGGCTTCTATAAGGGTTCTGTAGACTGCATATATTCCCAGGTACATTGCAAGGATGATGCCATACGGAAGCCTGCCCGGCCTGTTTCTGTAAAAACGGTGCATTATAACCAGCAGTATAAATAAAGCAAAATTCGCTATTGATTCATAGAGAAATGTTGGATGAAAGTACTCATAACTTGCGTAGTCAAAGGGCCTGTTTTCAGGTTTTATATATATGGCCCAGGGCAGGTCAGTCGGCATTCCGAAAGCTTCCTGATTAAAGAAATTTCCCCATCTTCCTATAGCCTGACCCAGTAAAAGTCCTGGAGCTACGATGTCCGCCCAGAGCCAGAAATCCAGCTTTCTTATCCTGCAGAATACCAGCAGAGCAAGCACTCCTCCCAGTATAGCACCCTGAATTGCAAGTCCACCTCTGCGAAATGCAAAAATATACAGGGGATTTTCACTGTAGTATGACCAGTTGACAAAAACATGCAAAAGCCTTGCACCCAGTATCGCAAATATTATTGCAAAGGGGGCAAAATTAAGTATCTCGTCCTGTTTCTGCGTCCTGTACCTGGCAATAAAGTACGCTACTGTAAAACCTACTACCAGGGCAATCGCAGTTATTATTCCATACCACCTTACTTCAAGATTAAATACAGTAAAAGCTATTGGATCAATGTTCAAGATTCCTCCTAAAATATTTTTTAATGTCGGTCAATTATCTGTTAAATATTGAAATTTTAACATAAATCAGAATAAATATTTATTTAAAAATTTATTCTGTCAAGCGCAGGGATATATCTGGAAATCAGACCCGTTATCTTCATCATAGAATCAGTTACAAACACTATACCCAGGGCAATAATAAATAACCCGGAGATTATCGAAACAATATTTAAATACCTGTTCAGCTTCTTAAGCATGTTTGAAAAAAAACTTATAAATATACTGGCAAGGATGAAAGGCAGGCCCAGCCCCGCTGAAAATAAACCCAGAAGGAGTATTCCCTGAAGCAGGGTTTCAAGCCTGCTTGCCATAAGCAGGATGCCGGAAAGAATAATCCCCACACACGGGACCCACCCGAATGAAAAAATCACTCCAAAAATGAAAGAACCCGTGTAACCTGAACCTATAGTGGCCGGCATGCTGAACCTCTTTTCAAGATTTAAAAATCTAATCCTGAAAAGCCCCATATAATGAAGGCCGAAAACAATAAGTATAGCCCCTCCCACCCTGCTGATTATGCCAGAATAATTTTTTAAAACCTGGCCAAGAATAGTGGCAGTCGAGCCAAGTAATAAAAATACAACTGTAAAACCTGCAACAAATAATAGACTGTTAAAAAAAATATACAGCTTTCCAGGCGTTTTTATATTTTCACCACTGCTAATTGCCCTCTTTGACATAATACCTATATAAACAGGAACCAGGGGAAGTACACAGGGTGAGACAAAGGCCAGAAGCCCGGCAATAAAAGACGAGAACAGTCCGATTTCCAGCATATTAATAACCTCTTCAAAATTTATCTTATAGAATCTTAAAGTCTGATGCTAAAGTGCTTCCTCCAATGCGCTTATAAGCTGGTCTTTTAACATCATACCCACGTTTTTAAAAATTATCCGTCCATTACCATCCAGTATGAATGTAGTGGGAATTGCCCTTATCCCCCACTGCCCTGTTATATTGACGCTGTCAACCAGAATAAGGTAATTTATTCCAAAATCCTCGGCAAAACTCTCCAGAGTTGCAGCATCTTCATTTGATATCCCTATAAAAACTACATTCCTGTTCCTGTATTCGTCATAAACTTCAATAAAATCCGGAATCTCCTGCTTGCAGGGAGGGCACCATGTCGCCCAGAAATTAAGCACAACTATCTTACCTGCAAAATCCGAAATTGATATACTTCTGCCATCAAGATCCTCCAGTTCAAAATCATTACTATAATCTTTAGCTTCCGGTTCCCCGCTATAACCAGCATCATTACTGCTGCAGCCGGGAACAGTAATAATAAGGAAAATAGCCGCTGAGATTGCTATTGATACTATTATTCTTTTATCTATCATTTTTTCTCCATATTTCCTTCGCCAATTTTTTTACCGAAATTATAAACATCTTTAATTGCAGTATCATTTTTTAATATTTCTCCTTTGCTGTCGGTCTCCCCGTATAGAAAATCTGCCTCATAGTCAATAAACAGAACATCAAAAAAAGACCTTATTACTTTTCTCGGACAATCAAATATGTCTTCCCGGCCGGAACCCGCAACACAGATGAAGATTCCTCTCCTTTTCTTTTTTATAATATTTTTATTCTGCTCATATTTAAGGGACCAGAATCTCTGGCATCTGTCAATAATTGCCTTAAGGTAGCCGGACACAGTAGTAAAGAATACAGGCGATGCTACTGCAATAAAATCTGCGTCAATAAGGATCCTGTATATATCCAGCATATCATCCCCAATCACACATTCCCCTGTCCTGGAACAATTTCTGCATTCCCTGCAGGGAGATATATTAAGCTCAGAAGCTATTATCTTTTTTATATCAAGGGCTTTTCCGGTACTGTTGCATCCATGTCTCATTCCTTCCAGAAAACTGTCCAAAAGCAAAGCGCTGTTGCCTCCCCTCCGCGGGCTTCCATAAATAGCTGCTGTCATATATGGTTTACCTTTTCCCGCTTTAATCTGCCCCGGCATAAAGACCTATCCTCAAATTTTTATTATATTTATCAAAGATTTAATATAATCTATTATTTTTTTTAAAAATAGGCAAATAAATAATTGGAAAAATGTTTATTGAAAAGGTATAAATCAGTAATATCTGCTGAGCAGTTTATTAATGTCTATATCACTTATTATATGGTCGATAAGAGGTTTCCTTTCAATCTGTTTAAGCCCGTCCTCATATACAGGTTTTTCTACTTTATAAAATATTCCTGTCGGCAGTCTGTCATTTTCCAGAGACTTTTCAAATGCTCCAACCTTTTCGCTTCTGTCATAGCTTTTTATTTCTTCCAGCCTGTATATTTTTTCTCTGTAGTATTTATATGTATCCACCATGCTGAAAGTAATGCATGGCGCAAGCACATCTACGAAAGAAAATCCCCTGTGTCTTATGGCTTTCTTTAATATTTCCTTTAGCTGTCCGGGATCGCCGGAAAACCCTCTTGCAATAAAAGTTGCCCCGGCTGCAATAGCAAGCGAAACAGGATTTATTGGTTGTACTGGAGTTCCGCGGGTTACGGGCCCTTCTTTATAACTGTTTATACCTGTGGGGGATGCCCGGCCTCCGGCAAGACCGTAAACACGGTTATCGGCAAGGATACAGGTAATATTTATATTCCTCCTGCAGGTATGAATAAAATGATTACCTCCTGCACCCATGGCATCTCCGTTACCGCTAACAGCAATAACGGTCATCCTGTGGGCAGCTAGCTTTGATCCTGCAGCTATGGGAAGCGCCCTTCCGCGCATGGAACGAAAACCGTAAGTCTTTAAAAAATTAACCCCGTTTCCCGAGCATCCGGTCCCGTATACCATAATTATTTGATGGGGATAAAGTTCAAGCTCTACAAATACTTTTTTAAGAGCATACCAGATTGTATAATCCCCACATCCCCTGCACCATGTTGGTTTCCTTTCGGTGTTAAAATCTGAGGCTTTCAGCCTGTATCCTTCTTTCATTTTTTTCTTCTTAAGTTTCAAAAAATTCTTTCTACTCGATTTTTTCTATACTCTCTATGATTTCTTCCGGAAGAAACTGTCTTCCGCTGTATTTTAATATCTTGTTGCCTATCCTGTATCCTGTATGGATTGCAATTAATTTTGATAATTGAGCAGTTTTATTATTTTCCACTATCACATTTTTATTGCTTTCATTGATATATTTTTCTACAATTTCACAGTCGAACGGGTAAATGTAGGTAAAATGTATAAAGTTTACTTTTTTCTCTTCCCGGTTAAGTATCCTCATAGCCTCGAGTACCGGGCCCTTGCATGAACCCCAGCCCCATATCGTCATATCCGCACTGACAGGGCCGTATCTTTTGGGAAGCTGAATTTCATCCAGTAATCTGCCTATCTTTCTGAATCTCTTATCGGTCATCTTCTTCCTGTTATGGGCATCTTCTTCAGAAAAGCCGTACCTGTCATGCTCTTCGCTATTTGCAATATACATCCCCCTTTTCAGCCCTGAGACAGGACGCGGGGAAATGCCATTTTCAGTATCATCATATCTAAAATAATCTCCGGGTATGTCCCTTTCACTTAGATAAAGGCTTTCTCTCACAACTTTTATTTTCTTCATATCAAATTTTGTGAAAGTAAAATGACTCTCCGACAAATATTTATCAAGGATTATTATTACAGGTATCTGATACTTTTCCGCAATGCTGAATGCCCTGCCTGTAAGATAGAAACATTCTTCAGGATCACCCGGGGCAAGTACAACTCTTGGAAATTCACCATTTGACGCATACAGCGAGAAAAGCATATCCCCCTGCTCGGTCCAGGTTGGCAGTCCCGCAGCAGGAGCCGGCCTCTGGAGCAGGACGATCACAACAGGAGTCTCTGTAATAGCAGCACATCCCAGGCCTTCATTCATAAGCGAAAAGCCTGCACCTGAAGTAGCCACCATCGTCCTGACACCTGCAAAAGAAGCGCCTATTGCCATATTTATAGCTTCTGTCTCATCCTCTGCATGTTTGGTCACAATATTAAAATCATCCTCTACCGCTGCAAATGAATTAAATATCGAATATGATTGCGGCGTTGGACATTCAGAGTAAAATTTACATCCCGACCGTACTCCTGCCAGAAATACTGCATCGTTCCCTGTTATCAGGAGTTTCGCATCGGGCTTGACTATCTCAAGCTCATAGGCTTTGATTTTGAGTTTTTCCTTTATATACTTATATCCTAATTCAAGTGCCCTTGAATTCATCTCTATTGTTCCATGTCCCCTGTCATGGAAGATATCCTTCATTGTGTCTATAGCATTACCAGCATTATAGTTTATCAGGGCCAGCGAAGCACCGAGGGCGATATTGCTTATCATTATCTTTGAAAGACCCTGTTCCAGGGCTATTCTATGAAATGGGACAGATATATAATTGATGTCTTTTCTGATATTTATATTATCTTTTAACCCATATTTTTCACCATCATATACCACATAACCGGAAAATATAACTTCATCCTGGTGCATTTCTAACGTCTTCCGGTCAAGGGCTGCAAGTATATTTATATCCCTGTTCAATGAAAAAATTTCTCCTGAATTTAAACGGGATATATATGTACTATGGCCGCCTTTTATAAGAGATGGATATTCAATATGATCTATTACATAATATCCTTTTTTTGAAAACAGCTTTGAAAAAATATTCCCGGTGGTAGGGATTCCGCAGCCTGTCCCCCCTCCCATTCTCCAGGTTATGTTTGTTACTTTCATGCTGGTCAGGAATAATTAACTATTATAATAATATTATTATCAAGATTTATAATTATCAATATTATTTATCAGGCATGGATGTATTTATGCCGAAGTAAGGCTTTTCTGATATAGAAGAAGGACCAATCGTATCTATATTGTGCTTAATCAGCATAAATATGGCCCATACAAAAGCTTTGCACACGGAAATTTTCCTTTCTTAATAATCCTCAGACCGTAACTGGCACTTTACCCGGCCCTGCATTAAGATTAAGATCGGGATTATCGGGATACCTCTCCCTGCTTTTGTATCAATTTAATCAGCATGCCTTTATACATTTATACTATCAGCTCCTGATCAAAATTAACTTCTGGAAAATAAAAAAATAGCTTCAAAATATCATATATAAATTAAAATAATATTTTGAAGCTAAAATATCAGTATTTATTTGGATGCCGATTCTTTTTTTTCTGTTATTATTTTCCTTATGAGCTCTATTTCTTTTTCTGTAAAGTCTTTTACTTTATTGTAACTCTCAATAACGTTATCCACTATCTCGCTATACCTGTCCCTGCTTATATCCTTTACCTTGCCAGCCCTTTCTTCAACCTTCCCTTTTATATCAAGGGCTATCTTTCTTATATCAGATCTTAACTCTTCTCCTGTTTTTGTGGTAAGAAACATGGCAGTCACAGCACCCGCAATAAAACCGATACTCAATCCGATAAATAAGCCTTTTATTGTTCCTGAATCATTTTCCTGCATATCCGGTCCTCCATATCTTATTAAAAATAAACTGTAAAATAAAACTTATTGTTTATATTATACAAATTGTTTCAAATAATTTGAAATCAAGTTTTATTTATTATTAAAAATATCAATATCTATCCTTTAATCAGCTTATTTTTATAGTTCAGGATTTTTGGCTTCAATTTACGGTATATTTCTTAAAATTTCAAAGGATTATATTGACCTTTTCTTTGTAAATGTATTTAAATATAAAACATGAAACTTTATTATCATAAAAACCAGGGGGGAAATTATAGCTACAGCCTGAGCAGGCCGTTCAGGCAAGAAGGTATTGCAAAATATGACCTTACTTTCTCCTCCCCTTATACAACCGGAATCAAGAACAACGACCTTGTCCATGTAGAATTAAGAAACCGGGGCGGCAGTCCGCAGCCCGGTAGAAAAATTAATAAGATAGGGGGCATAGTCATACTTGTTCACGGTTTTGCTACGAAAAGGAAAAAAATGTCCCGGTATTATCATTTTGCCGATTTGATTGTCAAAAAAGGAATGGCCTGTGCTATTATCAGTCTGCCTTATCATCTTCAAAGAACACCTCCAGGGGAGATAAGCGGCAGCAGGCTTATAACTTTCGACGATGTAGAGACGCTTAAATTTTTTCATCAGGCAGTTGCAGATATAAGAAAGCTTATTGATATACTGGGCATGATATATAAACATGACGGAATATATATGTGCGGTACAAGCCTGGGCTGTATGGTCTCAACAATAGCCATGGCATTTGATAAACGGATCAAAAAGGGTGTATTACTCATTGGCGGTGGTAACTGGGAAGAGATACACTGGAAGGGCATATTGAGATTTATTCTGAAGGGAAACTGTACCGACGACGGAAATTCTGATAGAAGGAGCGAATGCAGGGAGGCTTACAGCCAATTCCCGCTTTTTTTAGAAGAGATAAAAAAAACACAGAAAAGCAGGCTTTCTTTTGACCTTGAAAATTTAAAAGAGCTAAAAAAAGTTACCCCGAAAGCGTGCTTCCTTTGCGATCCTATGGCATTTGCCCATATGATAGATACAAATAAGGTGATAATGATAAATTCCAGACTGGATGCTTACTTTTCAAGAAAATCGACAAGATATCTATGGAAGGAGCTGGGAAAGCCTGAGATAATTTGGTCAGGTTTACTGCACTCAAGCAGCATATTGACAAAGGATAAAATAATAAACATCATATATAAATTTTTTACAGAAAAAATTTAAGCTCAAAGAGGGCCTTACCGTCGATCTTAAAATACTACTCTGCCGCCTTTCCCCCGTCATCCTTAAAATAATCAGATATTCTATCCCCAAAATCCCTTGCCGCCTTTCATGCATCCCTGAATTTCGATCTCACTTCATCATCACTGAACCTTCCCCCGAACTGTTTTGCAGCATTTACCGCACTTTCTCCAAAATCTTTTGATCTCTTCTTGGGCTCCGGGTCATCAAGGATCCTGCTGGCTGCATCTCCAAACTCCTGGAGTAGTTCTGCAAAACTGCCGGCAGGGCTTTTCCGCTTCCCTTTTCCGGTCATTATATACCTCCATCCCTAAATAATAATGCTTCATAAACCGGCATTAAGCGCAGGATCATGTATGATAGACAACACTTAAGCCCCCGACACCAAGGTGAGAGCCGACTACTATGCCTATACTGGTCCTTATGATCTCCTGTGGTCTTATCTCCTTCTCAATTCTTTCGGAAATAGTATCAGCCTCGTCTCCTGCATCAACATCTCCTACGGATATTACTATTCCGCCGATGCCGGCAGTATTCTCTTTTATGTAATCAATAATAACATTCTTTGCCTGCTCCCATTTCCAGGCCTTTTTGAAAAGAGATACTTCACCATCTTTTATAGTAAGAATTGGTTTCACTTCAAGCATGTTTGCAAAAACTCCCTGAATCTTGTTTATCCTCCCGCCCTTAATAAGGTTATCAAGGGTAAGAGGGCAGAAATATGCGCTTATCTTTTTTTTAAAGCCCCCTGCAGTTCTTTTATTATTTCATCAAACTCAATACCTTCTGAAGCCATCCTGGAGGCTTCCAGCGCCAGAAATCCGCAGGACATATGCACTGTTTTTCAGAATCCATCACTTCAATGCTGGCTTCAGGAAGCTGTTTTCTCGCAATAACTGCAGAATTATGAGTTCCTGATAGCTTGCCTGAAATATGGATGGATATTATATTTCTATAATTTTTTAACAGTTTCTTATACATGCTGACAAATTTTCCCGGAGAAGGCTGCGCAGCAAGGGGCATGTTATTAGAATTTTTAAGCTTCCTGTAAAATTCCCCCGGTGACATGCTTTTCCCATCATCTACATACCTTTTGCCTTCAAAAATTACCGAAAGCGGCACTATATTAATATTTTTTTCTTCTGCCAGTTTCAGTGGTAAATCTGAAGTGCTGTCTGTGACTATAGCCGTACTTTCCATTGGGCCCTTCCTGTAAATATAATGAATTTTTCGCATATTATACTATATGCTAGCTTATATCCGGATAAAAATTTAAAATAATTTCTGAAGGTGATGGAACATATATTGACAATCTGCTAAAATATGAAAAATCCTGAAGACAGCAGATGCTTTATTTTAATAAAATTAGTGCGGATAGGAACAAATGAGCAGCCATATCATTAAGTCAGACGGATATATAGAGGATTTTAATTCCCAAAAACTTTTAAATTCTTTAATAAAATCAGGGGCAAGTAAAAAACAGGCGGAAAGTGCAATAGCTTATATAGAAACCAGGGTCCAGGAGGGTATGAGCACAGAGGATATCCACCAGATGGCAATGGAATATCTCTCCGGCGTAGAACATAAGCTTGCATTAAAATATTCCCTGAAAAGAGCTATCATGAACATGGGCCCTCAGGGATATATTTTTGAACAATATATTTCAAAGATCCTATCAAGATACGGATACCAGACAGAAGTGGGACAGATACTTAAAGGCTGCTGCGTTGATCATGAAGTTGACGTGGTTGCAAAAAAAGATAACCTGGTATTTCTAATTGAATGTAAATATCATAATTACAGGGGCACATACTCGGATGTAAAGACTGCATTGTACGTACATGCGAGATTTATAGATATTGAAAAAGCTTCTAAAAAAATAGCCGGTGATAATAACAGATATCATGGGTGGCTTGTTACCAATACAAAATGCACTTCAGATGCGATAAAATATGCATCTTGCGTAAAGCTTAAAATAATTGCATGGCAGTATCCTTCAAAAAGAAATTTGCAGTACTACATAGATGAGAAAAGACTGTATCCTGTAAGCATCCTTACCTTAATCAAAAAGAAGCAGCAGGAGACCCTCTTTAATTCTGGAATTATTCTTGTCCAGGAACTTGAGGCTATTGGCCTGGAAAATATTATGCAAACTCTGACGGTTGACAGGGATGCAGCTTTAAAAATAATAAATGAAATAAAGCTACTCCTTGATTAACCCGGAATTGTTTCTTTCCCGTACCGCTGGATTAATATATTGTTTCCCTGCCGGCTATTTTGCCGGTCAGCCTGCAGTACTGCATAAGCTCATCATTGTTAAGCACATCAAAGACCAGGGATGCTTTACTGAAACACCTTTTTAAATGTTCGACCGACTTTTTTGATAAGGTAATCTCCAGGACCCTCCTGTCTGTCCTGCTGCGTTTTCTGGAAACCAGGCCCCTGTTTACAAGACCGTCCACTGTCTGGGTTGCGGCACTGCTCGTTATATCCAGAAGCGCTGCAATATCTTTGATGCTTATCCTGTTATTCTTTCTAACCAGGTTAAGTACCAGCCACTGGGAATAGGTTATATGAATTTTATGTAAAGGCAGATTCATTTCAGAGGCTAATTTCTGCCGTATTGTATAGATATCTTCAAAGATATTTTCCAGTATCTTTTTCCTTTCTTTAATTTCCATAGCTTTTCCTATTCATATCTCAGGGCATCTATGGGATTTAATCTGGCTGCCCTCATTGCCGGATATATACCGAAGAAAAGTCCTACGACAGTTGAAAAACTCAATGCTATTAAGATAGGGAATGCACTTATACTCGTATCAAGCACTGTATAATGGTTGATTATTACTGATATGAGTATTGCAAATAGAATACCAAAAATACCGCCTGTAACGCTTAATACGATACTTTCAACCATAAACTGTACAAGTATATCACGGTTCATTGCACCTATAGCCTTCCGTATGCCTATCTCCCTTGTTCTTTCAGTAACAGACACCAGCATGATATTCATTATACCGATGCCTCCTACCAGAAGAGATATACTTGCAATACCTGCTATAACGACAGTAAAAATATTTGTTATAGTGCTTACTATATCCAGTATCTGTGTCTGATTTCTAACACTGAAATCATTCTTTTCCCCTATCCTTATATTTCTGCTCCTTCTTAAGATATCTTCGATTTCTTCTGTGGCTTCGTCTATCTTTTCCTCGCTGACGCTCTGTGTCAGTATCATATCATATGAACTTGAACCATACAGTTTTGTCTGTGCGGTAGTCACCGGAATGGCGATAATGTTATCCTGATCGTTTCCAAAAGAATCAGTACCCCTTGATTTCAGGGTTCCGATAACCCTGAAGTTCTGGCCGTTGATCTTTATTATCCTGCCTACAGGGTCAATATTATTAAATAATTTTTTTATAACTGTCTGGCCTATTACAGTTATATTTGCAGAACCCAGGACATCTCCTTCTGTATAGAATTTGCCCTTTTCTAACTCAACATTATACAGGTCCATCCCGTTTTCATTTGAGCCAAAGACCTGGGGCTGTGTATTTTTGTTTAGATAAGATACGACAGCGGTGCCAAATACCACCGGAGAAACTTCCGTAACAAGTTCTGCATCTCTTTTAATAGCCCTGACATCATCTTCGCCCAGTTCTGCAGTATCACCGGCAAACATCATCTGCGGTCCCATCATCTGTTCATCTCCCTCGGGATTGCCGGGTGTAATTATTATAAGATTTGAACCAATATCCTGCACGCTGCTTATAACGGAATTCTGTGCCCCTGTCCCTATTGAGAGCATTGCCACGACAGCACCGACTCCTATTATTATTCCCAGCATGGTCAAAAAAGACCTCGTCTTATTAAGAAAAAGGGAGCGGAAAGCAATTTTAATATTTTCGGACAATCTTCTCATATAATATCATCCAGTCCGGGCATTTCTTTCAGAAGCTCTTCAGCACTGAACTGTTTTTTCACCATCTCCTGGCCGCTTACCTTTCCATCTTTTAAGAATACTATCCGCCTGGTATGCCTTGCTATAGCCATTTCGTGCGTAACAACTACTATAGTCTTCCCCTCGCTGTTAAGCCTCTGAAATATTCCCATTATTTCTTCACCCGTTCTTGAATCAAGATTGCCGGTGGGCTCATCTGCAAGTATTATAGAAGGACTGTTCACAAGGGCACGGGCAATAGCCACCCTCTGCTTCTGTCCTCCTGACAGTTCACTGGGCCTGTGCCTTATCCAGTCAGTAAGGCCTACTGAATCTATCGCTTCCAGTATTCTCTGTTTTTTATCTCTTACCCTTTCCCTTGAATAAATGAGCGGTAACTCAACATTACCGAAAAGATTTGCCCTTGAAAGCAGGTTGAAGGTCTGAAATACAAAACCTATTTTTTTATTTCTTATAGCGGCAAGTGCATTATCACTCAATTTCCCGACATCTACACCATCCAGAAGATACGACCCTGACGTCGGTGTATCAAGCGCCCCTATGATATTCATAAGAGTGGATTTGCCGGAGCCTGAAGGGCCCATAACTGCAATAAATTCTCCGTCTTTAATATCAAGATCAATACCTTTGAGGGCAGGCACGTATATCTTGCCAATACTGTAAATCTTTTGCATTTTCTTTATCCTGATTATAAATCCGTCTTTATCCATAAAAATTATTCTTTATCGGTATTTTTTATATCAATAGAGTCCAGATACCACTACTACATCCCCTTCTGAAAGACCATGCCTGACCTCGATATAATCAAAATTAAATATTCCTGTTTCAATCTGCCTGGCTTCCGCGGTTCCATCTTCCAATATAATATCAACGAACTGACTGCCGTTTATTTCATATATAGACTGTATTGGTATATAAAGTACATTCTCAACGCTTTCTGTTTTAATTGTAAGTCCTGCAGAAAGTCCCATAAAAAGCTTTATTTCTTCCCGGACCTCCGGCTCCGCTGTCACATTATATGAAACAACACCTCCAATATTGGTAGATACCGGTGATATTTCCAATATCCTGCCTTCTAGCTCTTCATTATAATAAGCATCCAGAGTTATTAAGACATCCTGCCCGGTCTTCAGATTTACCATATCTGTTTCATTAACCTCTGATGATACCACAAGTTCATTGCTTGCTATTTCAAGAGCGGGAATACCCGGTGAGCCGAATTCACCGGTTTTAAACGCCGTAGAAATAACAATCCCGTCATAAGGTGCATAAATTATGTAATTTTCCTTATCCAGGCCTGCCAGCTCATAATTTATTTCAGCAAGCCTGAGCTGCGATTCTGCCTGCTGGATATTTTTTGCAGTAACGGCTATCTGTGATTCTGCGGTTGTAATACTTGAAAGATTTGACCAGTATGTTGTTGATTGATTAACCAAAGATTGCTCATATGCACCTTCTGCAGAGCTTTTTTGGGAACGGGCCTGTGATTTTGCTGATTCATATGCTGCTTCTGCCGATTCTACGTTGTTTTCATACTGTTCAATCTGAAGATCTGTCATAAGAGGCTCATCTTCAGCAGTCTCCAGGAGTTCTCTGGAATTTTCGAGAGCCACCCTGGCGCTTTTTATTGATTTTGATGCCATGTCATTTGCATTTTCGAGCGCCTTAAAAGCTTCTCCGGCAGCCAGTTCTGACTGCTGTTTACTGGTTTCTGCCAGCTGGACAGCAATATGGTTGGAATCAAGAGCCTGCTGATAGCTAATCTTTGCCAGATCTAGCGAATCTCTTGAAACATTTATATTTTCCTCTGCCTGTTTCAGGAGCAGGCCCAGCCTGTCTGAATCAATCTCGATGAGCATACCGCCCTTTTCAAAGGAATCCCCCTTTTCAAGACATCTTATAACCTTTCCTGATGCCTGCAGGGAGTAACTATTACTGTATCTTGAATCTACATTTCCCGAAGTCGATACCGTCTTTACTATGTTCCCTCTTTCAACTTTAAAAGTTTCTGGTTCTTCCTGATGCCCGCCGAACAATCCGCCTTCCGGCCTGCAGCCGAAAAATAATAATACCGATAACCCAAACGCAACAACAATTACAAATAGAATTATTTTTTTAGAATAACTACCGCCCATCTCTTCTCCCGTCTTACTGCCAATAAGTAAAAATATATCTATGAAATAATAATTAAGTAACTAAACCAATAAGCATATTAACTAATATCGCATACATCTGTCAAGTAAAAGTCCCTGAAATCATTTTACGTGTTTTGATTAATCAGGAAGGCATTTATACCTATAAAACCAGGGTTATCTGACCTTTGGAGTAAAAAGGTCTTTCATACTTTTTTCTTTACGAAATTTAAAATTTTCGTATAGGCTTTTTGAATGATTTATATGTTTTGGCACTATTATCAGCACCAGCAGCGTAAGGAGCAGGTACACAGGCGAATCAAGGAAAAAAGCCAGAAATATAACAGGCGTTAGTATCCCAAAAAAGACGCCCCATATCATATTCCTAACAATGAATAGTGCCCCGGTAAAACCTGCCCCGAAAAATATAATGGACCAGGGGCTGATAGCCAAAAAAAGACCCATTGTGGCTGCTATCCCCTTGCCGCCACTGAATTTCAGATAAGGAGAATAGCCATGCCCCAGAACCGCCAGGCAGCCGCCGGTGATAGCAGCAAATTCCGAGCCTGTAAGCATCATTATAAAAAAATACGGAAGGTATCCTTTTAAAACATCAAGGCACATACCCAAAAATCCCCAGTATTTAGATACGTTAAAGACAAGATTCCATGCCCCCGGATTGTTGTCGCCTATATTTCTCAGGTCCTTTTTGCCGACAGCTCTGGAAATAATATTGCAGAAATGAATGCCGCCCATCAGATAACTTAGAACCCACATTCCTGAAATATGTAAAATTTCTAAGTTCATAACAGCTTCTACCGGATAAATTTAAGAAATTAAAGTTAGCTGTACTTTAACACAATCTGGATTTTTTTTTAAGTATTTTATCGGGAATATATGCACGTAAGGTTGCATCAGATAAGAGAGTGCCAATATCAGATAGCCTGTTTTTCAAATAACAGTTTGGTGTTATTAACAATAAACGAGAACCACTGGCCTTATTTACCACGAAAGGCATTGAAATAAAGAATATCTGCAAGGCTCCGTTTAGGCACATGGAGTTTTCCTTTTTCATCCTTGTAATACATTATAGAAGAACCTTCGGCTATATCTTCTGCTACAGGCTCTTCCATCGGATAACCCAGACTTATTACAAGTTCTACGGAAAGATTTCTGGGTACATTCATAGCTTTATGTAATTTTTTTTTCTTGAAAGCACCTATCCAGCAACATCCTAATCCTTCCGATTCTGCAGCAATGCTAATATTTTCTGCGCTGGCTCCTATATCCCTGTCCGGTTTAGGATTAATATTTCTGTCTGCCAGAATAATTATATATGCAACAGGCCTCTCGCCCTCTACTGGATCACCTTCTGGTTCTATATATCCTGCCCATGAAAGGCAGGGAAAAACCTCTTCCTTTAATTTTTTATAATCCACGGCAAGATACTTTAAAGGCTGGAGATTTGCTGCAGATGGCGCAAGCCTTCCCGCATTCACCAACCTTTTAAGCAATTCCCTTTCAATTTTATCCTGTTTGAATTTTCTTATTGTCCTCCTCGAAATAATCTTTTCATAGGTATCCATTCATTCACCTTTCTTTGAATTTTTTGAAATAAAACTTATACAGTATAATATACAGTTTATATCACCCACAATTTATCTATATCAACAGGAATGGCAGTCCGTATTTTCTGCGCTGCTTTGCTGCAGGTACAGGAGCTTTCTTTTACATAAACCCTTTTAACTGCAGACGCCTTGTTATACCTTTACTTGCTGGCATCTTTCACTCCTGTCTAATTTATTATATCAATACTCTGCAGGTTTTTAATATTTTATCATGCCCTGGAACTTTCTAATTGTAATAATTCTACAGTAATTTTTAAATGTAACCTTAGTTGCAAAAGAACGTCTAACAATATATATTAACATAGCCGTGTTTATAAAAAACAGAAAATAAAAATCTTTTAAAAAATAGCTGTTATTTTTTAATATAATATTAGTGATAATAGATTTAATAATAAAACCCAAACCTGTATACTTTCTTTATAAAACAGAAAATATTAATAAAGATTAATATAAAAATAACATTAAAAGAAAGGAGTGCGGATGGATAAAAGAACAAAATTTGTTCTTGACGAAGAGGAGATACCGGAAAAATGGTATAATATCCAGGCCGATCTGCCGGAGCCTCTTCCTCCGCCACTGCATCCTGTTACAGGAAAACCACTTACTCCGGAAGACCTGGCCCCCCTGTTTCCCATGGAACTTATAAAGCAGGAGGTAAGCACTGAGAGGTGGATAGAAATTCCCGACCAGGTAAGGGACATCTACAGGCTATGGAGACCGACTACATTATTCCGGGCACACAGACTGGAAAAAGCCCTTGATACACCAGCTAAGATATTTTATAAATATGAAGGTACCAGCCCTCCCGGAAGCCATAAGCCCAATACCGCTGTAGCACAGGCCTACTACAATAAGAAAGAAGGTATAAACCGCATAACAACGGAGACTGGAGCAGGCCAGTGGGGCAGCGCCCTTGCTTTTGGCGGTGCATGCTTCGGTTTAAAGATCAAGGTATACATGGTAGCCATTAGTTATAAACAGAAACCGTACCGCCGCATAATGATGGAGACATGGGGAGCTGAATGCGTACCCAGTCCCAGCAGGGATACGGGTGTTGGAAGGGATATGCTTGCTAAAGACCCGAATTGCCCGGGAAGCCTCGGGCTTGCCATAAGCGAGGCCGTAGAAGATGCTGCTTCCCGGGATGATACCCATTATTCACTGGGCAGCGTACTCAACCATGTTCTCCTTCATCAAACAGTAAACGGCATTGAGGCTAAAAAGCTTATGGAAAAGGCAGGCGCTTACCCCGATATTATAGTTGGCTGTATCGGCGGTGGTTCAAATTTTGCAGGGCTCTTCCTTCCTTTCGTAAAAGATAAAATAGACGGTACAAAACCCGATCTTAGAATAATAAATGTTGAACCTACTGCAGCACCGACAATGACCAGGGGCCCGTATGCCTATGATTACGGGGATAATGCAAAGCTGGCGCCTATAATAAAGATGTATACCCTTGGACACGATTTTATCCCTGCTCCAATTCATGCAGGAGGTCTGAGGTATCATGGAATGGCTCCGATTATCTGCCACCTGGCCCGTCTGGGGCTTGTTGAGGCAAGGGCTGAAAACCAGATTGGTACATTTAAGGCTGGAGTGACATTTGCCAGGACCGAGGGAATAATTAGTGCCCCCGAAACAAATCATTGCATAAAGGCAGCAATTGATGAGGCTTTAAAATGCAAAGAGTCCGGGGAATCAAAAACAATCCTTATAGCACACAGCGGGCACGGCCATGTTGATATGGCAGCTTATGATGCTTATTTCTCAGGCAAGTTAAAGGATTACTCATATCCTAAAAAAAAGATAGAAGAATCACTGAGCAAATTACCTCAGGTCGAGTAATTTACATCCGTTTATTTTAGGAATATAATAATATAGCTATTTCTGCTAATCGGCAGAAAAAATTATATTTTAAGGAGTGTAAGTTGGCAACAAAAAGCAAAAAAGGCGGAAAGAAAAAAGGTAAATAAACCTAAAAAGTCCTGTATCCTAAAAAATACAGGACTTGTTGCACTCCAAATCTTAAGCCAAAAACCACTATTATACGGACTATCTCTGGCATCAAAGCTTAAAAATGCGGCTTCCTTTTATTCTACCTCTATAACGTCCTTATTTTCAATTCAGGCCATGGATGGTATTTCTTATGCCATCCTCAAATTTCAGATCCGTCCGGTCTTCTTAATAGCAGCCTCGAGGTTAAATTAAAGATTATTTAGACTTTTGCCCTCTATTACCTGCACAGGTCAGGTCTTTCCTTTCTGCCCTGATTTCCGTTTATAATTTAATATTCCGGGTATCCTTCCGACGGCATGGACGGAACCTTTTCCTTCTCCGGTTTTTCGGCCACCACTACCTCTGTTGTAAGTATAAGGGCAGCAATAGAGGCAGCATTCTGCAGTGCGCTTCTTGTAACCTTTGCAGGGTCTATTATGCCTGCATCGATCATATTGACATACTTTCCTTCCAGAGCATCAAGACCTTCGCCCCGGGGGAGTGACTTAACCTTTTCTACCACTACTGAACCTTCCAGACCAGCATTTATAGCTATCTGTTTCAGCGGTTCAGTAAGTGCTTTTGATACAATTGAAGCACCGGTTTTTATATCCCCTGTATATTTTGACAGATCAATTTTTGATATGGCATTTATCAGCACGACTCCGCCGCCGGGTACAATCCCTTCCTCCACAGCAGCCCTCGTAGCAGAAAGGGCGTCTTCTATACGGTGCTTTTTCTCCTTGAGTTCTACCTCGGTAGCTGCACCCACTTTTATTACTGCCACTCCGCCGGATAGTTTGGCCATCCTCTCCTGAAGCTTTTCCTTGTCGTAGTCGGAATCACTCTGCTCTATTTCATTTTTTATCTGCTTGATCCTGCCTTTTATTGCATCCATAGGGCCCTTACCTTCTACTATAGTGGTATTTTCCTTGTCTATCTTGATCTGTCTGGCCCTTCCAAGCATATCCAGAGTAACATTTTCAAGCTTGATCCCTATTTCCTCGGATATCACCCTGCCCTCAGTCACAATGGCAATATCTTCAAGCATAGCTTTCCTCCTGTCTCCAAAACCAGGCGCCTTTACCGCTACGGAGGTTATAGTACCCCTCAATTTGTTTACTACTATTGTAGCCAGGGCTTCACCCTCCACATCCTCAGCAATAATAAGCAATGGTTTCCCTGATTTCTGTACCTTTTCAAGCAGGGGGATAAGGTCTGCTACAGCAGAAATCTTCTGGTTTGCAATTAATATATATGGTTCATCTAAAACTGCCTCCATCCTCTCTGCATCAGTTACCATATAAGGGGATAGGTATCCTTTATCAAATTGCAGTCCCTCTACCAGTTCTATTTCTATTCCAAACTTATTGGATTCTTCAACCGTTATTACTCCATCCTTTCCTACCTTATCCATGGCATCTGCTATAGTCTGCCCTATATTTTCATCGGCAGCAGATATGGCGGCCACCTCTGCTATCTTTTTTTTATCAGTTGAAATATCAACACTTAGCCTTCCGATTTCCTTTACCACAATGTTAACAGCATCCTCGATACCTCTTTTCAATTGCATAGGATTTGCGCCAGCGGCTACATTTCGGAGGCCTTCCTTTACCATGGCCTGGGCCAGAAGTGTAGCAGTAGTAGTACCATCACCGGCTACATCATTGGTTTTTGTGGCTACTTCTTTTAGAAGCTGAACTCCCGAGTTTTCAAAAGGATCTTCCACCTCGATCTCTTTTGCTATGGTAACCCCATCATTTGTTATGGTTGGAGCACCATATTTTTTCTCCAGGACTACATTTCTGCCTTTAGGTCCCAGGGTAATTTTTACTGCATCGGCAATTATATTTACGCCCCGCTCCAGAGCCCTTCTGGAAGCCTCGTCATACTTTAGTTCTTTTGCCATAATAGATTATCTCCTTTCCCGATATAAAATATCATCTTCTTTTATAGACATATTTTTTAATTTCTTAGAATATAAAAACCATTTATACAAATACTTATGAAATAACTGGCACTCTAAGGACTAGACTGCTAATTTAAGAATAAAATATACCTAAAATTTTAAAAAGTCAATAATATTTTTGACATAATATTTTTGACAATATTTTTGATAGATGCCGTATGCTTTACATTGCATCTATACATAACTGAAAAACAGCTATTTAGAATAGGCAGACATTTCTTCTAAAAATAATATATTTACGTAATAACTGTGGGCGGCAGGGTACTTAAAAAAAATAAATTCTATCCTATATTCAGTCTCTGTTAAATTTTCTCAGGTAAAATTTATGCCCTCCATATTCTGTCTCGATCAGCTTATTATTGCTCAAAAGGTTATCAACCACTTCCCAATCTGTTCCAGAACGCTCTAATAAGACATCTACTGCATCCTTTCGCATCGGATGGACGGCAGTAATACTCATGATGTCTGCTTCTACATTTCCCGTAGAAGCAAAAGCATTTCCTTCATAACCTGTAAGATATTCCACCTGGTTTACCTTCTCGCCCAACAGGTGATATGCCCGGTTTATTACATTTTCATCAGGCGGTTGTGCCCATTTTTCTGCTGGAGGACGCGTAGGGATAGCCAGGTAGGATATATCCGGCTTTAGCCTGCTCAAGAAGTCGGCCACCATACCAATGTCCTGGTCTGTGTCGTTTATATTTTTAACAAGCATTGTCTCTGTAACTAATTTTCCTTTAAAAGAACTGGCAAATTTAAGTGCCCCTTCAAGAATTAAGCCCGGATCCAGTTTCTTATGGGGGCGGTTCATATACCGCCATACCTGTTCTTCAATGCTGTCCACTTTCAAAGAGACCCAATCTGCCTTCATCAGGTCCCTTCTCACTCCATCCTGCCATATTAATGAATTATTGGTTATAACAGCTATGGGAATTCCCTGTGCCTTCAGCATATCGATTTCCAATCCCAGATTTATATCCAGCGTGGGCTCTCCATCAGGGACAAATGTCAGGTAATCAATCTTTTCCCCGGATTTTCCTGCCGATTTAATTTTATTCCGGACAGCATGCAGGATATCTTCTCTCCCATAGAATGGCTGCCGTTCAACCTGCATCCTGACAGCTTTTCCCAGCTGACAATATATACAGGAATAAGTGCAGACCTTTGGCGGAATATTATTTATTCCCAGACTATGTCCCAGCCTTCTGGAAGGGACGGGACCGAATATTATCGACTTATTCTCTTCCATAATTTTTTAGTACTCCCTAAATCTTATAATTTTTGCTGCCTTTAAGCAGCCGCGGAATATCTGATGTAAAAAAAATATTTAACCTACTCCATCTTCGATAATTTCATGGCTATATGTTTCATATTAGCCTCTACAAAAATATTGCCGTATTCTTCAAATCCAAGTTTCTTGTAAAAACCTATAACCGGTAATTGTGCATCCAGCCTGATATCTTCCACGCTGGATTTCTTTGCTATTTCAATTAATTTTAAGCAGATTTCTTTACCATAACCCTTTTTTCTATAACTCTTTTTTACAGCAATCCTGCCGATCCGCGCTCTGCCATCTTTAATTACTACCCTTCCGCAGGCAATACATTCACCGGACTCTTTGTCAATAGACAGGGCATGAACAGCTTCTTTATCATATTCATCACTTTCAAGTTCAACCGGAACATTTTGCTCTTCTACGAATACTTCAAATCTCAGTCTGTAAAGTTTTTGAATCATATCCTGATTTTTTGCCTGAATTATTTCCACCATATTTCTATAGGCCCATTAAATATATTTTTAATCATTTTTTAATCTCCAGGTATATAATAAACAATATATATGCTGCTGGAACCAAAAATAATCCAGCCCAAAAGCCAATAGTTCCGGTAGCTTCATATCCTACCATCCCGTTAAATTCAAAGCAATTATGGCAGCCATCACCGTTGCAGCATATTGGAATAAAGGTTGTTGCCACAAGGCCAATCATAAATCCGGCAATTCCACCTATTGGAAAAGAAAGAAAAATTGTGCCAATTAAAAAAAATATTTTTTTTAATTTTGATAGATTTCGGTAAAATTTTAACATTTATAAATATTTCATATTAAATATATCGTTATCTTCTATGGTTTGTGCCATATATATCTATCCCATCCGGATCAAAGTTTATAATATAAGGCAATTTAATTTGACCCTGCCGCCATCCTGTATAAGTACTTTTATCTCATCTGCCAGATTACTATCAGATTATATTATACTAAATTATATTACAGCACCCTTGCAGTCTGGTATCCGTCTCTTATTGCATCCTGTGCATTTCCGGTACACCTGGCATCGCCGATTACATAAACCGGTATCCTCCCCCTTAAATATTCTTCAAGCGGATTATAGCTTTTCATTCCAGTAGAAACCACGATCATGTCTATTCCCTCAAATTTAATGGATTCTCCGTTTCTTTCTGTAAAAACAGTTCTCCCTTTTATTTTTTTTATATGGGTACGGTCACTAAAAACAACTCCGTTTTCTGTCATCATTTTTAGAGAAAGTGTCTTTGCAATCATCTCCATATCCTCTCCAAAATCGGTCGTCCGCTTGGCAATTATTATCTTATTGCCCTTCGCTATTAAGGCAGTTGCAATATCTACTCCTATTAGCCCGCCCCCTACAATAAAGACTTTTTTGTTTTCTGGTAAATTTTCTTCCAGTAAAATATCAGCCCAGTAAAACCTGTCAAGACCAGGAATAGGGGGTACGGAGGGTCTTGAGCCGGTTGCCAGTATCACACCGTCATACCCGGATATTACATCCGGCTCTTCAGCTTCCTTATAAATTATGTTTACACCTTTACTTTTCAGTTCACCAAACATGTATGGGACCAGGCTCTTCATTGATTCCTTATTTGGGGTTAAAGGGGCTAGGTTAAATTGTCCACCAGGTTTATCTTTTTCGTAGAGATCTACATTATGACCCCTCCTTCTGAGGGTTATTGCAGCTTCCATCCCGGCCAATCCGCCTCCTACAACAGCATATTTCTTAGTCTCCGCTGAAGTTTTGAAAACCCTGCTTTCACTTCCCACTTCAGGATTGACCAGGCAGCTTAAACCCTGTCCAGACCTTACACCGCCGAGGCAGCCTTCAACGCAGGTAAGGCAGGGTATTACCACTCCCCTTACTTTGTTTAAATATTTTCCCACGAAATTCGGGTCTGCTACCAGAGCCCTTCCTATAGCCATGTACTCGGCTGAATAATTTTTTTTCAGGTCTTCAATATCATCAAAACTGTTTATTTTACCGACAAATATTACGGGTATATTTATTTCTCCGTCTATTTTCCCTGCCATTTCCCATGTTTTCTTCTTTGGAATAAACATGTGCTGAAAAAACCAGGGAGGGGTCGAGCATACGGTACCCGCAGAAACGTGTACTGCCGATACCCCTTTTTCAGCCAGAACTCTGGAAAATTCAATCATCTCCGGCAATTTTATGCCGTCCGGCAACATTTCATCTCCGCTTATCCTTGCAATCAAAGGAAGATCTATATATTCCTTAACTGCCTTCAGGACCATCAGGGGAAATTTTATCCTGTTCTCAAAACTTTTCCCATAATCATCTGTCTTATCGTTAACAAGCGGTGAAATAAACTGCGCTAACAGGTATCCATGTCCGAATTGTAGTTCAATATAATCAAAACCGGCATTGCTGGCCCTTACAGCAGCACTAATAAAAAGACTTTTTGCCTTCTCCATGTCTAACTCATCCATCATTTTTGGGGTTTCCCCTCCGTTCTCACATGGCTTATCTGTAGAGGATACAAAATAATTACCGGGGATTTTAGGATTTGCCATCCTGCCGGGGTGGTTGAGATGAGCAATAGCCTTTGCCCCGGATTTATGGATATTTTCAACCAGCTTTTTTAACCCTGGAATTTTATCATCATCATCAACCCCCAGTTGCGTTGGTATCTCCCTCAACCCCTTATCCATGTATAACGGCTCGATAGTAACTGCCCCCAGGTGGCGGCTCCTTTCGGAATAAAAAGAAATATGCTTTTGATTAACGCACCCATCTCCATTACAGTATCCCAATTTTATGGGAGCAAATATGAACGGGTTTCTTAACTTAATCATTTTTCCCTCGATTCTATTTTTCAACTCCTGGAATATACTAATAGCTATATGAAAATTATACAACTTTGCTAAACGCTATAAGCAGTGCCAGCGCGACTCCTGATAAAAATGTCAAAATGGAATGTTTTTTCTGCTGCGACTGCGCTTCGGGTAAGAGATGGGAAGCTGAGATATATATTAAAACTCCCACAACAAAACCAAGAGCCAGCCCTAATACAGGGTCGCTGAATCTATTTATAAATGGATAAGCAATAAATGCTCCCATGGGGGTAGTCAGGGATGCCACCAGTAAAGCATAAAAAGCTGCTTTTTTTTCCCTGAATCCTGCTTTTATCAAAATAGAAAAAGTAATTACTCCTTCTGCAAATTCATGAATCACCAGTCCAATCCCTGCAAGAAAACCGATTAATATGCTTGTGCTAAAAGTTACGGAATAAATAATCCCATCTATAAAAGAATGGATTCCTATCCCTTCCACTGCGGTAATGCCAAAAGCTATTTCTTTTTGTTTGGTCTTATGTTTTATTAATTGATTGCTAAAAAACATAAATAAAAAACCAGCCAAAGTAGCATAACCTGCATAGGAATTTTTTTCTATTGCTTGAGGAAAAGCAACTATCAGTGGAGAAGAAATTAGAACCCCTGCAGCAAAACACATGAAATATGTTTTCGCTTTTTCAGCCCACTCCTTATTTTTAAAAATAACCCAGATTCCCACTCCATTGACTATTGCTGCAACGATCGCAAAAATTGAAATCCAGGCAAATGTACCAGGCCTACCCATTTTTGTCTTCTTCCTTTATTTTTTCCATACCATTTATTACTTTATTAAATTCAAAATATACGAAAATCCAGCATATCCAGGAAGTGCTCACAACCGTAATTATTCTTTAACAAATATCCATCTATATTAATATTATAGAGCATCCGTAAAGTGCCGGGAAAGATTCAGTTCAAAGAATCTCCAGCCAGCTTCTCTGAATACGATAATAGTATTCACCAAACTTGTATTAAGTCGCGGAGAATAAATCAAAACAGATAAAAGGATCTTATGCAATGCCATTTACTGAAAGGATGTTTTAAATGATTAATATAATATCAATCAGGATACCGCCACATCCAGGAAATAATTAAAGGTTTGCTTTTATCAAATAATAAAAATTATTCCCTGAATAACTTCACCCTATAAACTTCTGCCCTGTAATATTTATTTATTATAAAAACCGTATTCATAAGCCGCTTCAAGCATGGCAGCCACATTCTCGGGAGGCACATCTGCCAGAATATTGTGGATCTGGTTAAATACATAGCCTCCCCCCTCTCCGAATATGGCTATCCTCCTCTTTACATCTTCCTTTACTTCCTCCGGGGACCCGAATACCAGAACATCCCTGGTATTGCATCCTCCTCCCCAGAAGGTCACATCTTTCCCAAATTCCTTCTTTAACCTTTCGGGCTCCATGTTGGCTGCAGTTGTCTGTACTGGATTTAATATATCCACACCTGCATCAATAAGGTCGGGTATATATTCATATATTGAACCGCATGAATGCAAAAATACCTTACAGTCGCTACTGTCATGGATAAAATTCCACATTTTCTTGTATTTGGGTTTAAACATCTCTCTGAATATGTCCGGCGACATCCATCCTCCATCATTTCCGCCCAGGTCATCTCCTCCAAATACAAGTATATCTACATATTCACCAACTCCTTTTATAACCCTGTCTAATAGTTTTAGGTACCTTTCCATCAATTTAGCATGCAGTCTTTCGACTCCTTTTTTGTCTATATAAATATCAACAAGGAAGTTTTCAAAATTTCTAAGATAGGTACCTTTTTCAAAAAGGCCGCATCCTACAATCAGCAGTACTGCATAGTCAGTACTATCATGAAGCTGTTTTATGTTTTTTATAAATATCCTGTACTGTTTCTCATCAAAGATATCCAGGCTCCACTCCGGATCGGGAATAGACCACATTTCCCTGGTCAGGTCTTCTTCAACAATATTTTCAGGGATCCTGTCCAGATCCTCATACGGCCTCCAGGCCTGGTCTACATAGAGGGAGGATTTTGGTTTTTTACCCAGTATGATACCTTCCTCATTTTTTAAATATACAGTCTGGTCTTTACCTGTTTCTATATTCAGGTAACCTGGTATAAGGCATTCTGAACCATCATTTAAAGTCCATTTTCTCCACTTACTGTTATCTTTTAGAAATGCCTGACCGGCATCAATAGCATCAATATGAAACATATCCATAACTTCCTTTTCAGGAAATGATAGCTGCTGAAGAAAATCATACATCCTTGG
>CAZLXJ010000023.1:0-20757 GCA_964563645.1 uncultured Actinomycetota bacterium | reverse complement strand
CTGGTAAAGGTTGCAGCACTTTACCATGATCTGGGAAAATTAAAAAGGCCGGAATATTTTTATGAAAATCAGAAAGATATCGAAAATATCCATGACAGGCTCAACCCTTCCATGAGCAGGAATATTATTGCAAATCATATAAAAGATGGAGTGGAGATAGCACGTAGGAACAAAATACCTTCCAGGGTACTGGATATTATATCCCAGCATCACGGCAACTCCCTTATATCGTATTTTTATGAAAAACAGAAGGATAAGACTTATTCTACAAACGGAAGCTCAAACGGCCTGAAGGGACATTTCAGGTATCCGGCCAGGAAGCCGCAGAGCAAAGAAGCAGCCATACTCATGCTTGCGGATTCAACCGAGGCATCTGTCCGCTCTATTGAAAAAATAACACCAAAGAAGATAGAGCAGATGGTAAATGATATAATAGATGACAGGATAAAAGACGGGCAGCTTTCCCAGGCATCTATAACACTGAAGGAAATAGAGATTATAAGAAAAACCCTTGTTGACGGGCTGATCTCTATATATCATTCCCGCATTTCATATACTGATGACGGAAAACAGGCTGCACAGGAGGATATGGATAAAGTATCAAGCAGTGATTATTATTGATATTAATTATGCAAATCGAACTGATCAATAGCCAGGACAGGGTAGAATTCAATTTTGGATTTGTTGAAAAAGCCACCTCCTATATCATTAAAAAGTTTGATCCTGGCAGCAGAAAGCTTATTAATATAATATTTATAGGAAATGACGAAATAAAAAAGCTCAATAAAGAATACAGGAACATTGACAGGCCGACGGATGTTCTTTCATTTTCTTATCTTTCTGATCCAGACATCTCAGAAAAATATGATGATGTTTCTATAATAGGGGAGATATATATCTCCCCCGGGGCGGCCGTTGAAAATTCTATGGAACAGGGAGATGAATGGAGCCCCGAACTTGAAATAATTCTTCTTGTGATACACGGGCTCCTGCATATTTACGGATATGACCATGAGAACGAGGAAGATAAGGCCAGTATGTTTAGAATCCAGGACAGCATGATAGATGATATAAAAAATATTGACTGGAACTGATATTGACAGATGATGTAAAATCATCTATATATTACATTTTTATTAAAAGTTTTACCTCCATCAATGGAAGATATTATCATAAAGCATATTGAAGATTTTAATACGGATTTCATAGAAGAGCTCTGCAGACTTGAAATAGAAAATCTTGGAAAGGAAGCGTCCGTAAATCAATGGGTTTTACCTGTGCTTATAAGATACGGCCTGGTTTCAATTGCAGAAAAATTGCCGCATGGTGAGACAGCAGGCGTGTGCCAGGTTCTAAGAGGCTACAGGAATCCTTCCCTGGCATTCATTTACTCTTTCTATATACGGCCTCATCTAAGAGGCAGAAGAATAGGCAGACTCCTGCTTGACGGAGTTTTAAAAAAATTAATTACAGAAAATATTGAAAAAGTTGAACTTACCGTTGATCCTGACAATATCCCTGCTGCTTCACTTTACACTTCTACCGGATTTAAAAGGATTGTTACCAGAAAGGATGAATACGGTAAGTCAGTTAACAGGGATCTTTACCGGATGATCCTGCGATGAAAGGAAATAATATTAATTCAGGTTTCGGAGGAGCCAACGGATGCACCAGTTTTGGAAAAGCAGCACTGGCCTGTGACATGCTGGAACAAAAACGCTTGCTACTTAATTTTAGTTATCAGCCATTTTTTTATGGTTTGAAATTTTTTGTTTTTTAAAATATTTTTACATATGATAAAGGCAGGGTGATCAAAATATTAACCAGAGAGCAATTAGCTAAGACTATAGACCAGACGCTGCTGAATCCCGTAGCTACCCCCAGGGACATAGAACATCTCTGTATGGCTGCAAAAAAGGAGCATTTTGCAGCTGTGGTGGTAAACCCCTCAAATGTTGTACAGGCAGTCCGCATTCTCGATTCCACGGATGTAAAGGTGTGTTCTGTAGTGGGTTATCCACTGGGGGCAAATACTATCGAGACCAAAGTATTCGAATCCAGGGACTGCATAAGGAAAGGGGCAGGAGAACTTGATGTGGTTATTAACCTGGGTGCTGTAAAGAGCGGAAATTATGAGTATATAGAGAAGGAGCTCAGCGTTCTTGTAAGCGTGATAAGAAGGGAACAGATAGCAGAATATAACCGCCATATTAATATAAAAGTGATAATAGAAACCGGTATACTTACAAAGGATGAGGTAAAAAAGGTGAGCACTATTATTGAGAAATCAGGTGCAGATTTTATCAAGACCTCTACCGGGTTTGGAGTCAAAGGCGTCGAACTTGATGATGTAAGGCTGATAAGGGAAGTTATTACCAGGAATATCGGTGTCAAGGCTTCGGGGGGGATAAGGACCTTTGAAGATGCACAGGCGCTGATAGATGCAGGAGCCACAAGGCTTGGTACCAGCAGCGGGATAAATATCATAAAGGAATACAGAGTTATTTTTGACAAGTAAGTTATGATTCAGAAACAAGTTATCTTTCTTCCGTGATATAACTTAAAATAAGATAATTCCTTTTATGCATACTTACAAAGCCAGAGCTATTATACTTAAGAACTATAAACTGGGAGAAGCCGACAGGATCGTAAAGATGTATTCTGACGGGGGCCGCCTGATCTCTGCAGTGGCAAAGGGCTGCAGAAAAACAAGGTCCAGATTCCGGGGCAGACTTGAGCTTTTCTGTTTGGTGGATCTTGAAATATCGCAGGGAAGAAATCTTGACATAATTAACCAGGCAGAGATACTGCGCTGTTTTTCTAATATTCCAATGGACTTTTACAGATTTGTCTTTGCTGAGATAATATCAAATATAGTACTCAGGACCCAGCAGTCAGGTGATGCGAATACATCACTATTTAAATTATTATATGTATGCCTTAATGAAATAGATAATACTGAACCGGAAGACGAAATTTGCCTTAAAAAGATATTGTGCTTTTTTGAGGCAAGATTTTTGCAGGTAACCGGTCTTGCCCCGATACTGGATGCATGCAGCAGATGCAATAAAAATACCACGGATCTCTACAGGCTGGGAAATGAAAAAATAGGCTTTTCGATTAACTATGGCGGAGTACTTTGCAGGAGATGCTCTTCGGTTACCGGATCCAGGAACCAGCTTAACTCTTCCAGCTACAGGTTGCTTGTAGACCTGTTCAGGATAAAAATAGAAGATTTAAGAAGTATTGAAGTAGACCCAAAGAGCCTTAAGATTGTCTCACGGCTGATGGAAGATTATATGGTATTTCATACATATTGTACTGTAGACAGTTTTAGATACCTCAAAAAAATTGGTATATGACCAAAAAATCCTTAGATAAAAACAGGAAGGTAAATCAATGAATATAGCAAATGATATCACAGAGCTTATAGGAAATACACCCCTTGTCAGGCTAAACAGGATCTCCAGGGGCCTTAAAGCTGAAATAGTTGTGAAGCTAGAGAGCTTTAATCCGCTTTCAAGCGTTAAGGACAGGATAGGTTATTCCATGATAAAAGATGCTGAAGAAAGGGGTATTATAAATAAGGATACTATAATAATCGAACCGACCAGCGGCAATACAGGCATAGCTCTTGCCTTTATATGTGCTGTAAGAAGATACAGGCTGATACTTACAATGCCCGATAATATGTCAGAAGAAAGAAGAAAACTTTTAAGTGTCTTAGGCGCAGAACTGGTTCTTACGCCGGGTAAAGAAGGTATGAGGGCTGCAGTGGAAAAAGCCGAGCTTTTACATAAGAATACTCCCGGTTCGTTTATCCCCATGCAGTTTAATAATCCTGCCAATCCGGCGATACACAGGGAGACTACTGCCCGGGAGATATGGAATGATACAGACGGAAGTGTTGATATAATTGTTGCCGGAGTAGGTACGGGGGGTACTATCACCGGACTCTCAGAAGGATTAAAGAAGAAAAAGCCGTCCATCAAATCAATTGCGGTCGAACCTTTTGATTCCCCTGTTCTTTCTGGCGGAAAACCGGGACCCCACAGGATACAGGGAATAGGGGCAGGTTTTATTCCCGGAGTGTTAAAAATCGGAATTATAGACGAAATAATAAAGGTAAAAAACAAAGATGCAATAGAAACCGCCAGAAGGCTGGCATGCCAGGAAGGCATTCTTGCGGGAATATCTTCCGGAGCAGCAGTCTTTGCGTCGGTAGAGGCAGGTAAACGGGAAGAAAATAAAAATAAATTAATAGTAGCAGTTCTGCCCGACACAGGAGAGCGCTATCTTTCAACTGAGTTATTCGACCCCTTATAAAGCAATTCGGCTGATTGACTATTAAATTTAATATGATTAAAATAAGGGACTATGAATTTTCAGGATATTATCTTTAACCTTCAAAAGTACTGGGCTGAAAGGGGATGCATAATAAAACAGCCTCTTGATCTTGAAAAAGGTGCCGGTACATTTAATTCTGACACTTTTCTCAGATGCCTTGGACCCGAACCATGGAATGTAGCCTATGTCGAGCCTTCGAGGAGGCCCACCGATGGAAGGTATGGAGAGAATCCCTTCAGGACCCAGTTCTATTATCAGTTCCAGGTACTTTTAAAACCATCACCGGATGATGTAATTGATATCTATATGGGTTCTCTTAAAAGCCTTGGTATCGAAATCGCGGATCATGACATAAGATTTGTAGAGGATGACTGGGCCTCACCAACAATAGGGGCGGCAGGCCTGGGATGGGAAGTATGGGCGGACGGAATGGAAATAACGCAGTTCACCTACTTCCAGCAGATGGGAGGGCTCACATTGAAACCTGTATCTGCAGAAATAACCTATGGTCTTGAGAGGATAGCAATGTACCTTCAAAATAAGGACAGTTTCTGGGAGCTTTCATGGAATGACAGCATAACCTACGGGGATGTGCATCTGGAATCAGAGAAGCAGTGGTCGAAGTACAATTTTGAAATTGCAGATATTGATATGCTGCTGGGACTTTTCAATAAGTTTGAAAGGGAATTTGAAAGTGCAATAAGTGCAGGGCTCGTTTTTGTCGCGCATGAATATGTACTAAAATGTTCTCATATATTTAATCTCCTTGATGCCAGGGAGGCAATAAGCGTGGCCCAGAGGACTACTTATATAGCAAGGGTGAGGAAGCAGGCTAAAAAATTATGCAGGGCATATATAGGACAGAGGGAGAAAATGGGGTTTCCCCTGCTGGAAAAGGGTGATGGCTAAATTATGGCAGATGATCTTATTCTGGAAATAGGAACAGAAGAGCTGCCGCCTTCCTGCATAACGGGCGGCCTTGAGAACCTGAAAGAGCTGCTCGGCAAAAACCTGAGTGAAAACCGGATCAGATTCGAGCTTATATATGTTTACAGCTCGCCCAGAAGGCTTACAGCACACGTAAGCCGGATAAATGAAAATCAGGACACTGCAGTAGAAACTGTAACAGGCCCTCCAAAAAAGATCTCATACGATGGTGATGGAAAACCGGGGAAAGCTGCGGTCGGTTTTGCCAGAAGTATCGGTGTCGATGTAGATGAGCTTGAAGAAATAGAGATAGAGGGTAAGGGAACATATCTGGGGAAAAATATAATAAAGGAAGGCAAAAAGACCACAGATATACTTCCGGGCATATTAAAAAATACAATACTGTCCCTTACTTTTGAAAAGCAGATGGCCTGGGGAGATTATAATATAAAGTTTATAAGGCCCATAAGATGGCTGCTGGCCATGATGGGAAGTAAAGTAATTGATTTCGAAATAGAGAATGTAAGATCAGGGAATGTCACTTACGGCCAAAGGACCATAAGCCCGCTGCCGATAAAAATTAATTCAGCAGGAGAGTACTTTCAGAAGTTAAAAACCGGAGGCAATGTTATCGTAAAACAACCTGAAAGGGAAAACCTCATTTTCAACCAGATTAAAAGCATAGAGGAAAAAATATGGAAGAATAAATATAGGGCAATCATAGATGAAAAACTGCTGAATGATGTGGTAGACCTTATATCGGTTCCCAACGTACTTGCAGGCAGCTTTCCTGAAGATTTTCTTTATATGCCATCCGACATACTTGTAGAAGCTATAAAGTATCACCAAAAATATTTTCCCGTGGCTGACACGGATGGAAATATAACCACACATTTTTTAATAGTGCAGAACGGAATAGAGGATAAAAGCGGTGATATAAAGAGGGGCAATGAAAGAGTCCTTAAAGCCAGGTTAAGCGATGCATCCTTCTTTTATGAGCAGGACAGGAAGCATGACTTTTCTTACTGGAAAGAGAAACTTAAGGGTGTGATTTTTTATTCCGGTCTTGGGAACATGAATGAAAAACAGCAAAGGCTGAAAGATATCTGTGTCTATCTGGCAGAAAATATAAAAGGTAAGGATGATAAAAAACTTGAGGGATATCTGGCAGATGCCAGCACAATGTGTAAATGTGATCTTGTTACCAGTATGGTTGTGGAATTTCCTGAACTGCAGGGTATCGTTGGGAGGGAGTATGCAAGGGAAAGAGGATATGAAGAATCCGTATCGGAAGCTATTTTTGAACATTATCTACCGAAATTTGCAGAAGACAGCCTACCGGCTTCTGAGACCGGAAGGATCCTTTCTCTGGCAGACAGAATAGATACTATAACGGGAATGTTTCTGGTGGGCAATATTCCCTCGGGATCAGAAGACCCATTTGCCCTTAGGAGAAGGGCTCTGGGAATCGCCAGGTCCGTAATCGAAGGGAACTATGATATAGACCTGGAAGATCTGATAATATTTTGTATAAGATTGTACAAAAAATCGGGAAAACAGCCACAGGCAGATGAAAACATTACAGCGGGAAGGATATTCGGGTTCATAACGGAAAGATTGAGATTTATGATGGCAAAGGATAAAAGAAGGATGGATGTGCTTGATGCAGTACTTGGTTCGGGGTGCACATCGCTTCTGGATATAGATCTAAGATGTAAGGCTGTGGAGGATTATATATTAAAAGATGATATAAAATCCATAGTCTGGCCTATGAGCAGGAGCCAGAATATAATAGGCGGCAGAGAAACAGGAGATGTTGAACCAGGATTATTAATGGAGAAGCATGAAAAAGATCTTTATATATCCCTGAGACAGGTATCAGATAAGATAAGCATGCTTATTGAGAAAAAAGATTATCAGAAAATTTTTAACGAACTGAAAAATTTTGGGCGAATTGTTGATACTTTCTTTGATAAGGTCCTGGTAATGGACAGGGATGAAAAAATAAGATATAACCGGCTAAACCTTTTAAAGAAAGTAGTGAACTTGTATAAAAAGTTTGCAGATTTTTCTTTAATAGTAATTGAAAACGAAGAAGCATAGGAAAAGGGTTTACCTTTTATTTACTGGCGGATAATCTATAAATACAGGTATACATATTTTTCCACTTAATTTTTTTCATTATATCTGTTATCATATTTCAATTTGTATTTTTATAAAGTGAAAAGAGTACACACAGGAGAAGGGATAAAATATGGCTTCTAAAAAATATGTATATTTTTTTGGCGAAGGCAAAAAGGAGATGAAAAAACTTCTTGGTGGCAAGGGGGCAAACCTTTCGGAGATGACGAATATCGGGCTTCCCGTACCACCGGGTTTTACTATTTCAACAGAGGTGTGCAACCTTTATTATGATCTGGGAGAAAGATGGCCGGACGGTCTTGACGGGCAGATAGGGGAAAATCTTAAAAAACTTGAAGAAAAGATGGGGATAAAACTTGGTGATAAGAAAAATCCTCTTCTTGTTTCCGTACGTTCGGGTGCGGCAATATCCATGCCGGGAATGATGGATTCCGTACTCAATCTTGGTCTCAATGATAATACTGTTGAAGGCCTGATTGACAAGACTGGAAATGAAAGATTCGGCTGGGATGCATACAGGAGATTTGTACATATGTTCGGAGACGTAGTTATGGGCGTCGAGCATAATAAGTTTGAGGAAGCTATCAGTGCAAAAAAGGAAAGCAAGGGAGTCAAATTCGATACAGACCTGACTGCCCGGGACCTTAGGGAACTTGTCGATGATTATAAAAAGATAATAGCTGATGCAAGGGGGAAAAGTTTTCCGGAAGATCCCAGGGAGCAGCTTAATATGTCTATAGATGCTGTTTTGGGTTCATGGAACAATAAAAGGGCAATATCGTACAGGAATCTTCACGACATTCCTCATAATATGGGGACAGCTGTGAATGTACAGGTTATGGTATTCGGGAATATGGGAGAGTCATCCGGAACGGGAGTAGCATTTACAAGGGATCCTTCTACCGGCGATGATGACCTTTACGGTGAATATCTAATCAATGCACAGGGTGAAGATGTGGTAGCCGGGATAAGGACACCCCAGCCGATTAAAAGGCTTGAGAAAGAAATGCCCGAAAACTACAAGCTTCTTCTGGATATAAGAAAGAGGCTGGAAGACCATTACAGGGAAATGCAGGATTTCGAGTTTACCATACAGGAAGGCAAACTTTATATGCTTCAGACAAGGACGGGAAAAAGAACAGCTCCTGCAGCCTTAAAGATAGCTGTTGACATGGTTGACAAGAGCCTTATCGACAAAAGGACTGCGATAACCAGGGTAGAACCACGGATGCTGGACCAACTTCTTCACAAACAGCTTGACAGGAATGCAAAGGAAAAAGCTGAATTATTATCAAAGGGTCTTCCGGCATCGCCGGGAGCAGCACTTGGGAAAGTAATGTTTAACGCAGATGACGCTGTAGAGGAATCCAAAAATGATAAGGTTATACTGGTAAGGACAGAGACTTCTCCTGAAGACATACAGGGTATGGCTGTTGCACAGGGCATATTGACCGCCAGGGGAGGCATGACCTCCCATGCAGCGGTAGTGGCCAGAGGTATGGGCAAATGCTGCGTAGCCGGGGCTGAGGCACTTAAAGTATTTGAGGATAAGCAGTATTTCCAGGTAAAAGACAGGAAGATTAAAAAGGGAGACTGGATAACCCTTGATGGTTCAACAGGTGAGATTTTTGCAGGTAAGATACCCGTTGTCGATCCGGAGATAAATGAAAATATGAAGACGCTGATGAGCTGGGTGGATGAGTACAGGAAAATTGGAATAAGGGCAAATGCTGATACACCGAATGATAGCCAGATAGCAAGGGAATTCGGGGCAGAAGGTATAGGATTATGCCGTACAGAGCATATGTTTTTTGAAGGTCAGAGGATAAAATCGGTAAGGAAGATGATTGTTGCATCCAGCAGAGAAGAAAGAAGGAAGGCCCTCATGGAGCTTCTGCCAATGCAGAGAGAGGATTTTTACGAGATTTTTAAGGTAATGAAAGATCTTCCAGTCACAATAAGGCTGCTGGATCCGCCGCTGCATGAATTTCTTCCCAGTGAAGATGATGATATTGAAGAAATAGCAAAGGAGCTGGGGATCAGTTTTGATGAATTAAAGTCAACAGTTATAGCGCTTCACGAGATGAATCCGATGCTGGGTCACAGGGGGTGCAGGCTTTCCATAACCTATCCAGAAATAGCGGAAATGCAGGTCAGGGCAATATTTGAAGCTGCAGCAGATCTTACAAAGGAGGGATATAACGTCCAGCCCGAGGTGATGGTTCCTCTTGTTGGAAATCTGATGGAAATAAAGATATTAAAAGAACAGATAATCTCTGTTGCTGATAAAGTAATGAGTGAGAAGGAACAGAAATTTGATTATAAAGTTGGAACAATGATGGAGATACCCAGGGCATGCCTGATAGCTGATAAAATAGCAAGAGAAGCAGAATTTTTCAGCTTTGGTACCAACGACCTCACACAGATGACTTACGGCTTTTCGAGAGATGATTCAGGTAAATTCCTTCCAGAATATATTGAACAGGGTATCCTGGCAAAAGACCCTTTTTCAACACTTGACATAGGTGGTGTGGGCCAGCTTATACAGATGGGACTGGAAAGAGGCAGATCGTCAAGAAAGGATCTCAAAATAGGCATCTGCGGAGAACACGGGGGCGATCCAAAATCTATAACTTTTTGTCATAATATAGGTATGGACTACGTAAGTGCTTCTCCATACAGGGTTCCAGTGGCAAGGCTTGCAGCTGCCCAGGCAGCTATAAGTGAAGAAGAAGCAGGGGAAGAATAGTAATAATAACTGCTATAAAGTATCCGGGCAGCTTATATCAGTCTGGATAGCAATATATTTAATTGTCTTTCACATTCCTGTAACTGATGTGATAAAATTATATAGTAGAATTTTCTAATTCATGTATCCTGTGTTTTTGTTTTCAAATTTGGTTGGATTATTTATATTAAAATTATGTCCAGAAGTCTAAAAGACGGCGAGATAGACAAATTAAAATCGCGGGCTGACATATATAGTATAATATCTGATTATGTAAAACTCAAAAAGTCCGGTAAAAACTATTCCGGGTTGTGCCCATTTCATAAAGAGAAAACACCGTCATTTTCTGTGGATCCGTCAAAACAGCTTTACCACTGTTTTGGCTGCGGAGAGGGCGGAGATGTAATAAGCTTTATTGAAAAGATTGAAAATATGGATTTTATAGATGCTGTTGAGTTTATTGCAAAGAAAGTCGGATATGAACCTGAATACAAAACAACTGGCGAATCAGCTGAATCCGGGAATTTAAAAAAAAGACTCTACGAAATAAATGAACTGGCTAAGAAATATTTCCAATTCATCCTGCTTAGAAGCAAGGCCGGGAGAGAGCCTTTAAATTATCTAAAAGAGAGGGGTTTTAGCGATAGTACAATAGAAGAATTTGAAATAGGCTACAGTATGAATCTATGGAATAATTTTGCGGACTTTATCCAGAAAAGGGGATTTACCAAAAAAGAAATAATAGACAGCGGGCTGGCTATAGAAAGCACTGGAAAGCCGGGAACCGTATACGACCGCTTCAGGGGAAGAATTATGTTTCCCATTGAAGATATTGTAGGCAAAACTATTGGTTTTGGCGGCAGGATAATAAATGGAAGATATAAAGATAGCCGCCAGAGTGCAAAATATATTAATACTCCGGAGACAAGACTGTATTCAAAGAGTAATAATATATATAATATCCACAGGGCGAAAAACCATATCGTTAAAAGTGATGAAGTGTTGATTGTTGAAGGATACACGGATGTTATAGGCCTCTTTCAGTCAGGCATAAATAATTCAGTTGCAAGCATGGGCACGGCTCTTACTTCTGAACAGATAAACATAATCAGCAGGTTTACAAAAAATATCATACTGGTTTTTGACAGTGACGAAGCTGGCATTAATGCATCACTTAAGGGAGTCGAGAAGCTGAGGGAGTATAATGATAAAATTGACCTTTATTTTGAGAATAATCTGAATATAAAAGTAGCTGTACTTGAAAAAGGCTACGATCCTGCAGATTTTATTTTAAAAAAAGGTAAGGAAGCCTTTCTTGAAAGTATTAACAAATCAAGGAATATCATAGATTTTACAATTGATCTTATAATATCCAAACAAGATATAGAAAACCTTTCCGGGAAAATGCGTGCCAGTGATGAATTAATGGATTTTATCTCAACATTTTCTTCATCTATCATACAGGAAGAATGTATAAAAAAAATAGCATGGAAATTAGATCTCAGGGAAAACCTTTTAATAGAAGAGCTGCAGAAGAAAATAAATAAAACCCGTGAAGCAAAAAGCTACCCTGGAAGAAGAATTGATAGTGATGTAGATAAGAAAAATGAAAATATGCTGCCGGTTAAAAAAATTGAAATAGAGGCTCTTAAATTGATTATCAAAGGGGCTGGAAAAAGAACCGGCGATTTTCTTGAGCTCGGACCTGAATTTTTTCATTTTGAGGAGACAAGGGAGCTTTACAGAATGTTACGGCAGGAGATTATAAATGCCGGCAGCGGCAACAGGAAGGTAAACTTTCCTATTGAATTACCGTCTGCTGTTTTAGAAAATTCAGAAGTAAAAAAATTATATAATTACATACTGTTCAGCGAGTTCTATTTCAGGGACAATGAATTGGACAGAGTGGGCAAAGAAATCCTGGATAACCTAAAAAGGATACACCTGTCGGAAGAAATAGAATACGTAAGAAGGAAAATGATTGAATATGAGGATGCTAAAAAGAAATCGAATGATGAAGAAATTGGAGAAATTGAACGTAAATATGACAGTCTTTATCAGCGTCTTATAGACTTAGAGCATAAAAAACAGAATCTGGGTATAATAAATATATAGAACTTGAATATTATTATAAATTAGATACAATATGGCTTCTGAAAATACTCCATAATTCTTAAGTTTTTTTCGAGGTGATAAAATATGAAAATAGAATCTGAGTTTAAACTGGAAGAGATAAAGGCCCTTATAAAGAAAGGAAAATCAGATGGCCTGCTTACCACAGAAGAGATAACAGAAACTCTTTCAGAAATAGACCTGAGTAAAGAGCAGATAGAGAATATATACGATGTTTTTGAAAACCTTGGAATAGAGATAATTGACGAAGATGCTGAAAATATTGATGTCATACAGACAAAGAAAATAGAAAAAGATTTTACAAAAAGAAAACTCGACCTCTCAATAAAATCACCTACAAATGACCCCGTAAGGATGTACCTTAAGGAAATAGGTAAAGTAAGATTGCTTACGGCTTACGAAGAAGTCCAGCTGGCCAGAAGGATAGAAGCGGGAGATCACCAGGCAAAGCGGGCTCTGGTAGAAGCAAATTTGAGGCTTGTAGTAAGCATCGCCAAAAAATATGTTGGCAGGGGAATGCTTTTTCTGGACCTTATACAGGAAGGCAACCTGGGTCTTATAAGAGCAGTGGAAAAATTTGATTACAGGAAGGGATATAAGTTTTCTACATATGCCACCTGGTGGATAAGGCAGGCTATAACAAGGGCAATTGCCGATCAGGCAAGGACCATAAGGATACCTGTACATATGGTAGAAACCATAAATAAGCTTATAAGAACCCAGAGGCAGCTGCTTCAAAAATTCGGCCGGGAACCGACACCGGAAGAAATAGCAAAGAAGATGAAATTTTCTGCCGAGAAGATTAGGGAAATTATGAAGATATCACAGGAGCCGGTTTCACTTGAAACTCCAATAGGTGAGGAGGAAGACAGTCATCTGGGAGATTTTATAGAAGATTCCGAGGTTGAAGCTCCTTCAGATGCAGCGTCGTTTACAATGCTGCAGGAACAACTTCATGAGGTTCTAAATACCTTAAATGACCGTGAAAGAAAAGTGATACAGCTCCGTTTTGGGCTTCAGGACGGTCACCCCAGGACACTTGAAGAAGTTGGAAGGGAATTCGGTGTTACAAGAGAAAGAATAAGACAGATAGAGTCAAAGACCCTGGGTAAGTTAAGACACCCCAACAGGAGCAGTGCACTTAAGGATTTTATGGATTAATAAAAGGAAATTTGCTATCTTTATCTGCAATAAATATCAAGGTCTTATATTAATCAAAAGCTAAAGAAATTCACTTCAGATTTCTAAAAGTTATTTTAAAAGTGATTTATTTAATTAAACTCTCAAAAACCTCTCACTATTTAGGAAATGTATAATGGCAAAGGGAAATAGAGTGGTTGAAAATCTATAACACCGGATGAGGCACAGAAAATTCCTCAGGTCCCTTATGAGCATGGATTATAATTCCAAAAGCTTCTGTAATTAATTTTTTAAGTCCTCCTAATCTTACAAGGATTGTCAAATATTATTATATGTATAAACTATCATAAATGGGGAATTTTTTATTATACCAGTATAAATTAAGGCATTAAAAGGCAATGATGGATCTACGGACATTTTTTTATAAAGGGCTCAGGGATAAAAAGGTTTATTTCTATTACAGTGGCAGTTATAGAACCAGGAAGCTCTCATTTGATGAAATAATGACCTTATCGCTGAAGTTTGCCTCTTTTCTTAAGTCCCGCGGCCTGAAAAAGGGTGACAGGGTAGTAATCAGGGTAAGAAATAATCCAGAATGGGTAATTATTTTTATCGGCTGCGTGATGTACGGAGGCGTTGTAGTTCCTCTTGATTACAGATCAGGTACAGATTTTGTAAAGAAGGTACTGGATGATGTGGAGCCTGGAATTTTTATTGACTCAAAAGAAAATGACCGGAACGCAAACAAATCAATAAATAATTTGGGTCTATTAAAGATTTATATAGAAGAAATCGAAAGTTTAATATCCCATATGAATGAATTTGACCACAGGCAAACAGAGATAAATGAAGATGACATAGTCCAGATAATATATACATCCGGAACCACAGCTGCTCCGAAAGGAGTGGTGCTAACATATAAAAATATCCAGTCAAACCTTGAGATGGCCGTGCCTGTTATAGAAAAATGGAAAAAATTTTTAAAGCTAATTCCTTCTTCTAAGCTTTTATCCGTTGTCCCTCTCTCACATATGTACGGCCAGGTAGCAGGTCTTTTTATACCTGTTGCCCTTAAGCTGCCGGTATTTTTTATAAGCGGTTTTGAACCGAAAAATATAATTGAAACCATTAGGCGCGAAAAAATAATAGCTCTGGCAGCACTTCCCCAGCAGTTGAAGATATTGAGAGATTATATTGTTGCGGGATTCGGACTCGATACAGTAAAGTTTAAAAAAATATATGGAAAATATAAAAAGAAAAGATGGTGGATAAGATACATAAGATTTTTGCCCGTGCATATGAAGGTGGGAATAACGCTTGCAGGAATAATTTCCGGCGGCGCGAGGATGAGAGAGGATGTGGATGACTTCTATAGGACCATAGCGTTCGGTATTTTCCAGGGTTATGGACTTACAGAAACAGCACCTCTTATTGCATTGTTCGATCCTTCAAAAAATAAAGCCGGCTCTGTTGGAAGCTTTCTTGACAATAGCAGCGTAAAAATTGAAAACGGAGAGCTATACGTAAAGGGGAGCAGCGTGACTCCCGGGTATTTTAAAAACGAAGAAAAAACAAAAGAACATTTTAAAAATGGCTGGTTCAAAACCGGGGATGCCGTGGAGGTAGATGAATCAGGCAATGTTTTTATAAAGGGCAGGAAAGATGAGGTTATAGTAAAGGAGAATGGGGTGAATGTCTATCCGTCCGATATAGCCATAGAATTCAGAAAGCTACAGGAAGTAAAGGATTGTGCTGTATTCGGGATGGATACGGATGGAAGGATTGAAATAATAGCAGTACTGCTACTTAAAAATAATGCTCTTGAGTCTTCCAGGGTCGAAAAGATAGTAAACATTGCAAATTCAAATTTAAATGTAGATCAGAAAGTAGATGATTATCTTATATGGGAAGAAGATGATTTTCCCAGGACCCACACTATGAATGTAAAGAAGGGAGAGATTTTAAAAAGGATCCGGGGCTCTATTAAAGGTAGGATAGTGGCTGCCGAAGGCAAAGGTGAAAAGAAAGACATATATGATTTAATAAAAAAAATAAAAAGGACAGTCGGTGAAAAGGACGGAGAAGCATCTCTTGAAAAAGACCTTGGTATGGATTCACTTGATATAATAAGCCTTTCAGCAGAGATTGAAAAAAATTATGGTATCGATTCTTCCCGGCTGGATATAAGCAAGGAAACAAAAATAAAAGACATAGAAGAGAAAATCAAAAATCCACCGCAAAAAACTTCAAGGCTTCCTTTTTTTGGATTTGCCTACAATCGTTTGTTTATTGTATTAAGGACAATATTCCAGTACCTTATATTTCCTTTTGTCAGGATCCTTTACAGGACAGATATAATAGGCAGGGATAATCTAAAAAATATTGAACTCCCAACCTCTTTTGCATCAAACCACGTATCAGTTATGGATACGCTTGTGATACTTTTTTCACTGCCTTTAAGATTAAGAAAAAAAATTACAGTAGTAATGTCAATAGGACATCATTTCAGTAATTTTTTTGGTAGAAGGGGATGCATTCTGAGAAGATTTATAGAAGCAGTAGGTTTTTATCTTTTTATAAGTCTTTATATAAATGTAATACCCCTATCAAGGGAATTTGCTTTTGGGCAGGTATTTAAAAATACAGGAAGAGCCCTTGACAGGGGATGGAACATACTTATCTTCCCGGAGGGGAATGTGACGACAGATGGAAGGATAAAGGAATTTGAACCAGGAATAGGGATAATAGGAAGTGATATGGAAGTCCCGATAATACCCCTTAGGATTGACGGTCTTTATAATATATTAAGAAACGGCCTGCTGCCGCTTGGACATCTGCCGAGAATACCGCTGGTGAAAGTGTATATGGGAAAACAAAAATATTATAAAAATGGTGATTATAGGGAAATCAGCGCAAAACTTTACCGGATAATAAAAGACGAACTGGGAAGTGATAATAAAAAAGTTAAATAAACTTCCATCCGGGTGATTTTTATTCAGGATTTATTTATCAAATTTAAGGCTTTCTACATCAAAGCAAAGAAATCAAAGAATCAGGATTTATACCTTAAAAAGGGTGTTTCAATCTTCTTCTTTTTTATCTGCATAGTCCTTGTTGGAGAAGGTTTGAGGCAGAAGGTCTCTTATAGAATTTATGAAATTATCAATTTTGTTTGAAAAATCCCTTGCTTTTCCAGCAGGGAGTTTTGTAGCAACTGGTTCATATGGTTCTTTAAAATTATTTACATAGCACCAGTCAGGCGGTACCGGCCTTGTTTTTGCCAGTTCTTCAACGAAATTTTTAACACCCGTCATCCGCCCTGTTCCTGAAATACCTGATACGAATATGTTGAAACCATCGCTATCAATATTAAGACCAAACTTAAGGGCCTTTACTGCCCTGTTCTGGCCTATTATTCCTTCAAGTGGCGTTAATTCATCAGTTGTAGTACATCCAAGCTGCCTGTGATTGAATCTGGACATTAAATTTTTAATCGGTAAGCCTGAAATCATACAGCCTCCAATGGTCTACTTGATTTAATGAATATTAAATATTTAGTTTTGTTATTTATCATAACATCTAAGTAGTTTTTGTTAAATTGAAAAAGTCCGCAAGCAGAATTATCCAGCGCACAGCAGTACTGTCAATAATAATATTATATAGTAAAGAAAATTTGACTATACTTGCAGGGAATATATAATATCTAGGGCTATACAGAATACTTTTATTACAATTAATTTTGTGATAAATGTAAATATAGGGTATTTATAAAATATAAAAAGGAATGTGATTGTATGGCAGATAAATATACAAAAGATACCAAACTTGAAAAAGTTTTAAGGTCAAAGGAAGCAAGTGCAGTTATCTCAAAGTACAGGATCCCGTGCCTTAATTGTCCAATGGCTGTATATGAGGCAGGGATGCTTACGCTTGGACAGATAGCAGGAAACTACGGTATTGATCTGGAAAGCATGCTTAAGGAATTAAACAATAACTGATATGTTGTGAAAAAATATTAATTTACATAAAAAAATCCAGTGTTAGAATAGTTCATAATTTATTTATTTTAGGTTATGAACTATTTTTTATACTATCAATATACAATAACATTTCTTTTAACGGTAATTTTTTTTAATTTTATTATAAATAATTTTGTATATAAAAACACATCAAGATTCAGGCTCCCCTCCAGTTTTTTAAAGGAGAGTCCACTTGTTTCGATTCTAATACCTTCGAGAAATGAGAAGAAAAATATTGGAAGGTGCCTCCGCTCGCTAATAAAGCAGGATTACCGCAATATTGAAATCCTGGCCCTGGATGATAATTCAGATGATAATACCGCTGATATAATCAAATGGTGGTCAAAAAAAGATAATAGGATTAAATATTTAGAGGGCAAGACTCTGCCTGAAGGGTGGAAAGGCAAGTCATATGCCTGTCAGCAGCTGGCAGGCAGGGCAAAGGGCAAATACCTGATATTCACCGATGCAGATACCCTGCATTTTCCTGATTCGGTGTCATCTTCACTGTCGGCACTTATTTCAAATAACCTGGACGCGTTATCTGTATTCCCAAAACAGGTTATGGTGACAGTACATGAAAAAATGGCGGTAATATTTATTAATCTTGCAGTCATGGCACTCATGCCGCTTGTACTTATAAAAAAGTCATTAAATCCAGTATTTAGTATAGCAAATGGGCAGTTCATACTTTTTAAAAGGGATACATACGACTCTATCGGAGGACATAGGAATATAAGGAAAGATATAATTGATGATGTTGCAATTTCAAGACAGGTAAAAAAATACGGTTTCAAATTCATGATATTTGACGGAAGATCGAATATTTACTGCAGGATGTACGGCGGTTTTAGGGAGGTGGCCAGAGGATTTTCCAAATTTATATTTGCTGCCATGGGGTACAGTATTATAAGGCTGTTTATTGTTATTTCTGTGGTTAGCGCTATTTTTTTTGTTCCTGTCATAATGCTGCCGGGCGCCTATCTTTTCGGCTGGCCTTTAGCGGTAAATATAAATTTACTGGTTCAGATATCTATAATATTTGTAATAAGAGTTGTGATGGCTTTCAGATTCAAAGAAAGGATAATTGATATAATACTTCACCCTATTTCAATGTTTTATATAATGGCGCTGTCTGTAAATTCAGTCTATCAGGCAAAATATGGCAGGGGCATATACTGGAAGGATAGAATCTATAATATAGAGCATGAAGAAGATCTTGGTGAAAATAGGGTTGATATCTAATAAAATGCATGTGATAAAAATATGTAAATCCTTTAAAATATAAAAGTGCGCGCCTGTAGCTCAACTGGATAGAGCAGTGGACTACGAATCCAAAGGCTGGGGGTTCGAATCCCTCCAGGCGTGCCAGTTATTTACATTTGTCGTACTATTAGGCTTCTAAGTCTGTTTACTGCACATGCAACTTCAAATTTTCTGGGGATTGCATAGCTGCCCGGGTGGCCATCGCTGTAACCCGAAATTACATCAAGGCCATTTTTATCAATATCTTCAAAGATCTTATCAAGTATTTCCACGAGTGTATTATGCCCGTCAATATATCCCTTTTTGAGACCGTATAAGATTATACCTGATATGGCATTTACCTGGCTTTTATCAATTATTTGTTCCACTGCAGTAAGATCTATGTCAAGAGTTCCGAAGGAAATCTTATCAGTACCCCTGGATTTGACTTTGATTCTTTTGCCGCGATACGGGTCGATGCTTTCAGGAACAGGTATTCTTTCCGTCAATTTTCCAAAATAACCCGGAGATTCTGTTTTTCTTATATCTTTTCTGGAATTTATTATCTGTTTTGCTTTTCCGGTTACAAGAAACGGCAGATAGTTGTCCATCATTATAATAGTGTCAGCGACTTCAAAATAATCTCCCGATCCACCCATTACAAGAATTGAGGATGTACCGAATTCTCTGTATATGTCTTTTACACGATCGATAAAAGGTGTAATGGGCTCCTTTTCCTTTGGTACAGTTTTTTGCATTATCTCATCCCTTATGAGGAAATTTGTAGCAGAAGTATCTTCATCGAGCAGGAGAAGGTCTGCTCTGCATTCGAGAGCTTCTATTATATTGGCAGCCTGAGAGGTACTGCCGCTGGCATTTAATGTTGAAAACTTGACCGTATCCTTATCCATAGGCAGATTTGTTATAAAAGGTGATATATTGACTTTTTGGATGCTCCGGCCCTCCTCTGCCCTTATTTTTACAGCTTTGTTCAGACTGACTACATATTCTCTCCCATCTCCGGGGATATGATTGTATATACCCCTCTCTATGGAAGAAAGCAGTGTGCTCTTTCCGTGAAATCCGCCTCCAATTATCAGGGTTATTCCCTCTGGTATACCCATACCGGTTATTCTACCCGAATGCAGGGTATCCATAGTCACTTCAAGCTCGGCAGGGGATTTAAATATGACTGCTTCAGACGAAGGGAGAGGACTATCACTTATCCCGCTTCTTCTGGGAAGAATGGAACCGTTTCTTATAAATGATACAAGCTTTCTTTCTTTAAGCTGTTTTCTAAGGATGTCCTGGTCTTCTGAGATATTTATAAAATCCAGGAGTTCTTCAGGATAAAGGCTTTTATAAAAAAGGGAAGAGCTGGCAATTTTTGGCAGATCCATGGTGAGTATTTTATCACACTGCCTGCCCATTACTGTGCGGCCTCTCGCTGGCAGACCTATGTAGAATCTGGCTTCTACAAATTCTTCATTTACAGCCACAGCAGTTCTCTCTAAAATTTCCTGACCTCCCGAGTCTATATATATTAGACCTGATTTTCCTGTCCCCCCCGTACCTACCGATATTTTTTTAATGGCTCTGCTGAACTGTCTGCAGATATAATCCTCCAGTGCTGTGAGCCTGGAATGATTTGAGAAAAGTGATCTGTCAAAACCTGCCCTATCCTGCGGTACCCTTAATCTAAGTTTTGAAGGAGAGGCAAATGGATCTCCCTGGACATGGTCGATTAAAAGCGAATAAGTACCGAAATTGTAAGCTCCTTTCAACTGCTTATATGCTTTATATCCATGTCCGTCAATCCTTCTTAAAATTTCCTTTAGTTTTTCCATAATCGCCTTTCTGGTTATTTTTTAAAATAATACCAATCTCTGGGAATAATTATAAGATGGATGGAAAAATATATGGATAAAATTTAAATAAGTCCTTTTTCAAAAAGTGATTTTTTTATAAAATCTGTTATTATATTGTTTGCCAGCTGCGGGGAGAGGTGCTTGAGTGGTTGAAAAGGGCCGCCTGCTAAGCGGTTAGGCGGGTATAAACCCGCCTCGAGGGTTCGAA
>CAZLXJ010000022.1:0-32315 GCA_964563645.1 uncultured Actinomycetota bacterium | reverse complement strand
CGGATTTAATACAGCCAGATATTTCATATTGATGATAATAATCTTTATTATTAATAATTTAAAGATATAAAAGGGGTGTTTACCTTAAGAAACCAATTCCGGTATAAATCTACCTTAATTTTTTATTATAACTAAGAACAAAGGTAAGAATAATAAGTATTAGCAGAATAACTATGCTAATATACAAAACACTGCTTTTTGAATAATATTCTGAAAAATAGCCTGAAAGATACTGAAACACCATTACTCCCAGATTTCCAAAAGTAAACATCAGCCCGGAAACCGAGTTGACATGCTCCGGAAACAGCCCTGATGCTATGGAAAAAATAATTGGAAAGTTTCCAGCGATAGCAATACCAAACAAGAATATAAGGATATTCTTAAATATCAGATCCTGTATAAAAAGAATCCCTATCAGCATTAATAATGATGATATAAAACCAAAAAGAAGGATATTCTTTTCTTTGAAGTGCTTGATCAGTCTGCCCCTTATTATCATACCAATAAAAAGAGAGGCACCATATATTGAAAGAAAAAGAGAGCTAATGTTGACCTCTACGCCGATACTCTGAAAATAAGACGTAAACCACATAAAAAAAGTATTTATAACGGAAAAATAAAAAAATACTATCACCCCGCACATAATAAAAATAGTATTTGAGATAATTCTTCTATTTGCTTTAAATAATGTCTTTAGATTATTTCCCGTATATGCTGCTTCATGCATCCCTGTCTTCCATAATATAATCATTAAGATTAACAATAATACCACGCTAAAAAGATAGAAATTTTGCCAATCAGCTTTTATAAAAAGTATTAGACTGGCTATAAGGGGCGCAACAAAAAAAGCTGCACTTGGTCCCATATCCAATTTAATCATATTTGATGTCCTTCGGGCGGGATCCGTATTTCCTATAATAGAGAAATTCACCACAAACAGGGTTGCTGCTCCAAATCTCAGAATGAAGTATGCAACTACAAAGACGGGAAAGGAATATGAAAAATACAGCATTATCGAACCGGCTATACTCAGGCCAAATCCGATATAAAGCACTTTCTTTAGACCTATAAGCTCTATAAGATTGCCGGCAGTTAGTGTCACCAAAAGCAGGGGCAGGATGCTTAAAGAAAGAGCTGAGCCGATAGTGTCAAGACCGATTTTCAGGTCCTTTGAAATAAGCGGTATAAGAGGGCCGATGATCAGTATGGATGAAAGCAGGACAAGCAGCTGCGCAAAGCCGGATACGAGTATTCTATTTTGCCTGATTTTTCTAATCGTCTTATCTGGAATTATAAAAATTATAAAAAATAATCTGCTTTCTTAAGATATTAATCTTAAGATAAGAATTAATCAATTTTAATATTCAGAAACTATAGATATGCAAGAATATTCAAGACAAAATACTTTAAAGTATAGAATTATCAGAATAAGCTTTAGTCATTGTTAAAATGATGCCCATAATTTTTAGCTATAAAAACCCCTTGAATTGTTCTAATTCTTTTAATATGCAGTTCCAATTTCTAAAGCCCGGGGACACCATTATGCTTATATTACAAATTAAAGTTTCAAGATTATTATTTTTTTAGAGTATTTCTATAATACTTCCGGACAATTACAAAAATAGTGAAAACTAGCATAAACATAATGGCTATCGCCATTGAAAGTAAAAAGCTGTAATTAGCTATAGATCTAATTACAAAAGGAATTAAGCTGCCGCTGGTTATCCCTACAACAAACAGTATAGTCAATGAGACATCTTTCCCCGAACCAAAGATTCTACCCGCAGAGGAAATTAACAATGGTGGTATGCCCGAAAAACCCAGTCCCGTAAGTCCTGCTCCGATAAAATTTATTTTCTGTCTTATTGGAAAAATTGAAAGAATTAATCCGATTATACTAATAATAGATAACACAATCAATAAAGTACCAGCCTTAAATTTATATGATAAAAAGCTTACTAACAGTCTTCCGGCAAGTATTCCTATCCAGAATATAGACACAATAAAGCTGGCACTATAAAGGTCAAACAACTTCTCGATCCTGAAAAAAGTCGGTGCCCAGGAAAAAACTGTTACCTCAGACATTACATAAAATAGCATTAAAATTACTGTAAGAATCATATATATATTTTTCCCCTTGTTTTTAAATAATCCTTTCATGGAAGTAATTTTCTTTTCCGCCGACATGTCTGCCTCAACCTGTTTTCTTTTATTTTTAAGAATGTAGGAAATAAGAGAGATTATTACAAGGCCTATAACTACCAGGTAAATAAGTTTCCAATTTATCTGCCTATTTACCAGGCTTGAAGCAAAAAAAGGAGAGGCAAGTGCACCAATTGCAAAAAAGGCGTGGCCTAAATTAACAATGCTATCCTTGTTTTTTACTCCTCCTTCCAACATGCTTGTGTTGGCATTCATAAATATAATCCCTAAAAGAAAACCGGAAATAAAATACAGTACATAGAAAAGAATTAAAGAGATTGCCAGAATCAATCCGATTAATACAGGTATTAGTAAAATATATATCCATATGATTATATTGGTGCTGCTAAATTTTCTATTTAAAAAAATGAGAGCCAGCATACCTGAAACTTCCCCAATCATAAAAAAGGTTATTATAAGATTCATATTCTCAGGTGATACATTAAAATAAATACCTATATCCAAAAGAATAGGGCTTGCCAGCATCATATAAAATGAAAAAATAAACAGGGAGATATAGTTAGGAAACTCCATTATATAACTTTTAAGATTACTTTTTCCCAAATTACACCTGTTTTTGATAAAACCGTTTTAAAGGTAAACTTTTAAATAATACTACAAATCTACTTGTAGTTCCATGGATTTTATTATCTATCAGTTTACTTTCAAAAATTTATAATATTTTTGTCAAAAATGATATGGTTCCAGGAATAACTTATACTTATAGAATGTCTTCTGGATCCCAAACATATAATCCCCCAAAGATGAACATATTTAGGATTATCGGAAACAAATATGGCCATTAAATTTCATTTGATTATATCTATAGCAAAGGTTCATATTATTTCATCTTATTGAGAATAGAAAATACCATTAATTTGAGAGAAAGGAGTATTGTGAGAGGTATAAAATCATTTTTTTAACCTTACAAACCTGCCGGAAGGTACCAATGTTATTTTTACGCTCCTGTTTTCCTGTATTGCTTTATTTAAATAAGATTGTATATCATCAATCTTGTAAAACCCCATTTCCCCCGTAGTTTTCCTGTCAAAACTGGAATAGAGAAATACCTTTTTATCGGATATGACCCTTGATACTGCCACTGCTTTATGTCCCCCGAGTACAAATTTTTCCTTAAGCCTTTTGCTTATTGCACTAAAATCCTTCGCCTGGCCCATCCATCTCTCAAATACTTCCTCTCCGAATCCTTCGCAGCATGAAGCTGCAAGTATTATAATGCCGCCGGGTCTGACAACATCTTTGACATTTTCCAGAGCCTTCTGGGATTGGTACAGATTTATATCTTTAGGATACCCTCCTGCTGAAGCTACCGCTATATCTGCCTGTTTTTCTACTTCCGCCATATATATCCTGTCATATTCCTTTATGCCCTCCAGCCAGGCCTCATTATTCCTGCCCGCAAATGCGCCTATTACTCTCTTATCCCCGTCAAGTATTACATTGAAGACGAAATCTATCCCAACCATCTTACCCGCTTCCTCCATATCTTCCCTTACAGGATTACCGATATATCTTCCTGCTTCAGCTCCCTCCTCAAGCATCATGCAGTGGTTCGCCTGTATGGATGCCCTGGTGCATACACCGGGCATAAGTGCCTTTGCCCCTCCCGAGTACCCTGCAAAGTAATGGTATTCTATATTTCCTGTCGCTATGACAATATCGCTTCCTATGACTTCCTCAAATACTTCTAACGGGGTTCCCCTGGAAGTTTTTCCCATATACTTTGATCTCGACGGATCGGAATCGATAACCTTTATATTTTTGAAAATATAGTTTCCGACAAGTTTTCTTCTTTCATCTTCTGTATGACCCCTGTGTATTCCAAGGCCCAGGACTACCTTCATATTTGAAAATCTGATACCTCCCCTTTCAAGCTCACTTACTAGGGCCGAAAGGAATTTATATGAAGGACAGGGCCGTGTTATATCACTTGCAAGAATACATGCTGAAGATTTCCCCCGGGCAACTCTGTCAAGGGTACTGGATTTAACAGGACTGGAAAGAGCTTCTGCTATAACGGACTTCTCATCTATCGAGGATACTGAGCTTTTGCCGCTGACTATATCAAGTATATTCTTCTGAGGTATATTAAGTTCTATATTCTCTTTTCCAAATGGAAGGCTTATTTTCATATATCGGCATTTTTAAATTATTATTACTACTGGCATATCTAAAAAGCGCTGTATTATATTGAATCCTTTTGTAACCTATTATCCTAATCCTGGACGGGATCCAGAAAATCCAGCGCTTTTATAGAGAGAAATGCTATCTAATTATACATATGCTTACTCACTATATATATCCAGGATTTCTCCAAGAAAATCCATTGCTTCATCTTCCGGTCTCTGGAAAGTATTCCTTCCTATAATCGAACCAAATGCTCCTCCATCTTTTATCTGCCTTATCTCTTCAAGCACTTCTTCTTTCCCCTTTGCAGGTCCGCCCGAAAAAATCACTATCCTCTTACCGTTAAAAGCACCCTGTATTACATTTCTAACCCTGTCAGACAGCGTATCTATTGGTATATTATATTTGTCATATATCTTTTTTGCATCCTCAAGCTCTATATGGGAAGTTGGGGGTTTGACTTTTATAATATGTGCGCCAAGCTGGACTGCAATCTGTGCGGCATATGCTACTATGTCCACAGCAGTTTCACCGGCTTTTGAAAGGTTTGATCCCCTAGGATAAGACCATACCACAACAGCAAGCCCTGCCATTTTTGCTTCCAGGGCTATTTCCCTTATTTCCTCGTACATCTCTTTAAAATGGCTGCTTCCGGGATATATGCTAAAACCTATTGCCGCACACCCAAGTCTGAGGGCATCTTCCACTGAAGCAGTTACTGCCGGTATGGGGTCCCCGCTTTTATCCATTGAGTCATGGCTGTTTGCTTTAAGTATCAGGGGTATCTGCCCCGCATACTCAGGTGCTATTATTTCCATGGACCCAAGAGGTGCAGCGTGCGCGTTCAGCCTGGCCTTAACTGCCAGTCTCACATGATATGAAGGGTCGTAACCCGGCGGATTGGGGGCAAAGCTTCTGGAAGGCCCATGTTCAAAACCCTGGTCTACGGGTAGTATTACCATTTTGCCTGTTCCGCCAAGGCGGCCTGCTGAAAGCATCTGGTAAAGGTTTCTAATTGTCCCGGGATTTTCGCTTTTATACCAGGAAAGTATTTCCGGTACTCTGTCATTCATAACTTTCTCCTCCCTATACATAAAAATTATAACTATTTTAATTATCAACATTATAGGATTTTATAAACCTTTAGTAAAATTTACTTTTTATAATTATATAAATATATAATTGTATATTTGAATAAATATTGCTATAATATGCCCCATCCCCGGTCTTTTCCGGGTAAAAAGAAAGATGATTATGAAGTATTTAAGAATATTTTTCCTTTTTTTAATACCAACATTATTTTTACTTCCTTCAGCTCTTCCTGCAAATCCATATTGCCCGGACTCATATGAAAAGCCGTTTATATATCCCATTCAGGGAAAAATAATAAAAGGATTCAAAGAGGTTTATTATGATACTGAAAAGTCAAAATATTACAGGCACACGGGAATTGACATATCTGGTGATCCGGGAGACAGGGTTGCCGCTGCTGCAAATGGTATAGTCTCATATGTAGGAATTTCTCCTACCGGAGGACGCACAGTAGTAATCAGGCATAATTCCAGGATAAGAACTACATATCTTAACCTTCAAAATATATATGTAAATAATGGTGACAGAATTAGACAGGGAGCTATAATAGCTTCGTTGGGAGCTTCTGACGACCCTTCAAGCGTAGAATGCCATCTTCACTTTGGTGTTATCTACAACGGCACGTATCTTAATCCGGTCCAATTGCTGGGGATAGACTATTCAAGTATATCCAGATTCTTAAGAATGGAATATGTTATAAAAGATTTTATGCTATATTGAAATTATCTTAAAAACTTGAGAAATAATCCTGGATATTTCTTATTTCACGATCCACCTTGCTGTTTATATCTTCACGGCCTACCCCAAATTCAATTATATTAAGGGTGATTTTTATTTTTGCAAAGGTTTTGTGCAGGATCCCCTGTATTATCGGTTTATTGCTCATATCCTGGACGCTGTACTGCAGATAGTCTTCTCCATCTGTTGTAGATATAAATTTGATGTGGGCTATCTTTCTACAGCCATTTTTCTTTAAAAATTCAATTATGTTCCTTGCTATTTCACCAATCTTTTTGATGAAATCCTCTTTGGCTACCGGCTTTGATGAAGTTATAATGATTTCTTTGGTCAGCGCTACTGTGCCATCGTTATTCATAGGTCTTTTTTTAATAGATTTATAATAAATGTCAGGAATTTTAATTTTAGCATAAAATGCCGTAATATCAAAATATTTTAAATTATATGTATTAATCTTTTAATAATACTTTTATCCTAAAAACTTACTTAATCTGTAAGTATATATTTAAAGATAGCTTTTCCCAGGCCCGAGTTATAGTTTTCATCGGTGATTATATCCGCTTCTTTTTTAACCTCTGCATAAGAATTTTTTACAGCTATCTTTAGGCCTGCTACAGTAAACATCGATAAATCATTGGGGCTGTCTCCGAACGCAGCCACTTCTTCTTTCTTGATGCCCATGCCGTTTATTATTGAAAGAAGTGCATTGCCTTTGGTAGCTTTGATGTTCAGTATATCAAAAAAGTATTCCCCGGATCTCACAAATTGAATCTTACCAGAATATTTTTCCCTTAGCATCCCTTCCAGGGGGTTTGATATTTTTATTGGTATAAAAATATCAACTGCATTTTCGGCAAAGAACCGGCTTTCTATGGTTTCTACCCTGATATATTTTTCACCCACATTGTCCAGATGTTTTAGGTCAGGATGATAGCCTTCAAGGTAAAGTTTACCATTATCCAGCGCTACAACAGGCGGATAGCCGTTATCTTTAATAAATTTTATTATTTCGTAATATAATGCCTTATCTATTTTTAATGAACCCATTATATTTGCTCCGGGACCAATAATAACGCTGCCGTTAATTGTTATCTGCGGAAGCTTCAGATCCATGCTTTTTATCAAGTGTATTATTGAATCCAATGTCTTACCCGTAGCAAGAACAACCCCGATTCCACGTTTCTTGCATTCCAGCAGAGCTTTCCTGTTTAATTCTGTTATCCGGGAGTTTTTGTCCAGAAGGGTCCCGTCTACGTCTGTAGCTATCAATCTATACAAAATTTCCATCTTTCTTAAAATTTATCATTATTTTGATTTATGTGTAGCAATTCCAAAACAATCTTCTGCCGCTTCCATAACTGCCTCTGAAAGAGTCGGGTGTGTATGTACTGTCGTTGAGAGGTCATCTACCAGTATCTCCCCCTTCATCGCGACTGCTACTTCATGTACAAGATCAGACGCTCTCGGGCCTACCATCTGCGCACCAAGTATCTCCCCGGTTTCCTTATCTGTGACTATGTTTATAAAACCATCAGTTTCGCCTGTGATATGCGCTTTTCCGCTATTCGAAAATGGAAAGCTGCCAATACATATAGAATATCCCTTTTCTTCGGCCCGGATTCTGTTAAGTCCGACAGTTCCGATTTCAGGAGAGGTAAATACAGCCCATGGTATAACTGAGTAGTCCATTGATTTCTCATTCCCTGCTATTACCTCTGCAGCAATCTTGCCTTCCTCTGATGCTACATGTGCAAGCTGAAAACCCCCGTTAACATCACCGACAGCATAAATATTCGGAACACTGGTACGGAGTTTATTGTCTGTCTTTATGTATCCCTTTTCATCGGTTTCGACTCCCACATTTTCAAGTCCTATTCCAGAAGAATTGGGGCCTCTTCCTACAGATATAAGTATGTTTTCTGCTTCAATTTTCTCTCCTCCTGAAAGCTTTATTTTAAATATGTCCCCTTGCCTTCTGGATTCTTCAACTCTGGTAGAAGTATATATTTCTATTGCCTTTTTTCTGAAAGCCCTGTGAATAACTTTTGATACTTCTTCGTCCTCCGTGTTCAGTATCCTGGGAAGAAGTTCAACAATGGTTACTTTGGTTCCAAAGGAGGCAAATATATTGGCAAATTCCGATCCTACTACTCCTCCCCCAACTATGAGAAGGGATTGGGGAAGTTTTTCCAGAGAGAGCACTCCAATATTATCCATTACTCCCTTACTGGAAAGGTCAAACGGGGGAACATTTTTTGCCGAAGATCCCGTTGCGATGATTATGTTTCTTGCTGAGACAGAAGTACTTTCACCGTTTAAGGTTTTTACTGAAATTGTATCAGATGAAACCAGCTTCCCCTCTCCACTTATTAATTCTATACCGTTTTTCTTAAAATGGAAGGCAAGCCCCTTTCTCTGCATTTCCACAACTTCATTTTTCCTGGCCATGACTCCGGGAAAATCAAGTTGCGGCTTCCCCACTCTTATTCCAAAAATGGGCGCTTTTTTTATCTCATCAAGTGTTACGGCTACATGATAGAGTGCCTTTGTAGGAATGCATCCCCAGTTTAGGCATACTCCTCCAAGATGCTCCTTTTCCACAACTACGGCCTTAAGTCCCAGTTTGGCAGCCCTTATCGCACCAACATACCCGCCGGGCCCTCCTCCCAGTACAGCGACGTCAAACTTTTTGTCTGTCATTTTGCACTCCTTGTTAAATTAGAAAAAATATATATTTACAATATCCTTATTCCCGGATTTTTAAAACATTACTACCGGCAGAACTACACTGGACTTATATTATTATAAACCTTACTGAAAATTCCTGTTGAAAAAATATAATCTGCAATATTATATGTCAGATTGATATTTATGGACTTTTAAATCCACAGGTTTTTAAATATACTGTATAAAAATTATGGAAAATAACCGGCTTAACAGTTTAATAAACAGGATGAATTCAGAGAAAATACCCGTACTGGATTCGGGGATAATGCCTTACAGTGATGCCTTTGAATTTCAGATAGCACTTACCGGTGAAATATATAAAAACAGCTTAAGAGGCGCTATTCTACTTATGGAGCACCCGCCAGTTATCACAATTGGAAGTAACTGCAGCGCAAAAAACCTTCTGACTCCTGAAGCAGTACTTGAAAAATATGGTATTGAACTGGTAAATTCAAACAGGGGCGGAGATATTACCCTTCACGGACCCGGCCAGTTAATCTGTTATCCTGTATTTAACCTTAATTTTTTTAAAAAAGACCTCACCCTTTTTGTCTACAGCCTGGAGAATGTAATAATAAATACACTTCTCCACTTTGGCATTGCAGGCCGGAGGGTAGAAAAACACAGGGGCGTATTCATTGAAAATAAGAAAATAGCATCCATCGGGCTCCGTGTAAGGAAATGGATAAGCATTCATGGCTTTTCTCTCAACGTAGACATAGACCTGTCATATTTCAAACATATTATTGCATGCGGCCTTAAAGATTATCCTCAGACATCTATGTCTGAAATCCTTCAAAAAGATATCCCGATAAATGATGTCAAAGAGCATGTCCTTAAAAGCTTTGAAAAAGTATTTGATATATCTGTTGAAATATAAAACCGGCAGGATATCATGGAAAATCAGTTCTTTTTTTCTTTTTCTCCGTTCTCTTTTTTCAATATCTCATATATTTCTTTTAAAACCTTCAACGGTTCCCGGATAAGTCTTTTGGGAAAGAAAGGCATAAGTGTTGCCACAGCCTTCTTCATGTCTTCATTTATGCGGTGCGGCTTGGTAAGTATCCTGTTTATAAAATCCTCGGCAAAGACTGTCCTCAGGTGCCTCCTGTCTATTTCTATTTTCTCGTGGCATCTGTCACAGGTTATACTTTTAAGGTAGCTTCCAATATAGTGAACAGTATGCTGGGTTTCCTTATTACAGTTCACACAGAACAATAAAATTTTTGTCTCTTCATCCTTCATATATCAAAATCACCGATTGCGGGTAAAAACATAATATTATATGACAAGCATGGCAGGATTCTCGATCAGTTCTACAAAATCCTGCACAAATCTGGCGCCTTTTACCCCATCCACTATCCTGTGATCGCAGGAAACAGATACATCCATAAAGGCTCTTATCTGCACTTTACCATCAATTGCTGCCGGCTCCTGGTATATCTCCCCTACCGCCAGGATAGCTGCCTGTGGAGGATTTATGATTGCCGAAAAGTTTCTTATGCTGAACATACCCAGATTGGTTACGGTAAACGTACCCCCTTCTATCTCATCAAGTGAAAGTTTATTATTCTTTGCCTTATCTATAAGATCCACTCTCTTTTTTGCTATTTCGACAATCTTAAGCTTATCACAGGAAAATATTGTAGGCACTATAAGACCTTCTTCTACAGCAATAGCCATCCCAACATTTATATCTTCATATACTATATACTCATTTTCCTGAAGCGAAGAATTTACACCAATATTTTCTTTCAGTGCCATAGCTGCTGCCTTGAGTATTAAATCAGTAAAAGTTATCTTGACGTCATATTTTTTCAGACCCATTTCCTTTAGCTGCTCCCTGAATTTAATAAAATCTGTCACATCTGCCTTTGCATTGAGTACAATATGGGGAATGGTAGACTTGGAAAGACTCATTCGCTCGGCAATTACCTTTCTCATACCTGTAAGCTCTGTTCTTGAACTGATCCTGGGTTTTCCCGTGGCAGCCTCTTCAACTGCTTCAGCTTTTTCTGGTACTTTCTTACTGTAAGCTAATATATCACTTTCCACAATCCTGCCGCCAGGTCCGCTTCCTTCGACTTTTGCCGATTTCCAGTCAATTCCCAGCTCTTTTGCTTTCTTCCTTGCACGGGGTGATATCTTAATTTTCTTCTCTTCCATGCTACCTGCAGAAGCCATATATTCTTCGACGTCTTTTTTTACTATTCTCCCCCTGGGTCCTGATCCCTCAATCATAGATATATCCACATTATTTTCACTGGCCATTTTTCTGGCAAGAGGCGATATCTTAATTTTATCTTCATCTTCCGGTATTTCTTCTTCGTGCTCCATCAAAGCTGTTTTTCCAGTTTCTTTTCGAGCTACTTCGGGTTCCTGCCTTTTAATATCCTCTCCAGGCGCCTTTGCGGCAGGTTCGGCAAATACCTCGTCCTCGGAACCTATATATGCAACAACTTCTGTTACCGGTACTTCTTCGCCTTCACCTTTTATTATCTTTTTTAATATTCCCGAGTTATAGGATTCTACTTCCAGGGAAACCTTATCTGTCATAACCTCAAAAAGTACATCCCCCTCAGCAACCCTATCGCCTTCTTTCTTATGCCATTTTTCTATTTTTCCAGATTCCATTGTAAGACCCAGTTTAGGCATAATTACTTCATGCATTTCATTTCCCCCTGAATAAAGTATTTATATAATTTAAGATTATAACCGTTAAGCACATTGCTTATCAATAAATAAAATTTGCAGGTCTTAATCATTTCATATATTTTACCATATAAAACTTATATCTTTTCAAATAAATCAACTATACCTTCTTTTATTCTTTCAATACCCGGTATCATCTCATTTTCAAGAACAAGGCTGTATGGAACCGGACAATTCCTTCCTGCAACTCTCAATATTGGAGAATCCAGAAGGTCAAAACCGTATTCAGCGACCTGTGCTGCTACTTCGCCCATAAATCCGCCGAATACAGGGGCTTCTTCAACACACATGAGCCTTCCCGTTTTTTCAAGAGAAGCCAGTATAATATCGAGGTCAAACGGTCTCAGGGTCCTGATATCTATTATCTCGCAGTCTATCCCTTTTTCGGTCTCCACCTGTTCGGCAGCTTCCAGGCTTTTTTGGACCATAAATGACGTCGCAGCAATGGTAAGGTGTTTTCCCTGCCTCTTTATGTCTCCTTTTCCCAGGCTTATCTCATAAAGCTCTTCAGGTACATGCTGTATATATTTTTTATTTTTATATAACAGTTTATGTTCAATAAATATCACCGGATTATCATCATTTACAGCAGATACCAGCAAACCTTTTGCATCATAGGGACACGAAGGCATAACTACCTTAAGTCCTGGAATATGGGCAACCAGCGCTTCAAGACTCTGGGAGTGCTGTCCGGCTGCACCGGTTCCTCCCCCGCCGGGGGTCCTTATTACCATCGGTACTGAAGCCTTGCCTCCAAACATGTATCTTGCCTTGGCAGCCTGATTTGCAATCTGGTCCATTGCTATAGTCATGAAGTCGGAAAACATAATCTCTGCAATGGGCCTCATTCCTGTCATTGCACTTCCTGCTGCAACTCCTATCAGGGCTGCTTCTGATATGGGTGTATTTCTTATCCTTTCTTTGCCGAATTCATCAACCATTCCTGCAGTAACTCCGAATGCTCCACCGTATTCTGCAATATCTTCTCCTATCAGATAAATATTTTCATCTTTTCGCATCATCTGCTGCATTGCTTCCCTGATTGCTTCTAAATAAGTTATTTGCCTGTTACTTTCCATATCAAATCAAAGCTCCGTTAAATTGCTAAATATTAATAACCCCGAAATAAAAAATTTTAAGGGATCCTCATGAATAAACATCTTCCTCTATTGTTGAAGGGTCAGGAAATTGGCTATTCTTTGCAAAATCTGCTGCCTTTTTAATATCATCCCTGGCCTTATTCTCAATATCTTCAATCTCTTCCTGTGTTATAATTTTTCTTTCAAGAAGTTCCTTAGAATATCTCTTTATGGGGTCCCTTTTCATCCATTCCCCGACCTCTTCTTTTGATCTGTACACCTGGGCATCGCTTTTCGAGTGCCCCTTCCATCTGTAGGTTAAAGCTTCTATAAGTACCGGTCCCTTCCCCCGGCGGCATTGCTGCTGAAAATGCGAAACTGTGTTATAAACCTCCGCCAGATTATTTCCGTCAATTGTAAGCCCGTCTATCCCATAAGATATTTTCCTGTCAGATATTCTCTTTATATTAAATGCCTCCTTTACAGGGGTCGACATTCCATAAATGTTGTTCTCGCATAAATAAATAACCGGCAGCTTCCAGATAGAGGCCATATTCAGGGAGCTGTGGAATATTCCCTCGTTCGCCGCTCCGTCTCCAAAAAAGCATAAGACAATCTTTTTATTATCCTTCATCCTTGCCGTCAGGCCTGCACCTGTAGCAATCCCTATGCTTCCCCCCACAATACCATTGGCGCCAAGGTTTCCTGATTCAACGTCGGCTATATGCATAGATCCGCCCCTGCCCCTGCAGTATCCCGTGCTTTTTCCCAGCAGTTCTGCCATCATCAGGCTAAGGTCGGCTCCTTTTGCAATGCAGTGCCCGTGTCCCCTGTGAGTAGAGGTGATATAATCATCTTTTTTTGTTGCATATACCGCTCCTACGGCACAGGCTTCTTCGCCTATATAGAGGTGACAGGTCCCGTGAATCATTCCCCTGATTATAAACTGCTCCGTCTGCAGTTCAAAATGCCTGATCTGGAACATCTTTCTGAGCATTCCGATCTTTGTTTCCACGTCAAGGTCCCGGAATCTGTCCTCTATGGTATATCCGTTGATTTCTAATTTTTGCTTTTTTTCATTTTTTTGCTTTTTCCCTGCCATATTATTTCACCCTTAATATATATTTAGCCGTATCCTTATCTGTAAGCAGTATATTTATGATATGCCCCCTCAAAGCGGCAGTCAGTACTTCAAGTTTCCGCTTTCCAAATGCTACGCTTATAACATTTTTTATCTTCTTGAGCCTCTCAAGGGGAACCCTCACAATCCTTTCATCTATTTTATTTGGCACATGCCTGCCTTCCCTGTCGATGAATATAAGGTTTACATCTCCAACCACGCCCAGTCTTCTAAGATATCTGAAGTCTTCCTCACTGAAACTTCCTGTTTTTATGAGAGTTGATTCACTGCCCAGATCGCTTAATCCTATAAGAGCGGTATCAATCTTTTCAGACATATCCATTATCGCCCTTACATTGCTGTCTTTTTCCATAATCTGCTTTACTTTTCTGCTGTCCATTACAGCCGGAGAATGGATCATGTAACTTATGCCTCCAACTCTATCAGCAATTCTTTTTGCTACAGAGTTAGTATGGACTCCGGTGCCTGTCCTGCCCAGCCCCCCTATCATTGGAACTACTTTTATATCACTTTTATCAACAATATTTATATACCTGGAAAGCTCCCTCATAGAATAACCCCAGCCTATCCCTATGTAGCTCCCATTATCGAGCAACCTTCCAAGTAAATTATTTATTCTTTCCCCCATAGATCTTATAATCTCTCCGTCATTTTCAAGCGTATCCACTATTATGCATTCTCTTATCCTGTATTTCTTTTCAATCTGGTATTCCATATTGGAAAAATCTTCAGGGGTATGATTTATTGTTATCTCTACTATTCCTGCCTTTCTGGCCCTGGTAAGGTATCTTGAAACCTTAGTTCTCGAAATCTTCAGCTTATCTGCAATGTTCTGCTGTGTCAGCCCCTCTATGTAGTAAAGCCTTGATATTTTTGCTATAAATCTTTTCTCTTCTAAATTCAACAATTTCTTAAATTAAAAAATGATAATGAACATTTGTGCGTATATTGAACATTTTCTTACAAGTAGTATATAATAAATACGATTATTTGCAAGAACACGCCGTCAAAGAATTATGATAGCAGAAGCCTTACCATACATATAAGTATCAACTTTATAGTGTAGGTCTCTGCATAATGGTATGAATTCCGGTCAAACAAAGCCCTTATAGCCGCATCGAACTCTTCGCTTTTTTCTTCAAGTATCACAAGTATTGGGAAAACTGGAAAGGCATATATCACAGCACCCTGTTTAAACTCTTTACTCCTGTGCCCCCCGTGCTCTTCCATTTTTTTTATTAAAAGTTCTGAAGAATCCTCATATTTTTTAAGAAGAGGTTCCATTACTCCAGTGATGGTTCTTGAATAAAACATCCCCCCGGGAAGTTCCCGGTATGAGATCCACTGTCCCGAAAGGCCTGCCCCGTCTGCAGTATTAAGATAATTAAGTATGATAGAAGAGGATAAGATATCTACCTGATTTTCATCTTTTTGGCCAGTTAATTTTATCTTCCTATAATATATCTTTCCGGAACCAACATCGACCACAACCCTATCTTCAAAAAAATCAACAATGATCTTACCGTCATCCTCAATTTCTGAACCTGAATTTATAGCAACATCTGACAGTTTTTTCTTCCTTAAAAGATCCAGAGATGATTCGTAAACTTTTTCAATCGTCTTGAGATTACCATCAAGTTTTTTAAGTAATTCCGGGCTAATATTTTCCATGAATTCCTTCATATTTTTAAATCTTCATTTAATCTTTTTTGATAGTATAATATATCATCAAAAAACTAAAAAGATTTGTAAACGTTTTTTTGCAAAGAATAAGTGCGGGAAATTATTTCATATATGCATATCGATGAGGAAAATATTTTTATAAACCCTAAAATCAGCAGTTACCAGGAGCTGTTCAGGATTTTTCATAAAAGTCTTTTTGAAAGGGGTTATGTTAAAAAAGATTTTTATAAATCTCTTATAGAGAGGGAAAAATCAAATCCCACAGGTCTTGACACAGAACCCATAAAAATAGCAATTCCACATACATACCCCGATGTGGTCATAAAAGAAGGCCTGGCCCTGGCAGTCGTTTATACTCCACTGATTTTTGAGAAAATGGGCAGTCCGGGCAGCAAAATCCAGGTAAATATAATATTTTTGCTGCTTATAAAAAATTATAAGGCTAAGTTTTACCGCAATCTGTTAGACAAAATAAGAAATTCTGATATATTACAAAGGATATATGAAACAGGGAACAGGCAGGATTTATGTCTGCTACTTACAGCGCTATTAAATATCTGATCGATTTAGGACCGGTGATAGTAATACCTGCACTACTGTTTATTATCGGTTTATTTACTACCAGGAATATTTTTAAAAACTTAAGAAACTGTTTATTCATTTTCCTGGGTATGACAGGGGTTGCCCTTCTTATAACCATGTTTGTGAATTTTTTTGAGCCCCTTGCCAACACCATCCTTATAAACTCCCTTAAGGAATATGAAATAATAGATACAGGCTGGATGATTACCGGGATAGTATTTTTAAACTCACCCATCCTGCTGTATATAATACTGGGAGTTTTTAGCCTCAATCTGATAATGTTCTTTTTAAGGTTTACAAGGACCATCAATATAGACCTATGGGGATACTGGAGCTTTCTTCTTGCAGGCTCGATAATATATGCAATAACAGAAGTACAGTGGATAGCAGTACTTACTTCTATTATAGTTGCCGCTATCACATTTGCTCTCGCTGACATTTATGCCAGCCATATAGAATCTTTTTATGGTATCAGGGGTATTTCCAATACACAGGCCCACATAATATGCTGGGCTCCGCTGTCACAAGCGGTAAATGCTGTAATGAATAAGATACCTTTTCTGAAAAGGTTACATCTTTTCTATTGCGAGGTACATTATAAGCTTGGTATCTTATCCGAACCTATGATTTTTGGCTTTTTAGCCGGGTTCATTATAGGTCTTATTACCAGATACAGGACTCTTACCCTTAATTTAGGAACCGATCTTTTATATGCCCTTTCAAGCGGGCTCAGATTATCATTTATTATGATCCTTCTCCCACGCGCTGTTAACCTGCTGATGAAGGGGCTGGTGCCTGCAATATATGATTTCAGAAATCTTATAAGGAGAAAGATAACCCGCAGGACTATTTATATAGGACTGGATTCAATAGTCCTTGTCGGGCACCCGTCTGTAATAGTGCTTTCGGTAATTATGATTCCTCTTACGATATATATATCCACGCTTCTTCCCGGTAACAGGGTTCTTCCCGGTGCCGATCTGGTGATCATCCCCTTCCTGGTCGTATGGGCTGTAACCATATCACGGGGTGATTTAATCAGGAGTTTTATATCTGCCGTTTTAATAATACCCCCGGTACTTTGGATCACAACAGATATGAGTCAATTTTTTACCAGTTACCTTATCAAATATGAATTTGAGCTGGTGGAGGGATATTCCGGGGTATCCAGCATAGGAGCCAGTTCAAATATCTTTTTCTGGATCCTGCTTCAGATCATAAAACCTATAATAAACCTGTTTTCATAAAATATTAATATTTTCTTCGTGTTAACCTGTGGATAAAATCCATATAGAGATTTTTTCTTATTTCCGGCTGGCAGCCGATAATGTATATACCGTTTCTTTCAAGTACAAGCCTTATCCCGGCATCATTATGCATTATCATATCCCTTACATTTTCCCTCGATACCTTTGAGACCCAGAGGTCTGATTCCTGTGAGATATACGGGAAGAATGATTTTTCTTTTATTATCCGGTCCCAGTTAATTTTTATATTTTCCACAAGATCTACATAGCTTACTGCTCTGTTTCTTTCTATTATTGCTTTGCCCTGTTCCGCTATTATACGATTTACCATTTTCTCCATACGTTTAAAATTATATGAGGATATAGTAAGGAATATCCCATAAATGATAACGGGGGGTATTATAAAATAATAGTAATTTGCAATAAAACCAGTAATATATCTACCGATATCACCCAAAAATATATCTATCCATGTTTTAAACATAATATCCCCTGCAAGTTTTAAAATTCCTCAATATCAAAAACGGCCTTTCTGCAGCTTTTCATAATTATTTTTATTCCATGAAAAGCCCGGGTGCCTGCGACTATCCATAATTATATTTCAATATTTTAACAAATATTGATTTTGACGTATACAGATTTACTCCTTCCTTAATCATTAAGGTCAAACTGTATTCATTTTTTACCGGTATGGAAAGTAAAATGATTTTACAAAAATTACTAATTCTATTAGAATGCTAGCAATAATCAATGCAGATGTATTGATTATATAAAAATAAGCTTATAAATATGGATCAGGATTTTTAGGGAAATAACATATGAAATTATCTACAAGAGGAAGATACAGTACAAGGTTGATGCTTGAACTGGCTATACGCTATGACGGGGGCCCTATCCTTTTAAGGGAGGTCAGCAAAGCACAGAAAATCTCACTTAAATATCTCGGTCAATTAATAATACCGCTAAAAATTGCAGGCCTTATAAAATCCGCGAGAGGTTATCATGGAGGCTACTACCTGTCGAGATCACCTGAAAATATAAAATTATCAGACATACTGGGAGCTGTTGAAGGTTCACTGGCTTTTACAGAATGCGTTGATAGTCCGGAAATCTGCTACCGCTCGGGCAATTGCCCTGCAAGAAATATCTGGAAAAAATCAAGCGAGCAGTTTAAAAATATGCTAAATTCCATAACCCTTGCAGATATGATAGACGGACGGCCAGAAATATCTTCTTAATATCCGCCCTTTAAATGATTTTAGTAAAATAAAAATCTGCTTTTTTTAGATTGTAGCCTAAAATTTTTTGGTGGAGATGAGCGGGATCGAACCGCTGACCTCCTGCTTGCAAGGCAGGCGCTCTCCCAGCTGAGCTACACCCCCACTTCAGAACGAACAATAATTATAACAGAACAAATTAAAAGTAAAAGCACCTTACTGCAAATTTTTACCGCTAGAATATAACAAAATTCAAAATTAATGTCCAGCAGGCTTACATAATGTTGCTTACACAATCAGAATCAAATAATGCTATATAATTTATCTAAAAGAGCATTTGATATAATAATACTTTTTAAGTAATTTAAATTTTTGTGTTTTTATTTTTTACCTTTTAGCAGTATTTATTTATTATGAAAGGACCCCCTGGCGATACTGCCGGAACACTTAAGCACTGGTACGGCAGCCGCTTGAAGAAATAACAGATACTGGCGAGATAGAGACCTGCCATCAGTATGAATTTAGCAGAAATCTTCAGCAGAATCCGTAATTTATTCAGGTCCAAAAGAAGATGAACGTGCTTTATGATTTTCTCCATACCAGCAGGATAGTTTGCTGATAAACCAGTATACTTCACTAACTCCTTTAAGATAATATCCAGCCAGACTCCTGCCGGGTTTTTTTCTTTCTACTTTTATATTAACACCACTCCGGTTTGCCCTGAAAAGATCTTCGTCTGTAAGATCGTCACCAATACAGATATTCAAATACCGATGAACGTCCTTTCCGTATTTCATGTTTACAATCTCCACCGCGTCTCCCTTGCTTACTCCTCCAGGTTTTATTTCAATAACTTTTTTCATATTAAGGATGCCGATAGCATCGTCCCTATCATATTTCTTTAATATGTTGTTGATTTCTTTAAGCACACCCAGCGACTTTTCAGGGCATTTTCTATAGTGTAGCGCAAAAGATACTTCTTTATCTTCAATACGATAACAGGGGAAATTATCTATAATATGAGAAATATCACTTTTTATTTCAGTTATCCTGGTTAGCGAAGACTTTGCCTTATCTGATAGGACTATATCATTGCCGCCAAGTTTTATCTGGGACCCGTGCACTCCAGACCAGTTTATCCTACCAGTATCAAGTTCTTTAAAAAACCCGAGAAGATCGCGGATTTTTCTGCCTGATACTATTGTAACCAGTATATCGGGGTTTTCTGAAAGCAGTGAGATTACCTTTTTTATCCTTTTAGAAGGTCTGGCATCTCCAGGATTTTTCCTGAAACCGGTAAGTGTTCCATCATAATCAAGGAAAAGAAAAATCTTTTCATATTCTCTAATAGCCTCTAACAGGCCTTTTATACAATTCCTTAAATCCTTAATCAGGCAGGCTCCCTTTTATTCAGATTATATTATTATAGTAACCAAGGAATTTACTTGCCCACTTATAAATATTATTTTTTCTAACAATATTCCTGAGGCCTGACATCATCATCTTTCTCTCGCTCAAATCCATGCTTAAAGCCCTGTGAAGACTATCGGCAACTTCCTCTATATCATAGGGATTTACCATAATAGAGTAGTCAGACAATTCATCAGCTGATCCTGCAAGTTCGCTTAATATTAGCACCCCATCTTTGTCGATCTTACAGCTTGCATATTCTTTACCGATAAGATTCATGCCGTCCCTCAACGGTGTTACCATGCACACATCAGATATCCTGTAAAGAGCAGCCAGCTTTTCCTGGGGCAGAGCTTTATAGAGGTAATGTACCGGATTCCACAATTCATCTGCAAATCTGCCGTTTATATTGCCAACAAGCTCGTCAATCTCCTTTTTAAGCTCAATATATTCCTTTATTTTTGTACGGCTGGGTACGGATATCTGAAGGAATACAACTTTCTTTCTATACTCTGGATATTTTTCAAAGAATCTGTTAATAGCAAGTAATCTCTCCTTTATCCCCTTGGTGTAATCAAGCCTTTCTACACTCATAACCACCCTGGCTTCTCCGCCAAAACTTCTGATCCTTTTAAGATATCCTTCTGTTTTTTTGCTGCTTGCCATGTTATTGAAATGTTCGAAATCTATACTTATGGGAAACCCGCCTGCTTCTACTTCTCTGCCTCCGTAGAAAACCTTTTTATCTTTAAAATCTACATCTAATTTTAATATTTTTTTGCAGCACTCTAAAAAATTAAAAGAGCACCTTTGCGTTTGAAAACCTATAAGGTCGGAACCCAGCAGGCCTCTGAGTATGTGATCATCCCAGGGAAGGGCCCTGAAAGACTCATAATTTGGAAAAGGTATATGCAGAAAAAATAATATTTTTAAGTTCCTGTCAGACTTCTCTCTCAGAGCTTCCGGTATCAGACACAACTGATAATCATGGATCCATATCAATTCACGGCCTGTGACTTCCTCAAGAATATTATTTGCAAACCTGTTATTTATCTTGCGGTAGAATTTCCAGTAATCTTTATCAAAATGGCTCTGGCAGACAAAGCCATGGAAGAGAGGCCACAGGGACCTGTTTGAAAACCCATGATAATAATTTTTTATTTCAGTTGATGACAGGTTTATAAATTTTAGAGTGTAGCCGGCTCCTCCGCCTTCCTTTCCGACTTCAATCCTTCTTTCAAAATCTTTATCGTGGCCCTTGCTGCCATTCCATCCTATCCACAGACCGCCATTTTTGCTCAGTATTGGATCGACCGCAGTTACAAGTCCGCCCACGCTTTTTTTATATTTTATCCTGCCCTTGCTTTTGACTATATTATAAGGGACCCTATTTGAAACTACTATTATATTATCCCCGCTTAACTCCATTTTTGTTTCCCTTATTTGATATATATATAATTTATTATAGAGTATGTGGTATATTTTACAAACCTGGCTCGGGATTTATTATTGTCAAATTTTACTTTTATAAAAAACATTGTTATGGTAATCTATTGCTTTGCAGACAGGGGGCTGGCATTAGCAGAAAACATGGAAAAAAATAATAAATTTAAATTTTACGATAGTATTATTCTTTTGAGCCCAACCGGTCAGAAAGCATCTAACCTGAGAGAATTTTTATATATTTTAGAGGAATCAGAAGATAAGGTCATATTTCACCATTTATATCAATCCCCCCTTAAATCTTCCCAGAAAATAGGTGAGTTCCCAAATGATTTTGCTAACTGGACTGCCTATGAACTTGAAGATGTCGCCCTTGCCGAGAAACTTGCAAATTTTGACCCGTATGATTCCAACAGCGTTTCCGAATCAAGGGATAGAATTGTGGAAATAGTTGAAGAACACCTGTGGGATCTTCCCGCAGTTCCCTGGGTAAGGACCGGGTCAGAGTTCTATTTTTCAAGTGCTACCACCGTTCTCCTGCCACTGGATATAGAGGCATGCACGCTGCAGGAATTCAGAAAAGCTATGGATATAATCCCTGACAGTTCTCTTTATTATCATTTCTACGAAGCCAGGAAAAGAAAGAAAGATAAGGAAGACGATGATTTTTCAATATGGATAGAAGATAACTTCGATGCAGCCCGCCTGATAAAGAGGATAAGAGATATAGACTTTTACTTTTTCAGCCTTACGGAGATAAGAAAAAAAATTGTAAAAATTCTGGATGAAGAAATGCGCAGGTAATTTATTATGCCAGGTTTAAATGATTATAAAGACATAATAGGGGAAAAGAATATTAATCAGATAAAATCGCTTGCACGTCTGTCAAAGGGCAAAAAAGTGGTGATGGTAAATTCCACCAGGAGCGGCGGGGGCGTTGCTGAAATACTCCACAGGCTGGTCCCGCTCCTGAACGAACTGGGCATAGACTGCAGGTGGGAGGTTATAGGATGTAATGAAGATTTTTTTAACATCAGCAAAAATATCCATAATGCCCTCCAGGGTGACAGGATTAACTTTTCCGCTGAAGATTATGCAGAATACTTAAGGGTAAATGAGGAAAACTCCAGAAGTATAGACCTTGATGATGCTGATGTGGTTATTATTCACGACCCGCAGCCGCTGGCCATAAGGCACTTCTGCAAAAACAGTAAAGCAAAATGGGTATGGAGATGTCATATAGATATGTCCAGACCAGATCTTTCCCTGTGGAAATTCCTTAGAAAATATATAATCGAATATGATTCAAGCATTTTCTCAATTGCAAAGTTTTCTAAAAGCCTCCGCCATCCACAGTATCTTATAGCCCCCTCAATAGACCCCTTAAGTGAAAAAAACCGCTTTATGGATAAGAATGAAATAAAAAGAGTCCTCTCGCCTTTTAAAATAACCGACCACAAACCTATAATTCTACAGGTCTCAAGATTTGACAGATTTAAAGATCCTGTGGGGGTTATAAAGGCAATGAGGCTTGTAAAAAAAGAAATAGACTGCAGGCTGATCCTTGCCGGGGGAACTGCCAGTGACGATCCCCAGGGCGAAGGCGTGCTGGAAGAAGTAAGGAGAGAAGCAAGCGATGACCCTGATATTAAGATACTTCCATTAAAGCCCAATAGCGATATTGAGATTAACGCCCTGCAGAGGAAGGCAGATGTAATAATCCAGAAATCAATAAAAGAAGGTTTTGGTCTGGTGGTTACTGAAGCCATGTGGAAGGAAAAGGCTGTAATAGGCGGCGAGGTAGGCGGCATAACCATACAGCTTTTCAATCACAGGACCGGATTTATGGTAAATTCAATTGAAGGAGCCGCATACAGGATAAGATATCTTCTCAACAGGCCCCAGGTCGCTAAAAAAATCGGTAAAAAGGCAAAACTGTTTGTGACCCAGAATTTTCTCATCACCAGACACTTAAGGGATTATCTTGCATTATTCTCAATTCTGGACAATCCTGGCAAAAACATTATATATGTTTAAGCAATTTTGGAAGCATTTTCTAGAGTAACCTCTTTTCTCCTTCGATTTTTTTTATTCCGGTAATATCCTGGCTTACTTCCAGACAGCCATAATATTCATTATCGCCACCATAGATAGGAAAATATCTAATATATATAAGGCGGCCTTTCAGATTTATCCAGAATTCAGCCAAATTCCTTTTTTTCGATCTGAAATCGTCAAGTATTTCCTGTACTTTATCTATACTCTTTTTTGGATGACAGTTTTGCACTTTCAGGCCAATAACCGAAGGGGACCTCTTAAATATCCTGTCTTTTAGCCTGTTAAAGTACCTGACCTCATCATTTTTCCCTACAAAAGTAATATCTACCGGAAGTGTATCAAATATCAATTTCAGTTCTTTTTTAGTCATATTCCCTGTATCAAATTCAATAGTATTATCAGCATCCATAATGCTCCCTCCCATATTATTATTGTACATCTATATTACCAGAATATTTTAAAAAATAAGAATTATTTATCTCCTTCAATCCTTTCTTCCTCCAAATATTTTAGTCCCGACCCTTATTATGCTTGCCCCTTCCTCCAGGGCTATTTTATAAGAATTTGTCATTCCCATTGAAAGGTATTTCATTTCTACTCCGGACAGGGCCATCTTTTTAACCTGCTCAAAGAGCATTTTGGTCTTTTTGAAATAGGGCCGTGATTTTTCCGGATTTCCGAAGCGGGGTCCCATTGTCATAAGTCCCATTATCTTTAGATTCGAAAGAGCTGAGATCACTTTTATTAACCGTGGTGCTTCTTCCGGCAGGGCTCCGAATTTTTGCGGTTCAGTACCGCTATTTATCTCGATTAAAACCGGCATTACCTTATTTAATCTGGCACATCTCTGGTTTACTTCTTCCGCAATTTCTACACAATCAATGGTTTCGATCATATCAAATATTTCCAGATTTTTTTTTCTTAAAAGGTCATGTTTTTCAACATGCGGAATACCTATGAAATGCCATTTTACTTTTTTCCCTATAGCTTCATAAGCTTTTTTTGCCTCTTTAATATAATTTTCCCCGATTATTTTTATGCCAGCATCAATTGCTTCTAAAATTTCCTCCGGCTGTCTTTCTTTCGCAGCAGCTATCAGTTGAACCCCATCAGGCAATTCCCGCAGCATCTGCTTAACATTATCTCCAATTAAAGACATTTACTATTCCTCCCTGATAAATATAAAAGATGCCTTACACCTGTATCCTATACCACCATTTCTTTCTCGTATTCTGGAAAATATTTTTTGATTATCTTTAAATTAAATTTTGATAGAATTGATTCTTTGGATTCCCTTTCAAGAAGGAACACGAAGGACTTTTTTATAAGTTCCTCTCTGGTTATTTTCCCTCCGGATAACTTCCGGTAATATCCCTCATCCATGCTAACTTTGTGGCTGGAAATGCTCCCTCCTTCTTCTACTGTTACCAGAAACTCCTGCCCGCTAACCTTCTTAACTTTAATCATCTAAATATCCCCCTAAATCTCTATAGATTATGATATCAATTATTCTACTATTTCGATACAAAAATCCCACGGCTTATGGATTAAGACATGATAATTATATTCCTGACTGTACTGTTTGGGTAATCTGGTCAATTATAATGTCTAAATCAAAAGTTTGGCGTTCCTGTTCACATTCTGTTTTTCGTCTGTCATCATAGTTTGCACAACCGGGATATTGTAAAACTAAATTTACCGTGATAATCCTACCATCTGATATGGACGAATAGGAATAATCCGTATAGACAGAACCTGCCGCGCCTTCGCTTAAAGCACGTATGCAGTATACCCGGTTGTTAATCGTTTTGAGTATTACTCTTTGAGGAAGACTGCTCTCAGCCGGTGTTACAGGACAGGTAAGCGTATTCTTTTCAGCAGAAGCACTGATCAGGGGCGGCCAATACTCAGGGTAAATATATTTTGCGGGAAATTTTTCCGGGTATTTAAATGAAATCCCTTTATCATAAGAGACAAAAGTTTTCCAGCCAGCAGTCGGCATGCAGGCATATTCTCCTATTGATACTCCGACAATCAGCAAGCAGTTACCATTTTTTTCGATTATCAATTCTATCGGCCTCTGACTGGCTGCGCCGCCCGGTTCCTTTTCCACGCTGGTAACTTCAATTATGTCTCCTTTTACCAGGTAAGAATATGGAGTTAGATTTTCAACGGTACTAATGTCTATACGTTCCGGCCAGGGGCCAGAGGTTAACCTGTCAGGTGCTTTTAAAGGATCATTCTTCCATTCAGTTATTAATTCTTGTGAGACAAAATCTCCATAGTTTTCTTCAATATCTTTTGCTGCTGAAGCAGATATTAAAGAAACTTTTTTTAGAACATATCCAAAATCTTCTACAAGGGATCTTACCGCTGTTTCATCATCCTGATCCGTTTTAGAATCGACTGTTTTTCCCAGGGTAGTTTGTTTAATTGCAGTTCCGTTTTCCTCCACTGCTGACCTGTCTATACCGCAAGCATTTAAAGAGAGAGAAATAGCAGCAACCAGGCCAATAGACATAACTGCGTTAAAAAATCCTGCTATCTTTTCATGTTTTGTGAATTTAGAGAGTATTTCCATTTTTTGAAATTATATCACACAAGAATGGTTGCAGCATATTTTAACAGGTTATTCGCAGGCAACCTTTATTTTGATATGGGCAGTTCTGCTATCTATTATTTACCCTACCAATTTAAAAAATATTTGCGTCAAAATTTGAAATTTAAATAGAAAGTAAATATAATTTAACTATATACTATTAATAAGATAGCTATAGTAGTAATAATAGATTATTTTAAATCAATAGTTGGTTTACAAAAATAAACTGATAAAAAGGATTTGATATAAAATGAAAAAGATTGTAATAAATATAATAATTTTATTAACTTTATCTATATTTATAACAGGATGTGCAATATCTGGCAGTAATATAGAAAATAATGAAGTAATAGAAAAAGAATTACTGGAAATTATTGAGAATCAGGAAGAGGTTTCATCAAAAAATGATATAGATAAAGGAGGGTCCGATGCTCGAACTGATAACCAGGAAATTCCTCCATACCTTTCTCTATTTGAAGGATTGCATGTTACAGGGACTCCGATTGATGTTTTTATTGAGGATTACAGACTAAAAATCAGCGGTGCTGTTGATAAAGAATTAAGCCTAACATTTGATGATATAAAAAAATGGAATCTGTTAGAGAAGAAATTGAACTTGTTTGCCCGGGATTTTTTGTTGATAAAGGTTACTGGACGGGGGTTAGGGTGATTGAACTTATAGAATTAGCTGGAATTAAAGAAGAAGCAAAGAATGTTGAGTTTATAAGTATTGATAAAAGCTATAAGAAGACACTCCCGATTGAAAATTTAAAAGGTGATGGTTTTTTAATAGCTTATCAATTCAATGACAGGGAATTTTCAAAATATCATGGTTTTCCTTTAAGGCTTGTGGCTGAAAGTGAAGCCGGGAGTTACTGGGTAAAATGGCTGGGAGGGATTAGATTAGTTCCGGAATAGAATTAAATTATATGAAGAATATTGGATTTATTAAGTCGAAAAATTTAATTTAATGGCAGAGAATAACAGAATTATTTCAGTCCGTAGGTCCAGAAAGGAGGAGATTGATATTTATGAAAGCTAATAAATTTGAAAAAAAATTCGATTAAGATATAAATATATCAGAATATCTTGACCTTTCTAAATTGAGAAGACCAGAACAGGAACAAAAGAGGGTTAATGTAGATTTTCCTTTATGGATGATAAATTTGCTGGATAAAGAAGCAAAACGATTGAGAGTTTTAGGGCAATCAATTATTAAAGTCCGGGTTGCTGAGCGTCTTGAAAAGTTTCATAAGACACTGGCTGCCCACAATACGCAATGTTAGAACTAATTCATTTAGCTTGAGTGGTGAAATTCTTATTCCGAGTATCAGTTAAATAATTATTTTTCAAGTAACAAATCCAAATCAATTATCATAGGTTTTCCTACCCTTAAAATTAGGTCATTGCTGGGCACAAACACAAAAAAACAGGCTAACAGGAAATATATATCATTAACGTAAATTAAATAGATTTATATCTCTTCTATTCGACAAATGGTCGAAGCCACTCAATCAGGGTTTTGTCAGAAACCTCTCCAATATGTTCTATATCAGGATTTCCACTTCCTCTAAATTTCGGGCACTTAGTTGGAGAATCTCCTTTAAGAATATCAGTCGCTATAATATTTCCCGTAGCAGCTTCACGTAGGTTCACATTCCAGTCCTGTCGGATTCTTGTTATTGTGCCGGTATCATTGCTATATCTGCATTTCTCAAGTTCGATTTCTTCAATTTTATAGCAGAGGACAAGTTCAATCTTTTCTGGAAACCCAAGTGATCTCCACTCTATAGGGATAAGAGAATTTAAGTTATCTTTAAAGCTATGTACATTTAAGTTTTCATCAGCTACTAATACCGGATGGATGCCGGTGTCATTTTCTACATAAGGTTTTGCAGAGACACCCTGTCCATTGTTCACGGGCAATATATATTTAATATTTACCATAGTCAGCGCATCTACAGCAACATCATAATTGTACTCATTATTTGAATTTTGAAAGTCATCAAGCTTTTTCATAAGTGGTTCAACAGCAGAAATATCACCAATCTGACCTAGCGAATAGGCAGAAGTAACAAATATATCTTCTTTGTCAAGAGCTTTAATAAGCGGTTCAACTGCTCTTGTATCGCCAATCTCACCTAAAAGTCTGGACGCTGTGCCGCTTACCCTTAGTTCTTTATGATTTAATGCATCTACCAATAGCTTAACAGCCTCTGATCCTAGCTCAACAAGCGCCTCCCGGGCAGCCGGACCTACGATACCACTTTCTGAGCCATCATATTCAAGTGCTTTGATTAATCCTTCTACATCCTGTTTGGCTTTCAGTTTTTCAATATTTGGGGCCCCGCAGCCTGTGAACACAAGGATAGCTAACACTATAAGTCCTATAATCAGAACTCTTCTAAAACCTCTAACTTTAATCATCTTTTAACCTCCGCGTATAAGCATATTTTAAGTTGATAAGACTAATGACATTTTACTATTTACCAATGCTAAAAGTCTCAACGGCTCCATAAAAAGTATCTATGTACTTATCTACCTCTTCTGAATCTATGGAAAAGGTTAGTATCCAAACATCTGAACCATCCTTCAGCAAGTATTCGACAACAATATTTCTATCGGGTGATGTTCTTACCAATATAGTCTGCCTTGCTTCCTTAAAGTTATCAAGTTCAACAATATTTTGCTTAATTACGTCTAATCCCCAACCGTATTGCCCGTACTTTTCTGCCTTTTCTTGATAATGAGACTCCATAAAATCATCAAGTTCTAAATCAATCTGTGATTCTTTATAGATACTAATCTGTGTAAGAGAGCTCTCATCTTTGCTATAAGCCCAAAATATCAAATTTGGAGGGAACACTTCTACCGCACCGGCTAATTCAGTCTCTCCCTTTTGTTTTAATTTATCAATTAGCAATTCAAACTGTTCTTTGCTGCCACCCTCCCACATACCGGGTAAATACAATTCAAAATCGCTTCCTGAAAACTTTTTCCAGTCTTCTTCTGGATCAGGCTCCGAAGAACCAATATCTATATCAGCTGCAACCCATTTATTAAGGCAAATTTTTAAGTCATCAGGACTAATCCTGTCACCCCTAATATCGCTACTATCGGTTTTCTCAATTGGAAAAGCACCGGGATGAGGTCCCTTTAAGTTTTCAGTTTGCAGAAGAATCCCGGTCTTTGCTTCCCTTATCTCTAAATCCATCTCATGGCGTTTACTGTCAATAGACACATTTATACCTCTATTTTTATCAAAATATTTTCTGGAACTAACTTTAATCCATTCATCGATAACAATTACAGCAACCAATTCAACCTCGTCTGGTGATGAAGGCTGCCAATCAGTTGGAAGTATCTTATTTAGCAAATGGTATTGCCCGGATGAGTCCAGTATTACAAGCCGGTGCGGACCGGGTTCGTCAGGACTATAAGTAGCAGCATCTGAAATACCCTGGTCGTTTGCTACTGGACCCAGAGAGAAAAGGTAAGCGTACCTGCCATCAGGATATTGCTCTATATACTCTATGTAACCATCAAATGTATTTTGCTCTAATGCTTTTTTCCATGCTTCTTCTTCATGAACTGTGCCGGTGCACGCAAAGCCAAAAACAAGGGCTAAAACTAAAAAAGGGATAATAAATCCTGATCTTTTCATAAGCTTCCTTTCTATCTGAAAGTGGCTGTCCACTTTGTACGTTATTCGAGCCAAATTATTGAGCTTAAATAAAGATATTTCTATACCTGCATTGGCTTAATCTAAAATTCATTAACTACTGACACCAGAAGCTCCACTCGTCACCTGCTTTTGACAGGTCGTAGGTCCCGGTTAATACTGCACCGCCACAACCATTAGCTGTATAGCTATAAGTACCGGGGATCACATATATATTCTGCTGTCCGGGTGGAATGCTGAAATTATAACTGCCAGGTCCGCTGATACTTAAGGTCAGTGTCCCTCCAGTATCATTTTTAACTAAAACTTGAATATGGTCCTGGCAAGTGTGTGTCAGGGTAATCGAAGCAGAGGCTGAGCCCTGTGAGTTTGTTGCAGTAGCTTCCAGAGTAAAAGACTCTCCCTTATTGTGAAGGTTTATCTGGGAGATATCTTTTCCAAGTGAACCCATGCTGTCATCCTTATTAAAAGATATTGCAGGTGAAGGATTGCCGGTAGTATAAGCTTTTACTCTGTAGTAACAGGTATTATCGCCAAGCTGGGAAAACGCAGGTCCTTCAATAATTTCCAGCCTGATGGTAGGGACTGCCAGTTCTGCATCAGCTGCTTTCTCTTCCTCAGCCGGCTCCTTGACTGCTTCTTCCGATGCCTGTTCCACTGAATCCTCTTCTGGTTCTACTTCTGCTAACTCTTCTGGAGGTTCTTCCTCTGCTGCTTCTTCAGGTTCCTCCAAAATTATTATCTGTTCCGGGTCAGTTACTTCCATATGGGCAATACCATCAATTTCTACAATCAGGCCAGTAACAGAAATGCTTTCCCCGTAGTAATATATTTCCGGTGCTTCAGAAAATTTTGGTCTATTTATACCATCTATCCAAATTGAGAATCCATCCGGGTCAGGATAATCCTTACCGATATTTATAAATGTTGTCCTATCTTCTGTTGTATCATCATAATAAGTAGCAACAACCGGACCATATACTGCTTTTTCTTCTCCTAAATGGTTTTTGGCTTCTATCCAGGGTATTGAAACTATTCCTTCTACATTTTCTGCCTGGTTATCCTCTACCTCTTCTTCAGCCAGCTTCTCTGAAAGTTCTGCTGCTTGTTCTTTTAATTCTTCGACTTCAGAATTTCTACAGCCTGGTATAAATGAAAATATAGAGAATATTACAATTAGAAAAATAGCTATTTTTTTCATCTGGATGCCCTCTTTATAAAATATTTCGTATATAAAAAAACCGACTAAATATTTAGTCGGTTACGCAATTGGCTCTGCTCTCTTACTTAAAGCGTCCACTGAAATTAAGAAAGCTTCACAGCTACTAAATTTGTGATAATTATATTACTTTTACCGCGAAAAGAAAGATTATTTATAAATTCGAGCCCGAGCTCCGGGGGCGAAAAAATAGTGGTTTGTTAATACTGATATATAATACATCTGTGGCAATGCCTATCTTAAAGTGAAAGTTGGCTGCCCCGGGCTGCGAAATTTCGAACCGCTTTTTGAAAGAATTAATATTTTTGAAAGATTCTTTAATAACCAAATAAAATAAATGTCTACTTTGGTTGGGAAGAGAGGATTCGAACCGTAAATAGTGGTGAGCCGAACTGGTCTGTAATAAGAACTTTTGAGGTAGGGTTAGAAATTAAATAATAGTATTTTTTATCCTTTGACCAGAAGTAAAAAATCAGAAGGATTGAGTATTTTTATTTCCTCATATGTTCTTAATCTTAGAAGATGTTTGTCACCTGATATTATAAAATCACATTTTCCTGAAACAGCCGTTTCAAGAATCTTATCATCATCAGGATCATCTTTTATAAAACTTATCTTTTCTATTACTTCTTCTATATTACAAAATTCTAGAATACTTTCTAAAAATATTCCTACCTGTTCTTCGTTCCATTGAAATTTTTCTAGCAATTTATTTTTTATTTCAGAGATTATTTCCTTGCTAATAAATACTTCAATATTGCTGAACCTGCAAGTTTGGACAACATCTTCGCATACCCTGCCAAGAATAGCAGCAGATATAAAGACATTTGTATCTAAGACTACCTTCAACTGCATACCTACTTATCATGTAATATTTTTTCAATATCAATTTCGTCTCTTATGCCCATCTTCCTTGCAGTTTCATCGCCCCATTCTCTTATTTTTGCCCATCTTTTATTAGAATCATACTGTCTGAACGCTTCTCTTACCAGATCACTTTTCGTTCTGCTTTCTTCTTCAGCAGTAGTCGCGATTTTTCTATATAGCTCCTCGCTTAGTGATATATTTAAGATTTTGGTCGATCTTGCCATTTTACTCCCCTTGTATAAATAACGAGTAATACTTATTATTACTCTAAATTATAACATCTTATATTTTATTTTCAACATATGTCAATATAACGGCTTAACAGAGAATCTGTTGAATTAAGATGAATACACATAAATTCAAAAACTAATTATTTTTCAAATAAATTTGAATTTTATTAAAATAATGATTGATAATATAAAATATATTAATCTGGTGGGCCGAACTGGTCTGTAACAAGAACTTTTAT
>CAZLXJ010000021.1:0-13519 GCA_964563645.1 uncultured Actinomycetota bacterium | reverse complement strand
AAAACTGCCGGGAAGGCGGAGGGTAAAGTCCCGTAAGTCAGGAAACCTGCTGTAAATTTCAAGCTTATAGCGCTCTTCGAGGAAAGGGTGGTTATTTTTATTTGCCTTATATAACCTTCTTTCCTTTAAGAATCCCTGACAGGTTTACACTACTTACGAAAGAAGGTGGCAGAAGATTGGCAGATGCAAAAATAAGCACCGTTAATAAAAATAAGACAAAAAGATTCAATCCTGCAAGCAGCAGGATACTGTACTACTCTTTAATAACCATTGCTGTCCTGTTTGTTCTTATCATAGTGGCAGCTTCTGTAGGGGCAGCAAAGATTCCAATAAGCCAGACCTTCAGACTTACAATAGATGGAATACCTTTTTTCAGAAATTTCGTTGATATCTCCGATATAAACCCCGCATACAAAGCAATTATTCAAAATGTCAGGCTTCCAAGGGTGTTTCTGGCTGTTCTTGTAGGAATGGCACTGTCGGCGGCAGGAGTAATGTATCAGGGACTTTTCAGAAATCCTATGGCAGACCCATATATAATCGGTGTTTCATCAGGGGCTTCCTTAGCTGCTTCACTGGCAATCCTTATGGGGCTGTCATCTGGCATAGGAGGTATATCCGGTATTGTAATAGCAGCATTTGCCGGTGCCCTGGCAACCACATTTTTGGTGTTTAACATTGCACGAAATAAAAAGGGATATATCAATGTACTCACCCTTATATTATCAGGTATAGCTATAGGCGCTCTTTTAAATGCCGGTACATCATTTATCATGCTTATTTCAAGCAATAGCCAGCTTCATAATGTTGTATTCTGGATGATGGGCAGTTTAACTGCCTCGCTCTGGGTCAAGGTAAAAATAGTTGGACCGATTATTATTGCCGGAATAATCTCGTTATTCTTCTACACAAAAGACCTTAACGCTATAGCCCTTGGTGAGAAAAGAGCAAAACAGCTGGGCATTAACGTCGAAATTATGAAAAATATAATAATAATAATATCCTCTTTTGTTGTTGCTGCAGCCGTCTCGGTTACGGGTATAATCGGATTTATAGGCCTTGTGGTACCCCACATGATGCGCTTGATTGTAGGACCGGACAACAGGATCCTCCTTCCGGTATCAGCTTTTGGAGGAGGGATAGTTCTGCTGCTGGCAGACACGCTGGCCAGAAACATTGCAGAACCCAGGGAAATACCTGTTGGCATAATAACGGCATTAATAGGTGCTCCTTTTTTTATTTACCTGTTAAAAAAAGCTAAAACCAGCTATTAGGGGTTTTCTTTAATAAATTATGACTATGGAAGAAAAAGAAAGAATAATAGAAGTAAAAAAACTTTATTTCTCTTATGACAAAAAAAAGGTAATAAACAATCTCAGCCTTTCTGTAAAAAAAGGTGAATTTGTCGCACTGCTTGGGCCCAACGGCGTAGGGAAAACGACCCTTTTTAATATAATCTCGGGAATACTTCCTTTTGAAAGGGGGTCGGTAAATTTATTAGGAAAAAATATTAATAAGATAAATCAAAAACAGAGGGCAAATATTATAGGAGTCGTCCCCCAGGAATCATCTTCAAACTTTAACTATAAAAATATTGACATAGTCCTCATGAGCAGGATTTGTAAAAAATCAAGGTTTTCAAATGAGGACCAGAATGATTATGATATTGCGCTGAATTCGATGAAGCTCACAAAAACGGAACACCTTGCCGGCAGAGGCTATATGGAAACAAGCGGCGGCGAAAAACAGCGTGTAATCATTGCGCAGGCAATAGCCCAGGAAACCCAAATCCTTTTACTGGACGAGCCTACATCAAATCTTGACATAAATTTTCAGATAGAGATAATGCAGCTCATCTCAAAGATCAGAATAGAAAAGAATCTAACCATCATAGGAGTTTTTCATGATATGAATCTTGCCGCGCAGTATGCCGACAGGGTAATACTTATGAAAGACGGCAGTATATTTGCTGATGGAGCACCTAAAGAAGTATTAAACTCCAGAAATATCATGGAAGTATACAATGCCGGTGTAATTGTGGATAGGAACCCGTTTACCAATAAAGTTTTTATAACGCCGCATTATAACAGCCATCATGATATAGCCTTAACATCTGAAAAAAGAAAAAATATCCATGTCATTGCAGGTGGCGGAAGCGGCTCTTATCTTTTCAATATACTTCTGAGTGAAGGGCATTCTATAACGACATGTATATTAAGCAGTATTGATACCGATACTAGAATTGCAAAACAACTGGGCATACCACTAATACTTGAAGAACCACATATAACTCTGAAAGAAGATAATAAAAAGATGAACGAAAAATTTATCTCCAGGAGCGATATTGTAGTTGTGGCAAGGGTTGCTTTCGGTGAGGGCAATTACAGCAACCTTGAATCTGTAAAAAAAGCCCTTGGGCTTAAAAAGGAAGTTTATTTTATTGACGGTAAGAGTTTCCAAAAAAGGGATTTTACGCAGGGAAAGGCCACTTCCCTTTTTAGAAAGCTCATCAAAATGGGCGCAAGGGATTTTGCCAGCGAAGAAGAGCTGGCATTATACCTTAAAGAAAGGGGGTAGGCTGCAGAAAATTAGTATGGTAATCAAAAATATTAAGAAACTATAGAAAGGAAAAGAGTAAAATGAACGGTAAATTATTAAAGATTATGTCTATCATTATGATAGTAGCATTTATGGCGGCATTCTCACTGATTTCTGCGGGATGTAAAAATGCAGAATCACCAGAGTCAACAGAAATTTCAGAAACTGCAAAAGATACCGGAACCACTGAAACTAAAGAAGCAGGGGAAACTACAGAAGATGCCGGAAAAGAGGAAGCCGGTGAAGAAACAGAACAGGAGTCTGTGGAAGAAGATACTTTTGCAGTAGAATATCCTATGACTATAGAGGATGACATGGGCCAGCAGGAAGGCTCTGAAAACAGGCAGCTTGTTTTTGAAGGACCGGTTGAGTCTGTAATAGCGGGTGAGACCAACATTGCCCTCTGCCTTAAAGAATTCGGTAAACTTGATACCGTAAAAGGTGTCGCCTACTGGATTCCTGATGATGTGCCCGAACTTTCAGATTCTCCCCAGGTTATAGCTGCAGGCGGAGTGGACCTTGAAGGGCTTCTGGATTTATCCCCACAGCTACTGGTAACATTGATGAGCGGGACTTTCTGGGAACCTGCAGTAATAGAACAGATTGAAACATCGGGTATCAAGATCTATTCCATAGGTAATGTAAGCAACCTGGAATTTATTAAGGATTATATCACAGAATACGGCTTAATGTTTGACTCAGTCGAAATCGCCAGCAGGCTTGTTGCAGAAATGGAAGAAAAACAGGCAAATGTAAAAAACGTTGTAGATGAAATAGGAAAAAGTGATGATGAAAAACCGGAGGTTATTTATTGTACATCTATTGCCGGTGAATACGGAGACTGGGTCCCGGGTGCAAATACCTTTATAGATCAATTAATTACTGATGCAGGTGGCGTTAACCTGCCCGCCAAACAGGGAATTGAAAACTGGGGGGAATACTCTGTAGAAAAACTCCTGGAATCAGATCCTGATGTAATAATAATACCTGTAAGCGAGAATCCTTTTAATGTCTTTAAGTCTGTTGAGGATTTTACTTCTCATGAACTGGTACAGGAACTGACAGCTGTAAAAGAAGGCAGGGTATTTACAGTGACTGCAGAGTATATTAATAATCTTAGCTTTACCGCAGCAGATGCCCTTGTTGAATTTGCTGAAGCGATAAATGATATTTCAATAGATTAAAAAACCTGCTTAAAACATTGAATTTATATAATAGCCATAATAAAAACTAATAGGGGAAGGAAAATCCGATTTTTCCTCCCCTATTCATGATAAAGCTACTGAAATTTTCTGTCACTGATACGGAAGACTGTTAAATAATCTAAATTAGAAGTTAAACTGGAAAATATTTGTATAGAAAATAAAAGTGATATTATTATGTTTTACAGCAATATGCATCTGCTTTTTTAAATTTTATATAAACACCATTGATAGGGGAAGAAAGAAGTTAAATGCAGTCCTTAAAAAAAAGTGAGGCAAAAATTATAATGGTGCAGGGTACAGGAAGCCATGTCGGTAAAAGTGTCGTGGCAGCAGCACTCTGCAGGATATTCTTACAGGATGGATACAGGGTGTGTCCTTTTAAATCCCAGAATATGGCACTCAATTCCTATGTGACCGGATCAGGTGGAGAGATGGGGAGGGCACAGGTTATGCAGGCCGAAGCTGCCGGCCTCAAGCCCGAAGTTTACATGAACCCCATCCTGATAAAACCGGTAGCTGACCGGAATGCACAGATAATATTTATGGGAAAAGTTGTAAAAAACATGACTGCAGTAGAATACGACGCAAAAAAAACAAAATATCTGAATAAAATTTCCGATATCCTCTTTGAGATTAAAAGAAAATTTGACATAATAGTGATCGAAGGTGCTGGAAGCCCTGCCGAGATAAACCTCATTGAAAATGATATAGTCAATATGAAAATAGCAGACCTTGCACATTGTCCAGTTATGCTAGTTGGGGATATAGACAGGGGAGGCATTTTTGCAAGTTTTTACGGTACAGTAAAAATATTGCCGGATAGGTATCAGAGTTTCTTCAGGTGTTTACTCATAAACAAGTTCAGGGGAGACAGGTCATTGCTTGACCCTGGCATAGACTGGATTGAAAAAAAACTGAATATGCCGGTAATTGGTGTAATTCCATATTACAGGAATATTTTCATAGATGAAGAAGACAGCGTTAACTTCGAGAAGCAAATATTTAAAACCGGAAATTACAGGGAAAAAAGCAGTGTTAATACAATAAAAATATGTGTAATATACCTGCCCCATATTTCAAATTTTACTGATTTTAACGCCCTTGAACAACAGAAAGACGTAGACCTCTTCTACATTACCAAAAAAGAAGAACTGACAGAAATAAATCCGCATATAATTATAATTCCGGGAAGTAAGAGCACCGTAAGCGATTTGCTTTATATAAGAAAATCAGGTCTTGAAAATAGGATAAAGAAGCATTATTTTGACGGTTCCATAATCATCGGCATATGTGGCGGTTATCAGATGCTTGGGGAAAAAATATCAGATCCCTGCAGAACCGAGAACACCAGTACCAATAGTATTGAAGGCATTTCTTTGATTGAAATGGAAACAGTTTTTAAAAAGAATAAATACACAAAGCAGGTATTCTTTAGAATAAACAGTGAACTGCTAAAAAAAGCCGATGGAAATCTTAATAAAATTATAAAGGAGAATAATAAAAACTTACAGAAAGGTTATGAGATACATATGGGTACCTCAAAAATAAGAAAAAAAACAGCCGGGTATGTCCCCTGGGATGAACAGTCAAGATATGAGATTTCAGGGCCTCTCCTGGAAGTATCAAAAGAAACCGGCGGTACTTACAGAGACGGTTACTTCTACCTGGATAAAATCAGAAAAATGGCTGTTATCGGAACATATGTTCACGGTGTTTTTGATAATCATGTTTTCAGAAATTTTATACTGGAAACAGCCAGACAGAACTTCGGTATTAAAAGCAATAATGCTGATTCAGATGATAATGATTTTTACAGGTTTAAAGATGCACAGTATGACAAGCTTGCAGACCTGTTCAGGGAGAACATCGATCTTAAAAAACTTTATTATATAATTCAAAAGGGTATTTAATTAATATTTTTCCTTATTTTTTTATAATATGAAAACTTAGCTTAAACAAACATTAAATATCCAGAGGATATTCAGATGTCTTTTTATCTTACAAAAATCATTTTATTAGATTACGACATATTGTAAAATTATAAATAAATTTTTTAAATACAATATTTAACGACCAATAAAATATGTCGCCTGAAATATTAAAAGCCTTAATGCTCACTTCTATAGCAGGGCTGTCGACAACTATAGGCAGCCTTATTGGACTGGCATTTAAAAGGGAAAACATTAAATTTATGAGTTTTGTCCTGGGTTTTGCTGCAGGAGTAATGGTAGGGATATCTTTTTTTGAATTGCTTCCTTTAGGTTTCGAAGAAATAGGCTTTTTAAGAGCAAGCCTGGCCTTTATTGCAGGATTCATTCTCATTTTTATCATAGATTATTTTATCCCGCATGAATATATCGGGCAGAAAGAAAGAATAGATGATATAACTGATAAAAAACTTCTGAGGACCGGGCTGTTCGTAGCCCTGGGTATTGCCATCCATAATTTTCCGGAAGGAATGGCCACGTTTTACAGTTCCCTGGTCAATACTAAACTTGGCATAGCAATAGCTATTGCTATAGCAATTCACAATATTCCAGAAGGTATTGCAGTATCTGCTCCGATCTACAAAGCCACAGGCAGCAAAAGAAAGGCATTCCTGTGGTCGTTTCTGTCAGGCATAGTGGAACCCATTGGGGCAATACTAACTGCTTTTATCCTTCTACCATTTCTAAATTTTATTATTCTTGGCTACATCCTCTCATCAATAGCAGGGCTTATGGTATTTATATCCATCGATGAGCTTCTTCCGATTTCAAAATCCTATGGTTTGAGCCATATTCCGATATTGAGTTTTATTGCTGGAATGATTATTATGATTTTAAGCCTTGCACTCTTAAAATAGATTGTCTCTTTCTGATATTCAAATAATTGAAAATCTTCTTATAAAGCCCATTCATAAAATTGCCTTTAAACACTCCACAGATAAAATAATATTCCAGAAAGATAATACCAGATGATTTTACAGGATTTTTATTTTCTATTTCAAGAATTTTCCCACAAATGGAGAAGTCTCACCTCTTCTCAGGAAATGCCCCGAAGGACCTTCACCCAAAAATTCTGAGAACCAGCTTTCATGCTCTATCTCTTCATTTAAGATCGCCTGGGCCAGGTCATATGTCCTGTGGTCTTTTCCAGCAGTAATATTACAGATTTGTGTATATCCTTTTACTGCACATCTTTCTGCTTCTACAAGCACTGTAAGAATTGCCTTTACGTCCGTCGGGTCTTTTGGCAGTGCTGCAGGCGGGCAGGCAGATATATCGTGGAATTCCTTCATATCTTCCGGCAGTTTTCCACCAAGTTCATAAATCCTTGGTACAAGTGCTTCAAAGTGATTCAGGTCCTCTATCCTCGCAGTTTCAGCTATTTCTTTAACTCCTTCCCCCTTAAGATCAATAAGATTTGCCCTCAGGATAGTGTAATAATAGTAAGTGGTTAGTTCAGCTGCTGAATTCTTTACCAGAAGTTCTACCAGATCATCCACATTTATGCCTGACTTTTCCACCATTTCCCTTGTTACTTTTGCCATTTCATACCTCCTATTTACTTTAAATAATAAAATACAATTTTATTTTTCTACCCTTATTATATTTTAAAAATCTTAATTGCATATTATTTTAATTTTTCTTTTATTATCATATATTCCTCTTTCCCAAACCCCAGTTTATTTGCCCATTTCTCGGGATATCCTCCATAGTAACTATAACTATCCAGTTTGAACAATCTCCATACTATTGATCTAATTAGCGAAGGGATGCCCACAGCCAGAAGGTAAAACCAGCCCAGATATAGAGACTGGATTGAATGCCCGTATTCATGCTTTTTGGAAAATTGTTCGCCACTGTACCTCTCATTAAGAATTATAAACCTGCCAAGTGATATCCCTCCTGGAAAATCCTTCATATATAAAATATTTGCAAATCTATGAGTATCCCGTCTTGTAACCCTTCTTTTAAATAGAATAATCATCATAGCTGCAAGTACCGTCTGTGGTAGTTCCCATATGATAACTAAAATTTTCTTATACCAGTTCATTCTTCAGCACCCGGCTTTCCGGGATTCTTATGACTGAAATATTTATGCAAAATTACTTTAAATATTTCTCATTTTTCTTACCAAAAATAGCCAGGTTACTTACCCTCCCCTTTATTTTTAAAATCTAGAAAAATAATTCATCAACTATATTATCTATATTATTCAAAATATTAATGCCAGTCAATTCATCAATCAGATCCGGCTTTAAATTTCTGGGCAGGTATGGGAGATGAGCCGGTATTTTTTATTTTTGCTACAGTTGCATGCCCTATAGCATTACTTGCAGGAGCAATAGGAAGCATAGTTCTTATAGCCAGAAAAGAGGTTATGGCATAATAATAATCATCTTCTGCAATAAAATTATACCTATCTTATATACTTCCAGGCCAATTAATTTTTAAATACTGTCAGAAATACTTCTTCTCTGATTGATTTATCATTAAACAGTTGGTAAAAACCCCAGTTTCTTATCAAAAGTTACTTAGCATATTAGCAATAAGCCCTATCGCCATGATCAAAGCCGCTACATATGTATAAAACAAAGCTCCACTGTTTAATTTATAATTTCAGGCCAAACTATTTTTTCTCTTTTTTAAAACACATGAACCAGTCAAGACAATACTTGTCCCTGTCTTCAGACTCCATACGTTCTTTTGCAGTTCCACAGGAGCCTGCAGGTGGGATTATGCAATCCTCTCCTGGTCTCCAGTCCGCTGGAGTTGCAACCCCGTCTTTGTCTGCCTTCTGGAGCGCAAGTATTATCCTTTTGATTTCATCAAAGTTCCTGCCGGTAGAAGAAGGGTAGTACAGGATAGCCCTTATTATTGCTTTGGGGTCAATAATAAATACAGCCCTTACTGCCTGGCTAGTAGATTGGTTGGGATGGATCATGCCAAACTTATTTGCTACTTCCATCTTGATATCCTCAATCAACGGGAATGTCACATCCACATTTTCAAAATCTTTCCATTTAATCTTTTCTTTAATTGTACGAAGCCATGCTATATGTGCGTAAAGAGAGTCTACGGAAAGACCTATAAGTTCGGTATTCAGCGCCTTAAACTCATCTATCATTGAGGCAAAAGTCATAAACTCTGTAGTGCAGACAGGCGTAAAGTCAGCTGGATGACTGAAAAGGATTACCCATTTTCCTTTATAGTCTTTGGGGAATTCAATCTCGCCCTGGGTTGTTACTGCCTTAAATGACGGTGCATCCTCTCCTATAAGGGGCATTTTGTTTTCTTTTTTTTCTTCCGTTTCTTCCATTGGTTACCCTCCTGTTTGTTTGTTGTTGTAAAAATCTGTAAGAAACTTGAATATCATTAAAAATATTTTAAAAACAAAATATCTGTCATTAATATTAAAAATATAGCCTGTTGCTCAGATTTATACAGCTGGTTTTGCTGTTTCTCTTATACTCGTATTACAGAATGTTTCTAAAATATTTCTATTTGTATCAACTTATTTTTATTATAAACTATATTTTATAAAAGACCAAACTTAAGTTTAATAAATCTATATAATAAACTCAATCACATGAATTCAAAAAAATAAGAATATAAGTAAAATACTCTGTCCAATAATATTTTTTTAAACTAAACATAATCACCTTTTTTTTCGTTTTTAAATATTAAAGTAAAAGAATATTTTACGCGATTAAAATTATTATTTACCATAAAAAATAAAGGGGAAATGTCAAAATTAAAAATCCTGAAAAAGCTAATGATTTTAACAATCATAGTATGCTTTTTATTTACTTTCACTGTATTAACGACAGGTTGCGAAATTTCAGGTTTAGAAATCAATGGAGATACGGATGACGATATGAGCAGAACAGAGGATGATATGGATGAGGAAGATGAGACCGATGATGATGACATGAATAATGACGGTAACAACAACGATGATGAAGAAAAAGATTGACCGCAATAAGAAAAGGTATAGTATTTCTATATTAGCTCAGCTAAATTGCAATTAAATAGAACTGAGCTTAAAATTAAAGATTGGGTCAATATAAGATTGGGAAAAAATTGAAATTAAAAAATATCACAGAGTCTATATTTTTAAAAGGTAAAACATCTCTCATTTCTGGTGCCTCATCAGGTATAGGTAGGTCAATCAGCTACAGGTTTGCAGAAGCAGGCTCTAATCTTATTCTAGTTGATATTGATGAAGATGGTTTGAACTCAACACTGGAATACCTTAAAGAATTTGACTGTATAAAAAAGATTTATAAAATTGACCTATCAAAAAAGGAAGAGGTAGATAAATACTGGATGGATCCCAGTTTTACTATTCCGGATATACTAATAAATAATGCCGGAATATACCCATTTAAAAAGTACCTTGAAGTTGAAGAGATCTTTTACGCTAAAACCCTTGATGTTAATCTTTATTCGGTTTTCTGGATGTGCCAAAATTTTATCAGAAAAAGAGAGAAAAAGGCGGTGTTATTGTTAACATCTCTTCTATTGAAGGAGTTGTCCCATTCAAGGAAGATCTGGCGCACTACAGTATAAGTAAATCGGGTGTAATAGCCCTGACAAGGTCACTTGCAAGGGATTATGGGAAAAAAGGCTTCAGGGTTAATGGAGTGCTTCCGGGTGCAATCAAAACCCCTGGAACTAAAATTCTTATAAAAAATGCCATATTAAAACTTCAATTGAATCTTGTAAGGACACTAATGGATTTTAACAGCAGGCTTACAATTGGGCGCTGGGGCGATGCCGATGAGATTGCAAAAGTGGTTCTTTTCTTATCAAGTGACCTGGCAAGCTATGTCCATGGAGCTATTATCCCTGTTGACGGAGGTTTTCTTTCTGCATAATTTTCTATTTCATGTAAAATGATGGACAATTATTTTACAATATACTTTAAAATAAATATTAAGATGGTGCCCGAGGCCAGAATCGAACTGGCACGAGGAAAACCTCAACGGATTTTAAGTCCGTTGCGTCTACCAATTCCGCCACTCGGGCAAAATAAGATACATTCAAAATGAATATAAACCAGATATTCGATGACTTTTAATATTATCAGAATTCAGCAATAGTGTAAATAATGCCGTCCAAAATATCTTTTTCGCTAACTATTATAAAATTCTTTTTAAGCTGACGCATTATTTCAAGAATAATAGCAGCACCTCCCAGTATAATATCTGCTCTTCCCGGTTCCAGCCCTCTTACTTTTTTTCTACTATCTATAGATTTACTGCAAAGCATTTCAAATATATCTAAAATCCTATCTCCTGTCAGCCCGTGGCGATGTATTTTGCCACTATCATACTTTTCCAGACCCAGATCAATAGAAGCAAGTGCCGTCAATGTACCTCCTACTCCAACAACATCGACATTATTGGTATCACCTATTAATTTTATAGTATTCCTTATGCAGCTGCCTATAAAGGAATTCATAATCTCAGTCTCTTTGTGACCCGGCCTATCACCTTTAATAAATTTTTCGGATATATTTACGCAGCCAATATCAAGGCTTTTAACAATTTTCAATTCAAGTTTCTTATTTCCCAGAATAAATTCAGTGCTTCCTCCTCCAATATCTACAACCAGTATCCTTTTTGAAGAACCTATCGATCTTGAGGCACCGTAGAAACTAAGAAAAGCTTCTTCTCCTCCTGTTATAATCTCGATATTTATTCCAGTATTTTCATAAATATATTTTATAAACCAGCTGCTGTTTCTAGCTTTTCTCAGTGCATTTGTCCCCACTGCCCTGCAGGCGTCAATATTATGCTTTTCCATCAGCTTCTTATATTTCCCCAATGTTTTTAAAGCAGCCTTTGCAGAATCAATGTCAATATTTCCTGTTATATTAAGATTCCTCCCTATGCGCACTATTTCCATTTCCCTTACCAGGGTATTAAAGCAGGATTTATAATATTCTGAAATAAGAAGCCTTGTTGAATTTGTGCCTGTATCTATTGCTGCTATTTTCATATACACACACGGCAGACAATGATTTATTTATATATTATAGTGTTATTTATCTATCTCCTGATTATAAAATAGCCTAATGTTTCCCCATAGATCATTTCTGGAATAGGTTTCTTTCTTTTCTGCGTCATACCTGGTTTCATCTAAATCATCGCCTACAACAATAGATAGGTTTGTCTCTTCTTCGTAGGCCATATTGAATTGCTTTCTGGCTTCCAGCTCAATTCCAGCATCATCATAAAGGCTTTTTTCAAGTGCCAGAAGTTTTATATTCTCATTCCTGCGCCAGGTAAGCTCCTCTTCCAGTTCAGTTATTTCTTTTCGCTTTTCTATCACCTGCCTGACCTGGTTTACAGAGGCAAAGATAGTGATTATTATAAAAAGGAGTATAACAATAATTGTTATATTAAACCTTGCTTTTCTGGATAATCCGCTTATTACTTTAAATTTATTTGCCATATCAGTAACCCTGCTGTATCTTTACGCTGTTTGACCGGTAAATAATTAACCAGGATATATACCGCGTATACATTATTTGCTACGTTTTTATCCAAAAACTAAATACAAGTATAGCATAATATATCTGTATTTTGCTAATTGCGGATAATGGCCAGAACCTTCAAGCATATTTTACAATGTAATTCTACTTATAGTAAATATATCGTTGTATTTGATAATTATTTTTATTAAAATATCAACTTGTATTTAATAACATATAAAATTGAAAACTTGCAGTCATAAACATTAATATCTCATTGAATAAATAGTGGTGTCATGAAAGACATTCCTTTATTTTCGTCCAAAACCAAAAAGTCAATTGCAAAACAGGTTCTTATAGGCTTTGCAGGGGCTATTTTGATAGGCTCAGCAATACTTTCACTTCCAAATATGACACAGGGCAGTAATATTTCTTACATAGATGCACTATTTACCTCCACCTCGGCAATATGTGTTACTGGCCTTATTGTCCAGGATACCCCCACTTATTTCACCGAACTGGGAAAGATAGTGATGCTGATATTAATACAGATAGGCGGGCTGGGTATAATGACCATAGGTTCCATTTTCGGGCTTATGCTGGGAAGAAAAATAAACGTAAAAGACAGGTTCTATATTCATTCGAGTTTTGGCTCCAAACAGCCGTTCAGCGCAGGAAAATTTTTTATGATTATTGCCGGGATGACTTTTTCCATAGAATTTGTTGGATTTATAATAATGACGGTTATATTCTATTTTAAATATTCCTATACTCTGGCCGGGGCTATGAGATCGGGCCTATTCCATTCGGTCAGCGCATTCTGTAATGCCGGTTTTTCTCTCTATTCCAGCAGCCTGGAGGCCTTTGCCGGAGATATTGCAATTAATCTTATCTTCATGATACTTATATTCCTGGGTGGAATAGGTTTTTGCGTTATATCTGAAATAATCACGTTCGGCAGGGTAAGGCACTTTTCGCTTCATGCAAAGATTGTTCTTTACTCTTCAGCATTTTTAATTTTTGCAGGTGCATTTATGTTTCTGGCTATGGAATACAACAACCCTGATTCAATAGGGGGGGAATCTCTTTATATAAAAATCCTTACAAGCTTCTTCCAATCAGTTACTGCAAGGACTGCCGGCTTTAATACATCCAGGATAGCTTTATTAAATCCATCGACACTGTTTTTTCTATCATTTTTGATGTTTATAGGGGCCTCACCCGGGGGTACGGGGGGAGGAATAAAGACC
>CAZLXJ010000020.1:0-20754 GCA_964563645.1 uncultured Actinomycetota bacterium | reverse complement strand
AGGAGCAGATAAATATGCCTTGAAACCGAATATTTCTATCTTTTGCCTGCGGGCGAACCTGCTCTTATCAAAATCACTGTCTGTCAATATCCAGAAATCTATCTTATTTCCTTCTTCTGTATCCAGTACATTGAATTGGCTATTATTAATAATAGCTTCCCTCACTGAATCCCTGTTTATATAAAATCTTTTCGGATCAAATGCCTTAACAATATTAGGTATATCATCCATTCTTATAGATATTATAATGTCGATATCATGAGTAGACCGGGGATTCCCCTGAAAGCTTGAGACCAGGGAACCAGTCAACATATAAGGAATATCTTCCTTTTCCAATGATCTTACAGTCTTTTTTAATAATTTGAGTTGTGACATTTATCGATCCGCTTGAGGTATATTTTTTTTATTTCCTTATCCGGAAGATCGGGAAATCTATTTTTTAAACCAGCCAGGAATAAGTTTTTAGTAAGTTCAGTAAGTTCAAAGGCTTTCCTGAGCCTGTCCTCGGGGGACATCTTCCTCATCATCCTTATATACTCTTTGTGGTCGGGACTTTTCTTCATAGGAATAATTTTATCATATATCCGGGGATTTATAATGATTTAGTAATAGATTGCAACTTATCAGTTCTTCTTCATGTGTGTTTTCCCAGGACCCAGAATCTCTTGGGTGACACAATGTTTATGTTTTTATAAGCCCTTTATTCATAATATTTCAAAATTCTTTCCTTATCGTGATTACTCTTTTTACCTTTAAAATATATTTCAATGAATTCTATTTTCTGTTCTTTTTCAAGTAATGCATAGATTATTCTAATTCCACTATTTGAGCCACTGCCTTTTAGGGATTTACAACGGAATTTTTTAACTTTAAAAATTTCTATTTTTATACCGAGATCACTAATTTGAAAGATTATTGGGGGAAAACCTCTTGGGTGCTTACACAAAAATTGCTTTAATATGTTAAAATCTTCTATTAGGCTTGGATATTTCTTTAACAGTTTTTCAAAATCTTTTCTAAACTCAGAAAGACTATCAAATTCCATGTGCTAATACTCCCTGACCGAATGCATTTCTTTCCTGTAGAAAACAGTTTCATAATCAATAATTTCAAGGTCAGGGGTAATTTCATAGGGTATATCCTCATGTGAATAATCTTCAATTTGATGGGCATTCATTGAGGATAACCTTTCGATCACATTATCAATAATTTCTTTATCATTAGCTGTTAATAAACTTATATCAGCCTTTAATAATGGAATATATTTTATTTGCTTGTAATTATGATAATCAACATTCGTCTTAAAAATCTTTTTATTTTCCAATAACTCTTTTTCTATTTCCTCGTAATGGCAGGGTGCCGGGCCATGTTCAATTTTTCTATATAATTCTCCTGTTAAATACTCCTCATTTAACTCATAATAATCAAAATCAATAAAGTACAATAATTTATATATAACAGTTTTTCCAACATTAATTTTTGATCCACATTTTTCTATTATATAAAGTAAGATTTGTTTAAACTTTTCTTTATTAAATATAGGCTTTTCGTTTTTATCTCTTAAATTTACTTCTTTATCACATTTATTCTTATAAAGTAGTTCCTCTATAGATAAATCAAATTCTTTTGCAAATAATGCCAGCTCAGAACTGGAAACCTCCCTTTTTCCTGATTCAATTAATGATATTGCAGACCTTGGTATGCTCATTCTCTCTGCAAGTCTTTCTTGAGAATACTCAAATTCTTCTCTATATTTTTTTACGAGTACGCCTAATTCTTTATTATTATTTATTTCTAAATTATGCATTTTACCTCCTTATATTGGAATATTACATTATGTTTGATTATTATGCAAGTATTGTTCGATTTTAAAACAATAAATTAACACATATTTTTTTATTTGGTATTTATAATAGTAATATTTATTATTGAAGAATCTAATGAAGGTGGTTTTGAAGCCAGGGCACTGGGGCATTCCATATTTACTGAAGCTGAAGACATGGTCTCATTAAGAAAAGCGATTAAGGATGCAGTTATTTGCCATTTTGACAAAGACAATAAACCTAAAATAATAAGACTGCATCTGGTAAAAGACGAACTGCTGGCAGTATGAAAATTCCAAGAGACCTGAGCAGCGGTAATTTTATCAAGCTTCTTGAGAAGTTTGGATATAAAATAACCCGTCAAACCGGAAGTCATATCAGGTTAACTTCTTCTTTCTAAGAAAAAGAACACCATATTACAATACCTGATCGGTTTTCCCAGTGATTATTTAGAAAAATTAAGAGATTGAAATATTTCTTTCATGTAAATCAAATCTTTTATAATCCGGTTCGAAATTTTGTAACCTGGGGCTGCCATACCATGCCGGTTCCTGTAATTGGCAAATTATAAAAATAATTAACATTGGAAATTTCAGTTGGGACTTTTGTAGTTAACAACCAATTTCTTTTTTTTACAAATTTTGTGTAAGTTTTTCTGTATTCTAATTTTGATACTTGAACCTGAAATTAAATTTATATTTATACTATATTTATTAATTTCTAGGTCTAATACCCTATTTAGAACAGAAAGCCTAACTGAAACTGATATCCATTTTTTTGGTATAAAGGGATTTAAAATTATACAATTATTCAAAATCTTTAGACCTAAAAAACCTTTTATAATTGACAACCATGAGCCACACATAGAAGTTACGTGCAGTCCATGTTCTGTATCATTGTTGTAATTATTTAAATCAATTCTCGAGCTCCTGATAAACAAATCATAAGCGACATCAACTTTACCGACCTCTGCAGCTATAATAGAATATATGCTCGGAGACAATGATGATTCATGGACAGTTCTTGCCAGATAATATTCAAAATTTTTCAACTTTTCTTTATGACTAAATAATTCACTTAGATTGAATAAACCCAGGACTACATCTGCCTGCTTTATTAAGGAAGAACGGTTTATTCTATCCCATGACCAGCTTTGAACGATAGGTATTTCTTCTTTGGGGATTTTTTCTACAGTAATTTGTTCTGTATTAAAATAACCATCAAATTGAGGAAATATACCGGTACTTTTATCTTTAGGTAAATAAATATTATCAGATATCTTCCTCCAGGAGTTAAACTCCTCTTTAGAAAAACCATATTTATTTTTTAATTCACTATAATTTTTTTTATTACATGATCTTAAAAAATCTGATTGCTCAAAAGCATATTGAAGTATCCACTTTGCCATTAAATTTGTATACCAATTGTTATTTACATTATTATGAAATTCATCTGGCCCGGTGACTCCGAGTATGCTGTATCTATCATTTGACTTATCATATGTAACCCTATTTGCCCAGAACCTGGCAATATTTCCTATAACTTCAAATCCATATTTTTCCATATATTCCAGGTCACCGGTATATCTTATATAATCATATATTGCATATGCAATTGCAGAGTCCCGGTGTATTTCAATCAAGGTAATTTCCCATTCTGCATGACCTTCGTTACCATCTATTGTAATCATCGGGTAAAGGGCGCCCTTAAGTTTTAGTGACCTTGCATTCTTTATGGCCTGTTTTAAATGTCTGTACCTATAAAGCAGAAGGTTTTTTGCCATTTTGGGTTCTGTTAGCATAAAAAATGGAAAACAGTATATTTCTGTATCCCAATAGGTCGAGCCACTATATAACTCACCCGTAAAACCTTTGGGACTTATATTCAAAGTGGGATCCTCACCAGTTAAAGTTGAATTTATTGTAAACAGGTTAAACCTTATAGATTGCTGGGCTAGAAGATCACCTTTTATCTTTATATCTATTATTTCCCATTTTTTCTTCCATTCCTTTTCGGACTCAATTGCCAGATCTTTAAACTTATAATTATATATGCTTTCAATACTATGCTTAGATCTTTTTGATACTTCTGATATGTTGAATCTTCTAGAATTATAGCAGCATACTAATTTCTCTATTTCTGTACTACAATTTTCTTTTAAATCAATCCTATATTTATTTCCGAGATAACGATCATCTTCTATTATTTCTTTTTGTATATTTTTTCTGAACCCATCCTGATAAACTCTGACGTCCATAGAAGTCGCTAAATAAAAATTTGTCTTATCTGTCTTAACCACAAGAGTATCAGAATCTTTATTTACTTCTGACCAGAAACCCCCTTTGTGAGATCTGGCATCTTCATTTACTATGCTTCCATCCATATATGGTTCGATCTCTAATAGGCCTGAGTAGTTGATGGCTTTAACTTTTAAAGATATTGCCAATAAATGCTGGTTATGAATAGATAAAAATCTTTTAAATAAAAATTCTGTTTTATTGCCCTTACTATCTACAAGGATAAAATACCTGGAAAGCAAGCCATTCTTCATGTTAAGCACTCTTTTAAAATCTGTAAATTTATTTTTTGCCAGGTCAAGTCTTTCATTATTGATAAAAATTTTTATCCCAATAATGTCTGTGGAATTTATTACTTTATTATTATGCTTGGGGTATCCGATTTTATACCAACCAAAGAGCGCATCATCAGGATAATAAACTCCTGCCTGGAAAAATGATTTTAAAGTATCCCCGCTATAACCTTCTTCAAAATTACCTCTACCACCCATATAACCATTTGCCAGGCTAAAGATACTCTCATAGATTCTATTTTTCTTTCGGTCAAATCCTTTCTGTACTATATTCCATTCATCTCCGCTCACAATATCAAGCATTAAAACCTCCATAACAACAAACCGCTTTTATATCAAATTCCGACAGGTCCTTAATATTGATATCTGCCATAAATAGTTCTTTAGGATCACCTACACCTATAGAAACCATCTTACATTTATTGATTGCCTCCAGCCCTGCTACAGAATCCTCAATTCCTATGCATCCCTCGTAAGATACTCCTACACTATTGGCTGCTTTTATAAAGATCTCAGGATCTGGCTTGCTTTCCTTTATATTTTTTGAATCTATGATAAAGTTAAAATACTGACCTATTTCCAGTTTATCAGTGACTTTTTTTGTATTCTTACTCATGGAAGCAAGTACTGTTTTTACATTCAAAAACTTTAATAATTCTAAGCACTGCATTGCTCCGGGTAATAGTGCATCCCGTTCTATATTATCTATATAATCTAAATAGTATTTATTCTTTTGTATCATAAGTTCTTTCTTTACTCCTGTTGGACATTCCTTTCCATGAAATTCTAATATCTTTTCCAAAGATTTAGCCCTGCCAATACCTTTCAGATGTTTTTCAAAGTCTTTATCGATTCTTATTCCTATTTTTTTAGCCATCTTTTGCCATGCCATAAAATGGTATTTGGAGGTATTTACAATTACTCCATCAAGATCGAAGATAACTGCTTCCAGTTTTTTATTCATTATTGGAAACGCTTCCAATATTTGGCAATTTTCTTTATAATTTATCATTGTAAAGTATATTATTAGCTATAGCTCAACTAGGACCATGAACGAACTTTTCTTTATCTCCGGTAAAACTAAAATTTTATTTTTTACATCATATTTCTTTTTAGTTAAAACGTCTTTAAACTTAGTGTGGCTCTTTTTATTTTCTATTTCAATTTTTACATCAATATTGGTTTTTGGAGTTCTATTAAAAAGAACCAGCATAAATTCATTGTCGTATTCACGCTGAAATGCAAGAATATCTTTAGAAGTTTCTAAAAATCTAAATGAACCTCTTCTTAAGGCATTATATTTTTTTCTTATAGAAATAATGTCTTTATAAAAACTAATTAAGTCTTTATTTTGTTTTTCATAATCCCATAACATTGCCCTCCTGTTGTCGGGATCATCATCACCAGTTATGCCAACCTCATCCCCGTAATATACAATTGGAGCCCCAGGAAAGGTCATAATAAAGGCCAGGGCTAATTTAAACTTTTCTATATCATTATCACATACAGTAAGAAACCTTTTTGTATCATGACTACCCAACAGATTTAGCATGTTTTGTGTTATTATCCAACCATAATCACTGATAATAGTTTCAGTATTTTTAATAAAATCTTCCTTACCAGCCTTGGCATGGACAAAATAACTTTTTATCAAATCCAGTAACCTGTAATTCGTGGCACCATCAAACTCATCACCTTCAAGCCATGGAGAAGCATCCTCCCAGAATTCTCCCACCAGATAAGCATCTTTTTTTATTTTCTTGACAATATATCTAAACTCTTTCCAGAAATCATGGTTTTTTATCTCGAACGGTACATCAAGCCTCCAGCCGTCAATACCTGTATTTGTCCAGAACTTTACAACTTCAAATATATATTTTTTTACTTCAGGATTTTCTAAATTTATTTTTGGTAAAAATTCAGCCTCACCAAAAATCTTATAATTAGGTTTGGGTTTTCTCACTACTGGTATATTCTCTACAAAATACCAATCCAGGTATGGGGAATTTTTTCCATTTTTTATGATATCTCTGAAGGCCCAGAAATAATCGCCTGTATGGTTAAAGACTCCATCCAGAATTATCCTTATATCATTGTCATGGGCTATTTCAAGAAGTTTTTTTAAAGTGTCAATATTTCCGAAGGATGGATCTATCTTCAAATAATCTTCGGTGTCATATTTGTGGTTTGAAGGCGCTTTAAATATTGGTGTCAGGTAAATGGCAGTTATGCCAAGATCTTTTAAGTAAGTGATTTTGGCTGATATCCCTTCAAGGTCTCCGCCAAAAAAATTTTCCCTGGTAGGTAATTCCCCCCATCTTGAATTAACATTGTAATTATTATTTTTATTTCCATCAAAAAACCTGTCCACAAAGATCTGGTAAAATATTGAATCTTTTACCCATTCAGGCATATCATTTTCCAAGGGGCTCTCCTTTATCTAAAATTGAATAGAGGATTAAGTACATGGCATGCGACCATAAAAGAGGTTTTGCGATATCTCCCCATTTTTTCTTCCAATATTTATATTTTGAAGTATAGTTTAGCCATTCTGGCACCTGCTCGGGTAGGTTAAAATCCTCATCAGAACATTTAGATATATTTTCTAGCATTTCAGCTGCGGCACTTAATTTCCCCATTTTAAAATAATGCCAGCCAAGACAGGCTGTAAGCAAGGGCCAGCTGCCTCCCCCGTAATACTCATCATTTCTGTACCTCTTTAGGCCTCCCTTAAACAAGTCTTCTTCTATTTTATTAATTGTGCCTTTCATTAAATTATCAGAAGTAGAAAACATTTCAAATGGGGTAGAAAGCCACAGAAGACTAGCATCAACTTCTTGTGAGCCAACATATTTGACAAAATAGCTTCCATTAACACAACTATTTACAATAAAATCCTTGATTTGGCCACATATCTTTAAGATTTCAGAATCTTGTCTTAAATTACCTATTGAATTTAAACCACCGTATATACAGGCAATGGAGGAAGGGTGTATTCTATTACCTTGCTCTTCCCAGCAGTCAAAATTTGGTTGCTGCCAGAACGTCTTTAGATACAGTATTAATAAGTCAATACTATCCTTGAATTTGCTTTCGGTTAATTCCAGTTCCCCTGAAAATTCCAGATGCCTGCATAAGCCCCATAACCATGTTCCCCATCCATCCAGCTGAAATTCTTCCCAGTCTGTATTCGTATCTTCCCCAGTCATTGTGAACCTGACGGGCAGCATATTCTTTTTATCTATGACTCCATTATTTTTGTATTCTTCTATCGATCTATTAATCTTATCTTTATTATTCTTAACAATTTTATTTATACCAGTATAAAACTTGCTTGAAGAATCAATGTTTTTTGTAATATCCATACTATAAGCAATGAAAGTACCATCTCTTGACCAACAATACTTATAATTTTTAAAATTTGGAGATGCTTCGTATAATCCAAAATCTGATTGATTATTCTTAATTATTTCAATACTTCTTCTACATAGATCATCTAATTTACTCAATATTTAACCCTTCATTCCAGAAGTAACTATTCCTCTTACAAAATATCTTTGAAATATTATAAAAATGATTATCATTGGTACTATAGCAATCATTGATGCTGCAAATACAAGACCCCACTGAGAAAAATATTGGCCCTGAAACATCATTAGACCTACAGGAAGTGTCCTTTTATCTACATCGTTTATCATAGTCAATGCCACAACAAACTCATCCCATGAATTTAAAAAAGAAAATATACAAACTGCTGCAAGAGCCGGTTTTGCTAAAGGCATCATTATTTGCCAATATATCCTTATCATATTACACCCATCAATTTTTGCTGAATCTTCTAATTCTTTTGGAATCTCTGCAAAGAATCCCTTTAAAAGAAAAGTATACATAGCAAGCTGTGAACTAGTATAAACAAGAATCAATCCAGCAAGGGAATTTAGTAAGTTTAAATTTTTCAATAATATAAATTCTGGAATTATATACACTAAGGTAGGAACCATCAAAGTTATCAGCATAGTGTAAAATAACAGATTATTGCCAGGGAATTTGAATCTTGCAAAAACATAACCAAGCATTGAGGCAAAAATTAATACCAGTATTACTGTTGAAATAGTTACTATTAGACTATTAAGAAAATATAGTTTAAAATTTCCAGAATCCCATGCAGTTAGATAATTTTGTATTGTTGGTTCTGTTGGAATAAATTTTGGAGGTATTTCAAATATATATATGTGTTCTTTCAAAGAAGTTGAGAACATATATAAAAAAGGGGTGATTGTAATGATCGCTCCAAACAATAAGACTATGTATATTGCTAAAATTTTAAAAATTTTTAGTTTAATCATTTCTTTAATATTCTATTGATCTACTCAAAAATCTAATTTGTAAAAAACTGATTATAAATATAAAAACCGCCATAAGTACTGCTATTGAAGAGCCATACCCCAATTTTAAATAGTTAAATGCATTTGTATATAACCATGTTAGTACAACTTCTGTTTGATGCATCGGACCGCCTTCAGTCATTATATATACTGAAGTAAACACCTGAAATGACCCAATAATTAATAAAACTAAAACATAAACTAATGGCGCTCTCATTAGCGGAATTGTGATTTTCCAAAACAGTCTTATTGAAGACGCACCATCGATTCTAGCAGCTTCATAAATTTCTCCTGGAACACTCTGAAGGCCGGCAAGAAAAATTACCATTGACCAGCCAACTCCCTTCCAAATTCCTAAAAGCATTATTACAAATAATGCAGATCCACCGTTCCCCATCCACGTATAGTATTGATTGGTAATATGAAATATATCCTTTAAAATATAATTGACAAGGCCAGATTGACTATTAAATAAATACATAAATATAAAAGAAACTACTACCCATGAAGATACCACTGGTAAGAAATATAGTACCCTAAAGAAAATTCTTCCCTTCATCTTTCGATTCAATAAAAGAGCAGCACCCATAGCAAAAATCATTTGTCCGGGAACAGTAACCAGGCAATATAATATTGTATTACGCCATGATAGATTTAGAATCGGATCTTTAAAAGCCTTAAGATAGTTGCTAAATCCTATAAAAGTACTTGTACCAGTAATTTTCCAATCAAAAAAGCTCATAAAAAAAGATCTTAAAATCGGATAAAGAGTAAAAGTGGCAAATAGAGCTATCGGAATAAATATAAACAAATAAATATGTTTACTTTTATAGATTTCGTAGAAATAATTTTTAATCTTCACCATTTTTTATTTCAAATTCTAATTATCAGGGCAGTCTGGTCAAATAATTATAACAGACTGCCCTTTCCATAAATTAAATTTTTTCCTCTACCTAATTATACTCTTCAATTATTTCATTTATTTTAATTGCTACATCATCTAAAGCTTCTTGTACTGGTTTAACTCCATTTATTGCTTCTTCGATACCTAATTTAATTGCATCATCCATTCTTTGCCAACCAGGATGTACCGTTCTTGCTTTTGCTGTTTTTAATTGTTCCATGTATAGAGGATAGAACTCATGGTTTTTTATGTATTCTGAATCAGCTACAGATTTAAGTACTGGTATCTGTCCAGTTTCCGACATTATCAATTGAGTTTCTTCAGAAACCATGAATTCTGCAAATAAATAGGCGGCATCTTTATTCTCTGATCCATCAAATATAACCAGATCTTCTCCTCCAATAACTGAAATTGATCCACCATTTCCAGCTGGCCAGAGTGAAGTATCTATCTCTGCATCTGGAAATTGCCCACTGATCATAGGATAAAACCATGGACCACCGGTAAACATCCCATAAATATTTTGAGCATATCCATCATGAGTCCCAATACCTCCGCCAATAATCGAATCTGACATAAAACCATCATTGTAAAGATCTACGATGAATTGAACTGCATTTACACTGCTTTCACCATTTATATACCCAGTAGCAGTTGTTATACCTTCATCGGTTACATCCCCACCACCACTCCATATCCACGGCAGGAAATTCCAGGGAGAACAATCCCCAATGGCAATACCCCATGTCTCGCCAGAATTGGTAAGCTTTTGGGCAGCATCTGCAAATTCATCCCATGTTTTCGGAGGCTCCGCGATACCAGCTTCCTCAAACATTGATCTATTCCAAAATAGTACTCTTGTGTTTGTTGTAAGCGGAACTCCATAATAATTATCACCCCATTTACAGGTATTTAGCGGACCTGGAAATACATTTTCTGCTAAAGAAGAAAAGGTATCATAACCATCCAGCGGTGCTAAGGCTCCCATTTCAGCAAATTCTGGGACCCAGATGATATCCATTCGCACAATATCTGGAACTTCTTCACCAGCAACACTTGTTACCAATTTTGCATGAAGATCTTCATGTGGTATTTGCTGCTCTACAACTGTTATATTAGGATACTGGGCTTCAAAATTTGGTACTATAACATCTCTTAAAGTTATATATTCAACGGATTCCAGATTATAGGTATGCCAGAATGTAACGGTCGCAGGTTCTATTACTTCCTCTTCAACAGTCTCCTCTTCATTTTCTATATTTTCTTCTTCAGCTTCTACTTCTGTGGCTTCCTCCTCTGCCACTTCCTCTTCAGCAGGAACTGTCTCATTGCAGGCAGTCAAAGAAAAAACTGCAAATAAGGATAAGCACATAATAGCTACTATTAGCAATTGTAAAAATCTCTTCATTTTTTCACCTCTTTCATTTTACTTTATACATCTTTTTCTTTAAAATTATTATTGAGATTTGTTTAAAATTAATAAACTGCGCATGTTGGTTTACCTTTAAGCAAATCTCTTTTTTTAAAACTGCTTCAAATCACCTCCTTTTTTTTAATTTCTTTTTAGATTTTTGATCTCACCTCCAATCATATTAAGGATTTATAAAACTATTTTGGAAGCGTTTCCAATTTTTTTAAAAAAAAATCTCTTTTCCTTATAAAAATTTTATGATAAACTGGAAGCGTTTCCAATATTGTTAATAATTTTACCACTAAAAAATTTTAATGCAAGCTGTTTTAAAGAAAAATGAAAGAAAATAAAAAAAGGCTTTCCATATATGATATAGCAAAAAAAGCTGGTGTAGGAATAGCAACTGTTTCCAGAGTCTTAAATAACAGCGAATTTGTAAAAGACTCTACAAGGAAACGGGTGCTTAAGATTATTGAGGAACTAGACTACAGACCAGATTTTTTTGCCAGAAGTCTTGCCAAACAGGAAAGCAGGACCATAGCACTACTAATTCCAGATATTATAAATCCTGTCTTTTCGGAAATGTCCAAAGGAATAAGCGATGAGGCATTTACCATGGATTATACTGTATTTTTATGCAATACGGATTCATCACCGGTTAAGGAATCCAAGTTTGTAAAAAACCTACTTAATAAAAGAGTTGATGGATTCATATTTATTGCCACTGAAATGAGTAAGTATGACGGAAGTTTTGAACATTATTTTTATCTGCAATCAGAAAGAATTCCAACAATCTTTGTAAACGGAATGGTAAAAAATCTTGATATTCCCTTCGTTAGAATTGACGAAAAGAAGGCTGGATATATGGCTGCCCTACATATGCTAAATAAGGGACTAAAAAGAATCGCTTTTTTGGGAGGATCTTTAAACTTCATACCGACAAAAGAAAAATTAAAGGGTTTTGAAAAAGCATTTAGAGATAAAAATCTAAAGGTTAATAAAGAATATATAATACTGGATAATTTTGATCAGGCAAGTGGATACAAGGATGCTTTAAGGCTTCTAGAGATGAAAAAAAGACCGGAAGGAATAATTACTGGTAGCGATGTTCTGGCAATTGAAGTTATAAAAGCTGCTAAAGTAAAAAATATTAATGTTCCTGGTGATTTACAGGTAATCGGATTTGATGATATAAATTTGGCTAGACAATATAATCCCCAGATTACAACTATTGCACAGCCAAAGTATGAGATGGGGAAAATTGCTTTTAGTACACTACTGAAGCTCATAGGGAATAAAGAAATTGAAAATCCTAGATTATTAGTGAAACCGAAACTTATACTCAGAGAGTCCTGCCCATAATGTGGGATCTCATCTTACTTTTTTTAAAAAAGTAAGATTGTAAGTAAAATGTTCCCAATTTATTAAACATTGTGATTTTCTTATAGTGATAAAAACATTTAATTATTTTTTTAAGATGTAATAAATCTTTTATCTTCAGAGAATATTTTTAAGGGCTCATCTGTAGCTTGCTCCACTTGTATCTAAAAGGCAAGGATATTGCCATAAAATTAAATAAAGAGCGCCCTACTCTTTCCAGGTGGAATAAAAACAGGATCCTCTATATCTTAAGAAATGAGACCTATACCGGAACCTTTGTCTGGAACAGGAATTCTTCAGTAAACGATAATGAGGTGATAAGGGTAAAGGGAAGCCACCCTGCCATAATATCCGAAGAAGACTTTTTAAAAATCCCGAAAATGATCTATTCCAGGAGGCCAAGGATTACAAACCCCAGGGTGTTAAAGACAGAAAACATACTAAACGGCCTTATATATTGTTCCCGCTGCAATAAGGCATTCTCATCAAACTCTGCCCAGTCTGGAGACTTCCACTATTACCTGTGCTCAACCAAGTCTAAATCCGGAAAGTCCCAGTGCAGCCAGAGGGCACTAAAGGACTTTACCAGAATACTGAGTATGGGATCTATATTTGAGCAGAAATCCTTTATACGGTCCTTTATTAAAAGGATCTGTATTGACTATCCTACAGCTACAATTGAGTACACTGTGCCTATAAATAAGGGTAATGGCCCGGATAATGGTAAAAAAGAAGTTCTCGCACTGGCCAAGAATGCGCTACCAATTTGCCTATGCGCTTAGCTCTTTTTCTATTCTCTCAGACAGAAAAATTTTCATTAGTGATTGGTAAGGTACATCGCGTTTATTGGCCAGAAGCTTAATCTCTTCAAGCATTGATTCAGGAAGCCTCAAAGATATTGTTTTTACAGATGGTTTTAGATTAGGTAAAATTACTTTTCTTGCTTTTTTCCAATCAATATATTCTGAGGAATCAGCATTTTCCCAGAAATCTCTTTCATGATCTTCATTTTTAAAATTAGGTATCTTTTTCATAATCCTTATACGCCTTCTTTTCTTTCTTATTCATGTCACGTGCAGATATTATTCTTATTTTATTTTCTCTAACCGTAAATACAATAAAAAGAAACCTATTTATATCATTTTTTCCCAAAGCATAATATCTATTTTCCTTCTCTGAGTGTTTAATGTCTTCATGAGCCACTAATGGAAGATTAAAAAATAACTGTTCACACTCATAGGGAGTTACTCTATGCTTTAGCCAATTTTTCTCTATATTTCCTTTATCCCATTGAAAACTGGTACATTTTTCAAGTTTCTTATAAACATTCATGTTAAAATATGTATATCATGATAATATACAATTGTCAATAAAATTGGTTTATCTTTTCTTACCTTTTTACTCTACCTTTTGAATAAAGAAAATAATCTTTTTAATTCCTTTAATATTTGGTTCGAAATTTTGTAACTTGGGGCTGCCAGATTTTATCCAACAAGCGACATGGCATAGGCCACGGCAAAGTTATCGGTAGCCGATACTGATATCTTTATCTCTTCTATGCCCAGCCTGCGGCTGTACTCAAGGGTTTTCCCATGTAGGGTAATATATGGCGCTCCCCTGCCGGTATTAGACAGCTCTATCTCATTTAAGGAGACATTCTTTCCTACCCCCTCGGAGAGTGACTTAGCCACGGCTTCCTTGGCGGCAAACCGGGCAGCAAAGCTGGGGTATTTGCCTTTTTCCTTGCCCTGGCAGTATTTTATCTCGGATCCGGTGTAGACTTTCTTCAGGAAGCTGCCGTTTTTTTTGATAGCGGCGGCAATCCTTTCCACCTCTATGATATCCGTACCTACTCCATAGACTTCCAAGATATCACTCCACGGTTACGCTTTTTGCCAAATTGCGGGGCTGGTCCACATCCCTGCCCAGGTTCTTGGCGATATAATATGACAAAAGCTGCATGGGGACTATGGTGATTATGCCGTAAAGCTCATCCAGGGTCTCAGGTACATGGAAAACATAGTCAGCATATCTGGCTGTGTTCTCATCCCCCTTTGACACTATGGAGATTATGGAAGCTTTCCTTGCCTTAACTTCCTGGATATTGGAAAGTATCTTATCATAGACCGGGCCCCGGGGCATTATCCCCACTACTGCAGTATTCCTGTCGGTAAGGGCTATGGGACCATGCTTCATCTCTCCTGCCGGATACCCTTCCGCATGGATGTATGATATCTCTTTTAACTTAAGCGCTCCTTCCAGGGCGGCGGGAAATCCATATAGCCTTCCCAGGAATAAAAAGCAGGTCTTCCTGTATATATGGTCTGCTATTTTCTTTATCTCAGGCGCCCTGTCCAGGATATCCTGTATCTTATCGGTTATCTTGTGCAGCTCCTTGATTATCTTCTGGTACTGCCTTTTGTTTAAAAGGCCTTTGACTTTGCCGAAATAAAGCCCCATAAGGTACATCACCATTATCTGGGCGGTAAAAGTCTTGGTAGCGCATACCCCGATCTCCGGACCTGCGTGGGTATATATCACTGAATCAGATTCGCGGGCGATGGTGCTTCCCACCACATTGGTTATGGCCATCACTTTTGCGCCCTTGGATTTTGCTTCCCTTATGGCGGCCAGGGTATCGATGGTCTCGCCTGACTGGGTTATGGCGACAAAAAGGCATCCTTCTTCCACCAGGGGGTCCCTGTACCTGTATTCGGAGGAATAATCCACTTCCACAGGTATTTTTGCCCACTTCTCTATTACCTGCTTCCCTATAAGGGCAGCGTGGTATGATGTTCCGCAGGCGATTATCTGGACTTTCTTCAGGTCCTTTATCTGCCCTTCGGCCAGGTTGAGCTCGTCAAAATCAAGCTCGCCGTTTACCAGCCTTCCCCTCATGGTCTCCTTTACCCCGTAAGGCTGTTCGAAGATCTCTTTCAGCATAAAATCTTCATAGCCGCTTTTTTCGGCACTGCTTATGTTCCAGTTTGCCCTGAAAGGCTTTCTCTCCACCTGCCTGCCCTTTTGGTCGAATATCTCCACCTTTTCCCTGGTGAGCCTCACTGTCTCATAATCATTTATTACCAGGAAGTTCCTGGTATGCTCCAGTACGGCCGGCATGTCGGAGGCCAGGAAATTGCCGTCCCTTGATATGCCGGCAATAAGGGGGCTGGCTATCCTGGCTCCCATAATCTCATTTGGATGGTCAGCAGATATGGCAACAATAGCGCCTGAGCCTTTTATGCTCTTTAAGAGTTTCTGCATGGCATTCAGCAGGCTGCCTTCATAATATTCCTCCAGAAGATGGGGCAGGACTTCGGTATCAGTATCGGAGGTGAACTTATGTCCCTTACTTATAAGATCTTCCCTCAACTCCTCAAAATTCTCTATGATGCCGTTATGTATGACGGATATCTTTCCCGTGCAGTCGCTGTGGGGATGGGCATTTGCTTTTGTGGGCTCACCATGGGTGGCCCACCTGGTATGGGCGATCCCCAGGTTTCCCCTTATCCCTGACTCCCTTGCCAGGGCTTCCATCTCCTTTATCTTCCCTGCTTCCCTGACAGTATTTATCCTGGGCCCGCTGCCCTTTGCTTCATTTTCCAGGATGGAAAGACCTGCTGAATCATAACCCCTGTATTCCAGTCTTTTTAGGCCGTTTATGAGTATATCTTTACAATCCCTGCTGCCGATATAAGCGACTATTCCGCACATTCTTTATCCTTTCCTTTTATCTGGCTCCAGCTTTATTGCCGGACGGGCTTTATGGCTGTTTTTGCCGGCTGTCTTCGATCAAACGGGTAAATTCTTCTATCACATAGTCTACCATTTTCATGTCTTCGGCTTCTACCATGACCCTTATAAGCGGTTCCGTACCCGAAGGCCTGAGTACGATGCGCCCATTTCCACCCATGAATCCTTCCATCTCTAGGACCTTCTCCTGAATTTCCTCTGATTCCATAACACTCTTTTTGTCCCTGACCCTTATATTCCTGAGCCGCTGGGGAAACCGAGGTACCAGGTCATAGATACTGTCGATATCATATTTGCTGCGTGCCAGGGCATTTAAAAATTCCAGGCTGCTGATGATACCGTCCCCGGTAGGGCTCAGTCCTGAAAAGATTATGTGGCCCGACTGCTCCCCTCCCAGCGCGCTTCCGGTCCGGGTCATCTCCTCAAGCACATATCTGTCCCCCACGGGAGTCTTGAGTACCTTTATACCATATTTTGAAAGCAGCCTGTCAAAACCCATATTGGCCATCACGGTAGTCACTACAGTATTGTTCTTAAGCATTCCTTTCTCCGCCATATCTATGGCACAGAAAGCGATGATGCTGTCCCCGTCAAGAATATTGCCCCTGCTGTCACAGGCTATTAACCTGTCCCCATCGCCATCATAGGCAAACCCCAGGCTGGCTTTTTCCTTTACAACTATCTTCGACAGGGCTTCAGGATGAGTGGAACCGCAATCCTTGTTAATAAGACTCCCGGATAGATCCGTGTTATGGGCTATAATGTCTGCCCCCTTCCTTTTAAGGGCTTGTCCTGCCAGAAGCGATGTGGCGCCATTGGCGCAGTCCAGGACGATCTTCAGACCCGCAAGGTCCATATTAAAACTTTTACAGACATGATCCAGGTATATCTGGCTGGCTTCTTCCAGTACCTTTATCCTGCCCACTCCTGTGCCTGTGGGCAGCATATCATGACCATGTTCCTCGTTTATATAGTCTTCTATCTTCTTTTCCTGTTCATCAGAAAGTTTCTGGCCTTTTCGGGCAAAAAACTTGATGCCGTTATCCTCCAGGGGATTGTGGGATGCCGATATCACCACTCCGCCATCCAGGTCAAGTATCTTTGTCAGCAGTGCTACTGCAGGCGTAGTAATGATCCCTGCGTCTATGACATCGCAGCCGGTAGAAAGTATGCCGGAAGAAAGCGCGCATTTAAGGAGATCGCCGGAAGGTCTGGGGTCCCTTCCAATTATTATCCCCGGGGGGGTTTTACCACTGGCCAGGAATTTGGCTCCGGCCCTTCCCACTTTTAACGCCAGCTCGGCAGTTAGCTCCTTATTGGCCATCCCCCTTATACCGTCTGTTCCGAATAATGTTCTCAAGTCTTTCATCTTTTCCTTTTCCGATGTTACTGCCGCTAAATAAAGTCCTTCTGAACAAAAGGCGATGTCATACAAGACAGTAAACCAAAATAATTTAAATTAAAAGAGATTATACCGCCAACCCGGAAATTAGGAAAATCTTTTTCCCCGGGTCCTGATCCGGCAACTCCACTGATGTCCAGCATGGTATGGTCGCTGCTCTGGCTCCCTGGTATGAGCCTTTTGTCTAAAACTTCCAGGTCCCCCAGCCTGGCATCCTGGAGACCCAGGGCCAGTATCAGCCTGTAGGGGATATTGGCTTTTTTCTTTACTTCGATTATGCATGCCTCCAGGACAAAGCAATCCTGGTAAAGGCCTTCTATGTCCCGCCAGCCTGCCGTCTCATGCCCCAGAAAAATAGCCTCTCCCATCCTTGCCTGGTTCACCTGGGGAGGAAGGCCTCCGGACTCGATCATATCCCAGATGCTTGAATTTCCTCCGGATAATATATCCATCCTGAGACCCAGGGTATGCTCAAGCTCCATTTTAAGGCTGACCAGTATATCAATGCTCTCCCTGGTAGGGCCATTTGATGTTATACAGCGGGCATTTGTACCCAGCCCCCTGATATGGAGGTATTTGCTTTTTCCCATGATGTCCCGGCAGAATCCCGGGACCTGTTCCGGCAGGAGTCCCTCTCTTTCATCATCTATTTCTACCATTATTATTATGTCATGGTGTACCTGGTACCGGCTGCACTGCTCTGCTATTCGCTCCACTGTCTGTGACTGGGTATTCAGGCTGGTGCTGCAGATATTGACCAATTCTTCCACCTCGCCGGGCATGGGGGTCCGGAGCATCATCACTCTTAAAGGATCTCTTAATGACTCTGAAAGCCTGCGTATATTTACCAGCCTGCTGTCGGCCAGAGTCCTGATGCCTGCATTGACCAGTAATGGAGTGATCTCCTTATGGGCAAGTATGCACTTGGTAACGCCAACGACCGATATACCTTTTCCGGTACACCGGTCGTTAATAGTCTTTGCATTATGCGATATCCTGCCAGTATCGATTTTTAACCTGGGAAAATACATAAGAGATACATCTTTATCTCTTGGAGAACTGGGGCCTCTTCCTTGCCTTCTTGAGACCGAATTTCTTTCTTTCCTTTTCCCTGGAATCCCTGGTAAGAAACCCTTCAGGTTTGAGTATGGCCCGGTATTCTTCATTTATCTCAAGCAGTGCCTGTGATATGCCATGCCTTAATGCTCCTGCCTGTCCGGTTATTCCCCCGCCGCTCAGACGGGCTACTACATCATATGCAGTATCGGTATTTGTCAGTTTCATAGGTTCGGCGATCATGATGACAAGGGCATCCCTGTGGAAATATTCCTTATGGTCTTTTTCATTAACAGTTATCTTTCCCCCGCCGGGGATAAGCCTGACCTTGGCCACTGCATTTTTCCTCCTGCCTGTAGCATAATAGCTAACTTTTTCAGCCACTTATAACTCCTTTACAGATCTAATTTTTCCGGTTTTTGCGCTGCATGGGGATGTTCCGCGCCTTTATATACCTTTAATTTCCTGAGTACCATCCTGCCGAGAATATTATGGGGTATCATGCCCCTTACTGCATTCCTTACCACAAATGTGGGATCTTTTTCCATCATCTTTTCCAGGCTGGTCTCCTTTAGATTCCCTATATAGCCTGAGTGCCTGTAATATTTTTTGTCCCGCAGCTTATTTCCGCCCTTTACCCGTATCTTCTCTGCATTTATGACAATTATAAAATCGCCGCAGTCCAGATGGGGACTGAAGGTTGGTTTGTCTTTCCCCCTGAGTTTCTTTGCGATCTCAGCAGCAAACCTTCCCAGGACCTGGTCTGCAGCGTCCGCTACATACCATTTCCGTTCTATTTCTTCTTTTTTTAAATTAAATGTCTTAGTACCTAAGGTCACCATTAGTTCCTCCGTTAAATATCAATACTCCACTCTGTTCAGTGTCAGGCCCTTTGCAGGCGCCATGCTGGAAGAAAAATTTCCCTCGCCTGTCTTAAGGGCTTTTTTCACCCTGCCTATATCTATTTCGCCCCTGCCGGCCCCCAGGATAATACCTGCTATTATCCGGACCATATTGTACAGGAATGAATTTGCCTGCACTATAAATTCCAGCAGTCCCCCGTCTTTTACCGCAATATCAAACCGGAATATTTTCCTTACCGTATACTCCCGGCTTACGCTGGGACTGGCAAAAGGAGCAAAATCATGCTCCCCTGCAAACAATCCGGCAGTTTTCTTCATAACTTCCAGTTTTAGTTCCCTGTTGACAAGTATGCTGTACCTTTTCAGGAAAACACTGTGATGATCAGCATTTACTACCCTGTATATATATTCCCTCATCCTTGCATCCCGCCTGGGATCGAATGACGGCTTCGCCTTTTCCATCCTGGAAACCGCTATATCTCCGGGCAAAACGCTGTTTAAGGACCATTTAAACCGGTACAGGTCAATCTCTTTTTCCGTATTAAAATCTATTACCTGCCCTTTTGCATGCACTCCGGCATCAGTCCTTCCAGCATAACCTATGGCTATGGGGCTGTTCAATATACCGGAAATTGCATCTGTCAATTCCTGCTGTACTGTCCTGGTACCTTCCGGCTGTGCCTGGAAGCCGTTAAACCCGGTCCCGTCATATTCTATGACAGCAATATATTTATTCATGGTACGGCTTCCTTTTAATTTTCAAAATAACATGGGTGCCGGAATTGCCGGCATCAATACTTATTCTATCAGTTCCATTATAACCAGCTGGGCGCAGTCACCCGGCCTCTTTTTGTACTTCACTATCCTTGTAAAGCCGCTTGACTTGGAAAACATCCCCGGAGCCACTTCATTAAAAAGCTTCCTTACAGCATCAGTATTTCCAAGCAACCTTATACAGTTTCTCCTGGATGCAAGGGTATCCTGTTTGGCAATAGTGATCAATTTATCCACCAGGCTCCTGAGAAGTTTTGCTTTGGGAAGGGTGGTCACAACCCTTCTATTCTCAAATAATGAAATAGCAAGATTCCTCATAATAGCCTTCTGGTGGCTGCTGCTTCCTCCAAATTTATTTGCCTTCTTTGGCACGACCATTTCAACTACTCCCGATCATTGTTTTTTCCTAAAAG
>CAZLXJ010000019.1:0-9076 GCA_964563645.1 uncultured Actinomycetota bacterium | reverse complement strand
CACAGGGGACATGGACACTGTATTGCAAAAGGTTCGGACGAGAAAAAAGTGTTATCCGAGATACTTGGCAAGGAAAGCGGCTGCAGCGGTGGCAGAGGCGGCTCCATGCATATATTCGATATAGCTTCGGGTGTTATGGGTACAAACGGCATAGTCGGCGGCGGGATACCAATTGCCACAGGGGTCGGGCTTGGAATACAGTTAAGGAAACTGGATAGTGTCTGTTTATGCTTTTTTGGAGAAGGTGCTTCTAATGAAGGATCATTCCATGAAGCCTTAAATATGGCTGCCATATGGGACCTGCCGGTAGTTTTTATATGTGAAAATAACCATTTCTGCGATACAACACCATACCAGGATGTGATACCAATTGAAAATATCTCAGACAGGGCTGTTTCTTTTGGGATAAAAGGGATAAGAATTGATGGAAATGACGTCCTCGAAGTCTATAAACAGGTTACCAAGGCAGTAGAAAAGGCCAGAAAAGGAAGCGGCCCCACCCTCATAGAATGTAAGACCTACAGATGGGAAGGACACCATCTGGGTGATCCCTGTGTCTACAGGACCAAAGAAGAGGTAAAGCAGTGGAGGAAGAGATGTCCCATATTGAGGTATAAAAAATCCTTAAAGGAGCAAGGTATCCTGACTGAAGGAGAGATAGATGTGATCGATAGCAAAATAAAAAATAAGATAAGCGATGCAGAAGAATTTGCACTGGCCAGCAATAGTCCGGAACCGGATACAGTGCTGGAATATGTTTATTAGGAAGGGATATAGATGAAGGAAGTAACATATGTCCAGGCAGTAAGGGAAGCCCTGGATGAAGAGATGACCAGGGATAATAAAGTTTTCCTGATGGGAGAGGATATCGGTCCCCAGGGGGGCGTGTTTCATGCAACAGAAGGACTTCTGGCAAAATATGGAAATGAAAGAGTAAGGCAGACACCCATTGCTGAATGTTCCATAGTAGGAGCAGCATGCGGTGCATCCATGATGGGACTAAGGCCGGTAGCAGAGTTGATGTATCTTGATTTTATAACCATCGGGATGGACCAGATGGTAAACCAGATAGCTAAGATAAGGTATATATCAAATGGCCAGGTCCAGCTGCCGCTTGTCATCCGTACCCAGGGAGGCGGGGGCAGGGGAAAAGGTCCCCATCATTCCCAGAGTCTTGAGGCATGGTTTTTACATGTACCCGGTCTCAAGGTTGTCATGCCCTCGAGTCCTTATGATGCTAAAGGTCTTCTGAAAAGCTCCATAAGGGATAATAGCCCAGTACTGTTTATTGAGAATGCAATCCTCTATAACACCAAAGGCAGTATACCGGAAGAAGATTATACTCTTCCATTAGGAAAGGCAGATATAAAAATGGAGGGCAGTGACATCACCATTGCTGCCGTATCATATATGGTCCCCAAGTCACTGGAAGCAGCAGCCGAACTTAAAAAAGAAGGAATATCGGTAGAAGTAGTGGATATAAGGTCAGTTTGTCCCCTTGATATTGATACCATATCAGATTCAGTAAAGAAGACGTCAAGATTGCTGGTAGTCCACGAAGCCTGTAAAAGAGGAGGTATCGGCGGTGAGATAGTGTCCCGGATAGTCGAGGATGCATTTGACTATCTTGATGCTCCAGCCGCAAGGATCGGAGGGCTAGAGACACCGATGCCATATGCAGAATCACTTGAAAAGCAAGTTATTCCGGATACGGAAAAGATAGTCAAAAAAGTAAAGAAATTATTGGGTAATATTTAAAACTGGAAAGGAAAGATAATGGAAAAAAGATTATATATGAATGAGGATGCAAATCTGGACCTTTTTATGGATAAGACTTTAGCTGCAGTTGGGTACGGCACACAGGGCACCTCACAGGCTCTAAACATGAGGGATTCCGGGTTAAAAGTAATTGTCGGTGCAAATAAGGATACAGAAGAATGGCAGAGAGCTGAGAAGGACGGCTTTAAGGTTGTTACCATCAAAGAGGCTGCAAAAGAGGCCCAGGTGTTTAATCTCCAGGTACCGGATATGGCCTATAGGCTGGCGGATACTTATAATGAGATTATAAAGCCCGAACATGATAAAGGCGACCTTATCTGTCTTTCCAGTGCCTTTAACTTCTATTACGGCCATATTGACCCTCCGGAAGGCGTGGATGCAGTAGTAGCAGCTCCAAAAAGCCCAGGCTCTGCGGTAAGGAAGGAATATGAGAAAGGAACTGGTGTCCCGGGTCTTTTGGCTATACACCAGGATGCTACAGGAGAAGCCTGGGATAGGGGACTGGCAATCTGTAAGGCGGTAGGCTTTACCAGGGTCGGGGTGCAGGAGACCAATATTGAGGAAGAGACCATCACTGATCTTTTAGGTGAACACTGCGCCTGGGGAGCTATTACGGCACTTTTAAGGACAGTCTATGAGGTGATGACAGAAGAAGGCTATGACCAGAATGTGGCATTCTATGAAGCTATAAATGAGTCGAAACTGACAACAGACTTAATATATAAATTCGGTATAGCCGGGATGTTAAAAAGGATATCAGTTACTGCAGCCTATGGGGCAGTAACGGTGGGCCCAAAGATAATAGACGGTGAGGTAAAGGAAAGGATAAGGAAAGCCTTATATAATATTAAGAATGGTGAATTCGATAAAGACTGGAAGGCTGATTATGATAGCGGCTATACCAGGTTCAACAAGATCCTTAAGGATATAGAAGATTCACAGGCGGAAGTAGTGGGTAACAGCATAAGGAGGAAAATGGGAGTATTAAAAAAAGATGATTTTGAAGTTAAGAATATTTAATCCAAGGATATTAAATACTTGACAAATATTTCGGATACGATATATTATATTAGTGATACCAGAAACCTTTCATTAAGTTTGTCCATGCTTTTGTAAGGAAGGAGGCAAGAATAATAAATCAAGAAAATCTACAGGTATAAAAATTACCTGAAAAAATAGAGGAGGTGCACATGACATAAAAATGAGATTTGTTTAAAACTAAATACTGCACAGGTATTCAGCTATAACAAATCTCGAATAGGATTATATTTGATTAAAAGGACAAAGTAAATTATTTAGGAGGAATGATGAAGAAGATTTTATTATGGTTAATGATGATAGTTTTGGTGATCTCAATAGTTGCCAGCTTTTCACTAGCTGGATGCAAGACCGAAGCTGCCGAAGAGACTACAGAAGAGGAAGCTTCAGAAGAAGAAGTCATAGAAGAGACTGCAGAAGAAGAAGCTGAAGAGGAAGAAGTCACAGAAGAGACTACTGAAGAAATTGCCGAGGAAGTAGAAGTAGAAGAATACACACCTTCTGGTGTTGCAACCAAAGAATGGATAATCGGATTCAATAATTATCAGAGCTCACATGAATTTTGTGCAAAGGTCAGTAATAGTATAGAAGAAGCCTGCGAGGAATATAATGTAAAATTCTTGTATACTGAATCTGAGATGGATGGCGAAAGGATGATATCAAATACCCAGATATTAATTGATCAGGGAGCAGATTTGATAATTGATTTTAATTGGGTACCAGAAGTTGGTGCAACAATGCTGGAGATGTGCCAGGATGCTGGAGTCGAAATGATTGCCATGGATGCAGTATATGAGGGTGCATATTATTTTGGAGCTGATTCATATAAAGCTGCACAGGTCATTGCTAAAGAGGCAGAAAAAGTTATAGCTGAAAAATGGGATGGACAGCTTGACGCAATTGTAGGTCTGGTATATTTAGCTGGAGGCGACATAATACTGGATAGAGTAAAGGGAGTAGAGGATTATTTCAGGGATTCAGAAGAGGTCCAATTTCCAGGAGAAGATAATCTTTTCAGGTTTAATTCTGAAGGAGAGCAAACAGCAATGGCTAGAGATTTTACGACAGACTTTTTAACCTCCCATCCTGATTTTAATCATATTTTAATAGCGTGTATAAATGATGAGACTGGTGCCGGAGCCTTTGCCGGTGTTGAAGGTTCTTTAAGAACTGAAGATTGTCTAATAATATCACATGGTGCAGATACTCCCTTCCAGGATCATTTAAGAGGAGGCGGTGGAGATGTTTGGATTGCTTCTGCAGCATATGCACCTGAAACATATGGTAGTCAAGTAATTCCTATGGCAATTGATATTCTTGAAGGTAGATATGTGCCTATGAAAGTGGGCCTAGACCATATTGCTATAACAAAAGATAATATAGAGGAATATTATCCAGAATAAATAATTTTAGTTTACAAGTTCAGATACTTTTGTGAATAAGAAAAGACAGGGTTTTAACTACTAAAGAGAAATTTTAGGTACTGTTGTCTTAGTTAAATAAAATTTTAGTTAGAACTCTGTTTTTTTAAAAGTTGTTTAAGGAATAAATAAAAATAGTTTTTATGATTATTAATTTCTCTTTATTGAATAAGGGAGTAGGCGTGAAAAATGTAAAAAAGAATATTCTTGAAATTAACAGGAATTGGGGCACACAAATAAGTCTGTTAATAGCTTTAATATTATTAATGATTTTATTTAGCTCAACCTCAAAATACTTTTTCACTTTTAATAATTTTCTTAATATAGGACAACGTATGTCCGTGATGGGGATAATGGCTGTAGGCTGTTCTGTTGCCCTAATTGTTGGAATGCTGGATGTTAGCCAATATTCTATTCTTGCTTTTGTAGGCTCTGCATGTGTTTTATTGGATAGGGCTGGATGGGATATAGGTTTTGTTTTTTTGTTTGCTATTCTAGCCGGGCTCCTTTTAGGAGCAGTAAATGGTTTTATTGTTACTGTGCTGAAGATAAATCCAATTATAGGCACTATAGCTACAGGGATGGTTTTTAGAGGATTGACATATATGATTACAAATTCTAGGACTCTTTCAGTTGCTCCGGAGACCAAGGACATATATATGTCTATTGGAAGAGGCTCTTTACTGGAAATACCAATAACCTTTCTAATAATGTTAGGTGTCTACTTGATAATTTTTATAGTATTAAAATACACAAGATTTGGCAGGTATATATATGCAGTTGGTGGAAATAGTCAAGCCTCATTTTTATCAGGTGTTAATCTAAAAAAAATTAGGTTCGGAGCTTTGATGATCTCAGGATTGACTGCAGGCCTAGGAGGGTTTCTGTTATTGACCCAGCTTGCCTCATTTCAGCCGAATACAGGCTCAACCGCATTACTTGATATAATTGCAGCGGTTCTTTTGGGCGGAATTGGCTTGAGTGGTGGTAAAGGAAGGCTGACTGGAACAATACTGGGGGTTGTCGTAATAATTATAATACAAAATGGTATGACAATAATGGGGATACAGACTTATTGGCAGATGATTGTAAGAGGCTCGATAATTATTATAGCTATTTTTGTAAATGTAATTCGTGGAGGCGGTTTTAAATATTGATAAGTTACTTAGATTTTTTATTAATAACCAATATAACCGTTTTAAATGATTATTTCATTAATAAAAATAGTTTAAAAGCAAAATTTCTTTTTTAAGAAAGGTCTTAAATGAATAAAAAAATAATTTTAAGCTGCAGAGGTATTACTAAAAGATTCGGAGCATTAGTAGCACTAAAAAATGTAGATCTGAATCTTTACGAAGACGAAGTATTAGCAATAGTCGGTGATAATGGGGCAGGTAAATCTACCCTTATCAAGATCATATCTGGAGCCTATCTGCCGGATGGTGGAGAGATACACCTAAACGAAGATAAAGTTAACTTTAATTGTCCGATGGATGCAAAATTAAGTGGAATAGAGACAGTATATCAAGACCTAGCTCTGGTAGATAGCCTAAGCGTAACAGATAATTTATTTCTTGGAAGAGAAATCCAGAAATCAGCACTCTGGGGAATATTAAAATTTTTACGGCTTGGATTAATGGAAAAGGAATCTAAAAGAATATTAGATACTCTTGGGATAAATATACCTAATGTCAAGCAGCTGGTAGAGTTTTTATCTGGTGGACAAAGACAGTCCGTTGCGGTAGCCAAAGCAACAGCATTTGGAAAAAAGATAATAATATTGGACGAACCCACAGCAGCAATGGCCGTAAAAGAGGTCGGGCATATTCTTGATCTTGTAAAAACATGTAAGGAAAAAGGTATTTCAGTAATAATCATTACTCATAATCTTGAACATGCTTTTAAGGTAGCAGATAGGTTTGCCGTATTGAGATTAGGAGAAAAAGTAGGCGAAAAGGAAAAAGATAAAACAGATATAGATGAAATAGTTAAGATGATAACAGGTGGTGTTTTTGTAGAGCACTAGGATAAGTCTAAGTCATTATTATATATTGAAATATAAAAGAATTAATCCTGGTAAAATCTCAGTTAATCGATTGAGAGTAAGCTTAAATTAAATACAAAAAGGAAAGCGCATAAATTAATGGACCAAAAACAAAGATTTATTAATGCTTTGAAATATAAGGGTGTAGATAGAGTTTCCTGTATGGAGATTGGTTTATGGGAACAGACAAGAGCAGAATGGATAAAACAGGGGATGCCTGAAGATGCAACGGAAGATGGTCTTTTATTCGGAGGAAATGAATTTTTTGGAATGGATGGTGTAGATTGGATAGATATTGAAACAGTATTACCGTATCCATTTATGGAAGAAGAAGTAATCGAGGAAGACGAAAGAGTGGTAGTATTTAAGGATGAAATAGGCAGAATAAGGAAAAGACTTAAAGAAGGATTTGTTGGCGAGACAAGTATGTCTATGGATCAATATCTGAGCTTTCCCGTAACAGACAGAAAGTCATTTTTAAGCTATAGTAAAGGTTTTAAAGGAAATCTTATAGAAAGATACCCTGATAACTGGGACAAGGTTAAAAGAGAGGCTTCGGGCACATCAAAACCTTTGAGCCTATTTCCTCCAAGAGTTATTTTTGGCTATTACAGTATGCTCAGAGAATGGATGGGGACCGAGGCACTTTCTTGCATGTTCTATGATGACCCAAAACTGATACATGAATGTTTGGATTTCTTAACAGAGTATATAGTCAAGCTTGTTAAAAAAGCATTAGATGAAGTAGATTTCGATATTGTCATATTACATGAAGACTTATGCTACAAGACTGGACCTCTTATATCCCCCGATGTATTCAAAAAATTTTTTTTAGAACACTATAAAAAATATATAAGTTTACTAAAAAATCATGGTGTGAAACTGGTTTTTGTCGATACAGATGGAAATTTTGAAAAATTAGTACCATTATTCCTTGAATCTGGGTTAGATGGATTTGCACCACTAGAAGTAGCTGCGGGAATGGATCCTGTTTACCTTAGAAAAAAATTTGGCAAGTCTTTTTCGATGTGGGGCGGCGTTGATAAAAGAGAACTAGCAAAAAGCAAAAAAGATATTGAAGCTGTAATTAAACATATAGATCCAATAGTTGAAGAAGGAGGATATATTCCAACTGTAGACCATACTGTGCAGCCTGGAGTGACATATGAAAATTTCCTATATTACCTGGAGCTAAAAAGAAAGATATTAAATTAAGATTGTAAGTTAATAACCTACCATAAGGGGAGTAAAATAATGATTGATTTTTTTGATGCAAATCACTGGCTTGATAGTAGTAAATTTTATATAAGCAGTAATTTATATGATGATGATGAAAAAAAAGCCGGCATAGAAATAATCAGGCAGAAACTAGATGATAATGATATAAAAAACGTGATAATCACCAGTAAATTAGCATATGGATATGATTGGAATATTGGTAATGAAAAGCTGCTTAAGTCAGGTATTATTGAAAAGATCGAGGGCCTCTACTATGGCTTGGTGATAAATACCGATACATACTTCACATATGATATAAAAAAATATGTAAATGATATGTATGCAAAGGGAGTCAGGCTTTTCAGGCTGTTTCCAAAAAGACAAATATTCTATATAAATGACCACTATCTAAAGAAAATATATGAAGTACTTTCTGAAAGACATTTTCCTATTATGATCGACCTGAAACAGCTGGATATAACAGGAAATAAATATTTTGACATAGATGTACTTGAAAAAATATTGTCTGAGAACAAAGATATGCCTTTAATACTGGAAACAACTTTAAAACAATGTATGTTTAGCCGTATCTATTTTCCACTACTGGAAAAATATAAAAATCTATACCTGGAGGTAAGCGGACTTTTGTTATATGACCAGATAGAACATTATGTGGAAAGGTTTGGTTCTGAAAGATTAATATTTGGGACCAATTACCCTGATCTTCCCGTAGAAATAAATACAAATAGAATAATTCTGGCAAATATAAAAGAATCTGATAAAAAGAATATAGCTTTTAATAATATAAATTCAATAATAGGAGGCATAGAAATTGTCTAGGATAAATATAGAAGAAGAATTAAAAAAATTCAAAATAATAGATTCACACATGCATCTGGGAGTAGCAGCAAATACACTTTATTATAATTATAGTGATGACAGGGTAATAGAACTTGAAAAAAAATTAAATGTTAAATATGCCATATGTTCTCCAATAATAGGGATATTTGGCGATCTTGATGCCCAGATAGAGAAAGTGCTTGAAATGCAAAAAAAGTTTAAGGAGACAATATACTGGCAATTAGTATATATCTTGGAGCAATCAGAAAAGTCAATAGAAGTAATTGAAAAATACAAGAATAAGATAAATTTTGCTGGTATAAAAATGTATTCTGTAGGCTCTGAAGTAACCCTTGATGATAAAAAATACTATCCTTTATGGGAATATGCTGTTGCAAATGATATTGTTGTTGCTGCACATACATGGAGCCCTTATACTGAAAATCCTAAACAGTTCTATGGTAATCCCCTTCTATTTGAAAGCGTGCTGAATAATTTTCCCAAATTGAAAGTATTGCTGGTCCATTCAGGAGGTAAAGCAGATTTTTATGATGAAGTAATAGAGCTTGTAAAAAAATATGAAACACTCTATATGGATTTTTCAGGAGACTGCTTTTATCCGCCTGTATTTAAAAAAGTTATCAATAGAACCGGGAGAGGGAGGGCATTATTTGGTACAGATATGCCAATGATGGATATCAGGTACCATATAAGTAATTTAATAACTGCTGACATA
>CAZLXJ010000018.1:0-16547 GCA_964563645.1 uncultured Actinomycetota bacterium | reverse complement strand
TTTTTTAAATCTCATCCAGAACCCTATGCCCTCTCCATTGTTGAAACCCTCATTTACCATGGCAACATTTGAATATCCTTCACTGTCGGCACTTATATCATGAAAATATACCTTCTCTTTATAGCCCCTTATGGGAGATGAGAACTTATTGAAATCCTCATAGCCGTCTTTTGCTTCACCGTCCCTGGGAGTTACCCGGGCTTTTGATTCCAGAAGTTCTGAACCCTTGTCAAGGACCGGAAAGCCTATGTTTACATGGTAGAGTACCATAAGGGGTGATGTCTCTCCCCCGATATTTTCAACGGTGTCTTCTACAATAATTTTAGGCTCGTCCATCCAGGTAATTATTTTCCTTGTAAGTTCAAGTTTATTGCCGAAGACACTTGCTTCCCTTACCTTTCCCTGAACCCACATCATGTACCTGTCACCATCCCAGCAGCCGTCTGCAAGTACCTTTTCTGCGGAAATATTGGAAATTCTTCCGTGCTGTCCAAGCTCTTCTCCGTTATCAACGCACGGGGGTCCGGTATTGGTAAGACCGCAGGTGGTTAGAAGACCGCCGTTAAAAGTCCTGAGCCATTCCAATCCCCTGCTTTCATAATATACAGGAGAAGTTTCCCTGGTAGCGGACCTCCACGCTATCGGGACAGAGTTGTAGAAAAGATTTGAAATATCCATTCCCCTATCGGGAAGAACCGTAAAGTCGAGCCCGCAGGGGCTTTTTATATCTACAGCCCTTACGCCCCGGCTTGTACCGTCCATAAACTGGTAGTATTTAACTCCCCCCAGCTGGCTTATGTCTCCGGTCCTTTCCACTATCTCTTTTTTTGATATTTCCCTGCCAAAGATTTCCATGACAAACTCCTTCATTTAATTCATTTTTTAATAAATTATCTCTTTTCCACCTTCTGAAGAGGGGCAAAACTTACAAGAAGATGTTTGAGTCCGACACTTGAAAAATTTACATCAAGCTCGGTATCACTTTTAAGCTTTTTTATATTCAGGACCTGACCCCTTCCCCACATCCTGTGCTCTACAAGATCTCCTATGCTGTAGCTGTCTTCCTTAAGCCTTCTGCCCCTTTCAGAAACATATGCTGATGAAATCCTTTCATTTTCTTTTTTGTTTTCATCAATCAGCAGATGCCCGGGTATTTCTTTTAAAAACCTTGAAGCTGCCATATAATTTGACTCCCCGTATATACTGTGCGAAAGGCAGCAGGTAAGGTATACTTTTTTCATCGCCCTTGTAATGCCCACATAGCAGAGCCTTCTTTCTTCTTCAAGCTCTTCAAGGCTGTTCATGCTTCTTGAGTGCGGAAATATGCCCTCTTCCATCCCTATTATAAAAACTACCGGGAATTCAAGCCCTTTGGCATTATGCAGGGTCATAAGTACAACGCTGTCTGAGCTCTCGTCCAGGTTATCAATATCTGTAAGAAGAGAGACTTCCTCAAGAAAGTCGTCAAGACTTTCAATGTTTGAATTTTCTTCTCCGGCGGCTATGTCATTTTCATCAGGAGTGCCCAACGCACCTACCTCGTTACGGGATGCAGTACCGATAAGGGATTTTTTTTCTTCAAACTCCCTGGTTACCGTAAGTAGCTCCTTCAGGTTCTCTATGCGGTTTGCGGATTCTATTGTTTTTTCATTTTCAAGTTCCTTCATGTATCCTGTTCTTTTCCATATCTCTTCCAGGAGCATATCAACAGGATTTACGGCAGCATAACCCCTGAAGCCGGCCATGAGTGATATGAATCCTTCTATCCTTTTTTTAACAGTACTGGAAAGGGAAGGTATCTCATCCACCCTGTAAAAAGCCTCGCAGAAAGTCATATTCTGTCTGATAGAGAACTTTTCTATATGATTTATGGTGGTCTTTCCTATCTTCCTTCTCGGGACGTTTACTATTCTTGTAAGGCTTATCACATCCTTTGGATTTGATATGAGTTTCATGTATGCAAGCATGTCCTTTATCTCCATGCGGTCATAAAACCTCAAACCCCCAAATATCTTATACGGGATATTGCGCCTGATTAGCTGCTCCTCAACTGCCCTTGACTGTGCATTGGTCCGGTAAAATATTGCAAAATCCCTGTATTTGCCATTATTCTTTTTAATGCTTTCCGTAATCCTGTCTATTATAAAATTTACCTCCACCTTTTCATCCGGAGCAGTATAGCGTGATACAGGTTCGCCTTTGATGTTTTCGGTCCATAATTTCTTGGGCTTCCTGTTTTCGTTATTTTTTATGACAGCATTGGCTGCATTAAGTATATTACCGGTAGACCTGTAGTTCTGTTCCAGCTTTATAACAGAAATATTTTCAAAATGCCGGTCAAATTCAGTAATATTTGTAATATTTGCACCCCTCCAGCTGTATATGCTCTGGTCATCGTCTCCAACCACGCATATCCTGTTGTGCCCCTTCCCCAGAAGCATTACTATTTCATTCTGGGCCATATTTGTATCCTGAAATTCATCTACCAGTATATACTGGAACTTCTTGCGGTACCTCTCCCTTACCTCCGGAAACATATTCAATATGTCTACCGTAAAAACAAGCAGGTCGTCAAAATCAAGTGCATTTGCCTGAAGGAGCCTTTCCTGGTAGGAGGCGTATATTTTTGCAACCAGTTTTTCAAAATAATCAGAAGATTTTTTACTGTATGTCTCAAAGTCTACAAGGTGATTCTTGGCATCGCTAATTGCCGCCTTTACTGCCCGGGGAGGAAATTTCTTTATGTCGATATCCATTTCCTTTACAGTCCGTGTTATGAGCTTGATTGAATCATCTTCATCATATATCACATAATTTCTGGACATTCCAAGATTATGTATTTCGGACCGGAGAAAACGAGCGCAGAAGGAGTGGAAGGTAGACACCCACATATGTTCCCCTACCCTTCCCACCAGTTCTATTACTCTCCTTTTCATCTCTCTTGCAGCCTTGTTTGTAAATGTGATTGCAAGTATGCTGAAAGGGTCAGCCTCCTTCTGGTTTATAAGGTAGGCTATCCTGTATGTAAGAACCCTCGTCTTGCCGCTCCCGGCCCCGGCTATTACAAGAAGGGGGCCGCCGGTGTTCTTTACGGCTTTTACCTGTTGCGGATTGAGATATTTTTCTATTTCCAAAATTAGATTTTCTACCTGACTTTTTTCCCTATGACAGAGGCTACCCTTTTTACCTGTTTTAATAATTCTTCTATTTCTCCCGGGTTAAGAGACTGCTGTCCGTCGACCAGTGCGCTGGCAGGATCATAGTGGGTTTCTACTATAAGACCGTCCGCACCGGCGGCCACTGCCGCCCTGCTCATGGGAATTACAAGGTCGCTCTGCCCCATAGCATGGGACGGATCTATTATTATAGGCAGCTTGCTCAACTTTTTTATTACCGGAACGGCCGCCAGATCCAGCGTAAACCTGGTATTTGTATCAAATGTCCTGATGCCCCTCTCGCACAATATAACCTCTACGTCACCATTAAGGCCCAGGTACTCGGAAGCAAGAAGCCATTCCTTTATGCGGGATGCCCATCCCCGCTTTAATATGACAGCTTTTTTCTTTTTAAAGGCTATCTCTCCCACTTTTTTTAGCAGTGCAAAATTTGACATATTCCTCGTACCTATCTGAAGCACATCAGCATAATCTGCAACAATTTCAGCATTTACCGTATCGGTTACCTCGGTAACCGTCTTAAGATTGTATTTATCCCCGATTTTTCTTAAAATTTCCAGTCCCTTTTCTTCAAGCCCCTGAAAGCTATACGGGGAAGTCCTCGGTTTATAAGCTCCGCCCCGCATGTAAGAAATCCCCAGCGCGCTTATGACCTTTGCAGTCTCGTCAACCTGCTTTAAGCTCTCAATAGCACACGGGCCGGCAATGACTGTGATGTATCCCTTCTTTATTAAACCGTTAACATCTTTATTTTGTTTGTCACTTGTTTCCTTTTCGGCATTCATCATATTATCCTCGTATATAAATAATGTTTCCTATTTCTTTACGAAAAAAGTATTCTTTTAATTGTATAAGAAAATATTAGAGGGTCTCATCCTTTTCAAGTATCTGTACATTTCTCAGGATGCTTTCAAATATTTGAATGATATTGTCGCGGTAAAGAGGTCCTTTATTGTACTTTGCTATATTTTCAATAAGCTCTTCTTCCCTTTTTGCATCATATAGCGGTACGTCTCTGCTCTTTTTTAATTTCTTTATTTTTATTACTACTTCAGCCCTTTCATTCAAAAGATCGACAATATCATGGTCTATCCTGTTTATCTTTTCCCTGTATTCACGAAGTTTTTTCTTAAAATCATCTTCCATATCTGCTCCCTTTATTACAATTCATTTACTTAATGCGGATCAGCCGGCTGTTACCAGTGTTATATAAATAATTATAACATTTGAAATTCTGCCTGTTTATCCGTACTTTATCACTTTATTTCACTCCCACTCAATCGTGCTTGGAGGCTTTGAACTTATATCATACAACACCCTGTTTACTCCGTCCACTTCATTGATTATGCGGTTGGACATCCTCTCCAGGACACTGTATGGAAGTTTAACCCAGTCGGCAGTCATTGCATCCACGCTTGATACTGCTCTTATAGCTATCGGGTATGCATAGGTCCTCTCATCCCCCATTACCCCCACGCTTTTTATTGACGGCAGAATTGCAAAGGACTGCCATATTTTTTCATATAAACCTGCCCTTTTTACCTCCTCGATTACTATCTCATCCGCATCCTGCAGTATCTTTATCTTCCCCCTTGTTACTTCTCCTATTATCCTTATGGCCAGACCCGGCCCCGGGAATGGCTGGCGCCAGACTATTTCGTCCGGGAGACCGAGCTCGATACCGAGCTTTCTTATCTCATCCTTAAAAAGCAGCCTTAATGGCTCTATCAGCTTAAGCTTCATATCTTCAGGCAGCCCTCCTACGTTATGATGTGATTTTATCCTTGCTGCATCCCTGGTGCCGCTTTCTATAACATCAGAGTAAAGTGTTCCCTGTACCAGGTAATCTGCGTCTTTTATTTTTGAAGCTTCTTCCTCAAATATCCTTATGAACTCCTCTCCTATTATCCTTCTTTTTTCTTCAGGTTCCTCAACGCCCTCAAGCCGGTCTAAAAACCTCTCCCGGGCATTGACATGTGTCAGGTTTATCTTAAAGTTTTCCCGGAAAGCTTCTACCACCTGTTTTGCTTCATTTTTTCTAAGTAGGCCATGGTCCACAAAGATGCAGCTGAGTCTGTCTCCAACTGCGCGGTGCACAAGCAATGCGGCCACCGAGGAGTCTACGCCCCCGCTTAACCCGCAGATAACCCTGCCGCTGCCCACCAGCCTCTTTATCCTCTCAGTCTCACTTTCTATTATTGATACCATGGTCCAGACCGGGCTGCAGCCGCAGACATTAAATAAAAAGTTTTTTAATATGTCCATACCCGCAGGTGTATGCACTACTTCCGGATGGAACTGTATACCAAAAAACTTCTTGCCAGGATTTTCTATTCCTGCAACGGGCAGGTCCGGCGTTGAAGCAATTATCCTGAATCCTGGAGGTACCTTCCCTACGCTGTCCTTATGGCTCATCCAGCATGTCTCTTCTGGTTTGAGGCCTTCAAAAAGAGGGGATTTAAGGTCAAGATTTATTTTTGTCCTGCCGTATTCATTTTTCCCTGTTCCCGTAATCACGCCCCCGCTTACTTCTGCCATAAGCTGCATGCCGTAACATATCCCCAGCACGGGGATCCCCATATGGAACAGCTCCTCGTCTGCTGCAGGCATTCTGTTTTTATTTGATATCATGCTGTAGGGAGACCCTGAAAATATAAGCCCCTTTGGCTTTCTTTTTTTTATCTCTTTGATGTCAGTATCATAGGGTATAAGTTCCGAAAAAACACGCAGCTCTCTTACACGCCTGGCGATAAGCTGGCTGTATTGCCCTCCAAAATCGATTACCAGTACGCTTTCCATGTCAGAACCCCATTCCCACCTTCTGCTGCATCTGCTCAAGCTTCCCTTCAGTTTTTATAGACGGTGCTACCACTACCTCGGCCCGCTGGAAATCCTTTATATTCTCATACCCGCATGTAGCCATCGAAGTCCTGAGGGCCCCAAAAAGATTCAGGGTCCCATCATTTTCAAAGGCAGGCCCTACCATTATCTCCTTTAAGCTTCCCACCACACCAGTCTTTATCCTGGTGCCCCTCGGAAGTTCGGGATGGAATGTAGCCATCCCCCAGTGATATCCCCTGCCGGGAGATTCCTTTGCCCTCGTAAGAGGCGACCCTATCATAACAAGATCGGCGCCGCAGGCGATAGCTTTCGCAATATCCCCGCCGGTCCTCATGCCGCCATCGGCGATTACAAGCGAATATCTTCCTGTTTCTTCCATATTCCTCATCCTTGCTGCTGCAGCATCTGCAATAGCTGTAGCCTGGGGGACACCTATTCCAAGCACCTGCCTTGTCGTGCAGGCAGCTCCGGGACCAACTCCCACAAGAACGCCTACCGCTCCGGTTCTCATAAGATGCAGGGCAGTCGAGTAGGAGGCGCATCCTCCTACAATTACCGGTATGGGGCATTCGGGAATAAATTTCTTAAGATCGAGGGGCTCACTTGCCCGGCTGACATGTTCTGCACTTACCACTGTTCCCTGTATTACGAGTATATCCAGCCCTGCTTTAATAGCTGTCATATAATATTTATCAACTTTCTGGGGAGTAAGGGATGCGCAGACAATATCACAATCCTTTTTCATTTCAGCTACCCTTTTTCTTATAAGCTCTTCCTTTACGGGCTCCCTGTAAATCTCCTGAAGTTTCGCAGTTGCTGCATCCGCAGGAAAACCGGCAATCTTTTCAAGCATCTCTGCTGCATTTTCATATCTGGTCTGGATTCCCTCCAGGTTTAGCACTGCCAGCCCGCCCAGTTTCCTCATCTCGACAGCCATTGCCACATCCGCCACCCCGTCCATGGCAGAACCCAGGACCGGAAGGTCAAGCTTGAATCTGTCGATAGAAACAGATATATCAACATCCTGAGGATCCCTGGTCCTCCTGGACGGGACTATTGCTATTTCATCAAAACCGTATGACCTTCTGCCTGATTTTCCCATACCAATATCGATTTCCATTTATTCCCCTTTCCCTTTGATTTTTTTTTCTTCTCCCCTGATAAGCCTTCTGATATTCTTCCTGTGGCTGATAAAAGTTAACAGAGCCCAGCAAAAAGATGCTGCAACTATTGCCAGGGTATACCCTGTAAAATAAAATGAAATAGGGGTTGCTATCCCTGCCATAAGAGAGCCAAGTGATACAGTCCTTGAAATGGAAAAAACAATCCCCCATACACCAAGAATAATAAATATTGGAAGGATCCTCAGCCATACAGGATTAGAGACGAAAGGCAGGACCGCAATACCTATAATCACCCCGAAAGAAGTGGATATTGCTTTCCCTCCCCTGAATCTTATATATACAGGGAATATGTGCCCCAGCACTGTAGCTACCGAAACCGCTGCGGCAAGAATATGGTCTGACGGGTAGGCAATAAATGAAATAAGTATGGGGATAAATCCCTTTGCAACATCGGCAATTATAGTTAACACTCCCCAAAAGGTCCCGAGTGTCCTTATAACATTGGTGCCGCCCACGTTGCCGCTCCCATACTTTCTTATATCATCACCCCTTTTTAATTTAAAGATGACATAAGCTGTGGGTATTGATCCGATAAGATATGCAGATAATACGATTAAAATTTTTAATATTATAGTAATCTCCATAATTGTTTTTAGATAAAAAGATTACAGTAAAGGTATGCCAGCATTCCTGGCTAATCATTAACTTTCATCTCGTGTAAAGGAATAATAGTAGTAGATTATAACGCTTAAAAGCATTCACTTCAATCTAAAAACCAGTAAAAAAATATTACTATAAGTCACTGATTTATTCAATTTTAAAAGGATTGGATTTTTTAACACCGCGCTAAAGTAGAAGCCGGCCTTAATAGGCCGGCTCTATGATCATATTTTATATGATTTCTTTTTTCGGTATATGTTATCTTCTGGCTACATTGGAGGCATTCCTCCGCCCATTCCCATTCCGCCTCCTGGGGGCATCTGGGACATCCCTGCTTTTTCCTTTTCAGGTTTTTCAGCAACAACCACTTCTGTCGTCAGAAGCAGGGCAGCAATAGAAGCTGCATTCTGAAGCGCGCTTCTTGTAACCTTTGCCGGATCTATAATGCCGGCTTCTATCATGTTTACATATTTACCATTGTAAGCATCAAGGCCTTCACCCACGGGAAGCCCTTTTACTTTCTCTACAACTACGGAACCCTCAAGCCCGGCGTTTTCTGCGATCTGCCTCAGCGGATCTTCCAGGGCTCTGGCTACAATGGCTGCACCGGTTTTTACATCGCCTTCAAGCTTGTCAAGCTTGATGTTTTTAATGGCATTTATAAGTACTACTCCTCCGCCAGGGACTATACCTTCTTCAACAGCTGCCTTGGTGGCCGAGAGAGCATCCTCTATCCTGTGTTTCTTTTCCTTAAGCTCCACTTCTGTTGCAGCACCTACCCTTATTACGGCAACACCTCCTGACAGTTTTGCAAGCCTTTCCTGAAGCTTTTCTTTGTCAAAATCAGAATCACTCTGTTCTATTTCATTCCTTATCTGTTTTATTCTACCTTTTATGCCATCGATGGACCCTTTGCCTTCAACAACAGTAGTATTTTCCTTGTCAACCTTGACCTGTCTTGCCGAACCGAGCATATCGAGGGTAATGTTTTCAAGCTTAATGCCTATTTCTTCAGATATTACCTTACCTTCTGTCACAATTGCTATATCTTCCAGCATTGCCTTTCTCCTGTCACCGAAACCGGGAGCTTTCACTGCAACCGTATTAAGTGTCCCTCTGAGTTTGTTCACTACGATTGTAGCAAGCGCTTCACCTTCTACGTCTTCTGCTATTATAAGCAGGGGCTTGCCTGACTGCTGCACTTTTTCAAGTACAGGAACCAGGTCGCCAATAGCTGATATTTTCTGATTTGCTATCAGGATATACGGCTCATTTAAGACTGCTTCCATCCTTTCGGCATCAGTAACCATGTATGGGGAAAGATATCCCTTGTCAAACTGGAGCCCCTCTACAAGTTCAATCTCGATTCCAAATTTGTTTGATTCTTCAACAGTTATAACGCCGTCTTTGCCGACCTTGTCCATTGCATCTGCTATGGTCTGCCCTATTTCATCATCTGCGGCAGATATTGCTGCCACCTCGGCTATCTTCTTCTTGTCTGTTGATATATCTACACTCATCTTGCCTATATCTGAAACTACCGAGTCTACAGCTGCCTCTATACCCTTCTTAAGCTGCAGGGGGTTAGCGCCTGCTGCTACATTCCTCAGCCCTTCCTTTACCATTGCCTGTGCAAGAATAGTTGCAGTTGTTGTACCGTCACCTGCTACATCATTTGTCTTGGTAGCTACTTCTTTTAGAAGCTGTACGCCCGAATTCTCGAATGGATCTTCAACTTCTATTTCCCTTGCAATGGTTACTCCGTCATTTGTTATGGTAGGAGCACCATATTTTTTCTCCAGAACTACATTTCTCCCCTTTGGGCCGATTGTCACCTTTACAGCATCCGCTATAATGTTTACGCCTCTTTCAAGCGCCCTCCTTGAGACTTCGTTATATTTTAATTCTTTTGCCATTACCTTTTACCTCCTTTGGTTTACTCTACTATTGCCAATACGTCACTTTCTTTGATAATAAGATGTTCTTCGCCATCGATCTTTACTTCGGTTCCTGAATATTTTGAGTAAAGAACTACGTCGCCTTTCTTCACTTCCATAGGGGTTGTTTTACCCTTCTCATCCTTTATCCCCGGTCCGGTGGCTATGACCTCACCTTCCTGGGGCTTTTCCTTGGCGGAATCTGGAAGTACGATCCCTGTTTTGGTTTTCTCCTCACTGGGTTTTGGTTTGACAAGCAGTCTGTCACCAAGCGGTTTATATCCCATTTTTTACCTCCTTAGTATATATACATATTTACATAATTACGCTAAACTTAATTAGCACTCTAGTCTTACGACTGCTGATAAATAGAAGTTTAATATAACAGGGGTAAAAAATCAAGATATTATTTAAAAAAAAATTAATAACTAAACTTAAAATAATTTTTCATTTTAAGTGAAAAATAATTATCTTTATAAATCACTTCTTGAATATACATCTATTTCAAAACCGTCTATAAGTCCCCTCCTGAAACGGTGGTATCCCAGACAGCCCACCATTGCCGCATTGTCCATGCAAAGTGATACAGGCGGGATATATATTTTTATATTGTTTTCACTGCCCAGCCTCAGGAACTCTTCCCTCAGCCTTCTGTTTGCAGCCACACCTCCGCTTATAAATATCCTTTCCATCCCATATATCTTCGCAGCTGCAAGTGTCTTGCGGGTAAGTACGTCTACTACCGCTTTCTGGAAGCCTGCCACAAGATCTGGCATGCTGCCTGCTGCCATAAGATCCTTATTCTTTTTTGTCCTGTATATAAGCGATGTCTTCAGGCCGCTGAAACTGAAATTAAAATCCCCGCTTTCCATCATGGGCCTTGGAAATTCTATAAGGTCTTCACTGCCGTCTTCAGACAGCCTGTCTATTGCCGGCCCCCCGGGATAGCCCAGGCCCAGATACCTTGCAACCTTGTCAAAAGCCTCACCGGCCGCATCATCAACCGTATGCCCCACCTCCGTGATATTCCATTCCCTGTCTGCAACATAAAGGCTCGAATGCCCGCCAGATACTATAAGGCCCAGGAATTCCCCTTTGATCCCGGGATTTTCAATCATATTTGAATAAAGGTGGGCTTCAAGGTGGTTGACCGCAATAAGAGGCAGCGATTTAGAATAGCATATGGATTTAGCGGCTCCGACCCCCACCAGGAGCGACCCTATGAGGCCGGGACGGTTTGTAACGCTTACCGCATCAATTGCTCCTATGTCCTTACCTGCAATACTGAGGGCTTCCATTATTACTATATCAATCATCTCTATGTGCCTGCGTGAGGCCACTTCCGGCACTACCCCGCCATATTTTTTATGGATCTCATTCTGGGAAGACACCACATTTGAAAGTATATCCGTTCCGTTTACAATAACAGACGCGCATGTATCATCACAGGACGTCTCTATGCCCAGGACATATATATCTTTATTAGTTGTGGTCTTTTCTTTCATGAAAACTACCGTGGCTTTTCCCGAAAGGGATAAATTCCCTTACATAGACAGGATTCATGCTGCCGGGAGCCCTGCCTGTCTTTATGCAGTGATTTACACACCTGTCAAGGGATTCCGGCACAGGGAAAATGCTTTTTTTATCAATAATATATCCATCATTTTCATTTACAAATTTTGAAAGCATCGCCCTGTACTGGACGGTTGCATCCCCGCCCAGGATTACAGCTTTACCGCTGCCGCCATATATCCCATCTAATTTTTCAAGTAGACTGCCCGTAAAATAACCTGAACTTACAAGAAAGCTTTTTATCCTCTTAACCACATATTGCCTTGAATTTATATCAATCGCCGCAGCGCTATGAAAATCATTAATTTTACTCTCCGCAATATCATATATGGTATAATAAAGTTCCCCTTTTCTTACATCCATACAGGTAATTATTAAAACCTTTTTATGCAGACCTATATTTTTTCTTAAAATATCCCGGTTTGAAACGGCCATATTGACAGCAAATACATCAGGTGCGCCTATACCGTACCCTGGTTTGTCCAGTATAAAACTCATAGTCTTAATCACGCTTATCCCAATCCTTGTACCAGTGAAATCACCAGGACCCAGATTAACCCCGAAGGCATCTATCCTGTTGATGCCGGTACCTGCTTTTCTTATAGCAGAATCAATTTCACCGATTATCTTTTTCATAAAATTCTGCTCCGATATCCTGGAGATTTTTGAGACCACCTCTCCGTTATTGCTTATTATTACCGACAATCTCTCTGTTGTGCTGTCAATGCTTAAAACTTGCATTTATTGGAGGCCTTCTTCATTTTTTATCAGTCCCTTAAACCTTTTAAGCTTTCTATCCCAGTATTTGCTTTTCCAGTTAAGTATCATAAGCCTTTTATCAACGCCGTCATCAGGACAGTATTTAAAATCTATCTTAAGATAATCTCTTTTGATTAGCTTCTCCAGCTTCTCTCCCCACTCGATACACACAATGCCTGATTTTTTAGATACATATCTATCAATGCCTGCGTTTTCAAATTCAGCTTCGCCCTCCAGCCTGTATAAGTCAATATGGATAAGCTTGAATTTTCCCGTTATATACTCGTTTAATATTGTAAAGCTGGGACTCGAAATATCTCTCTTCAATTTTAACCCTCTGGCCAATCCGGAGACAAAAGTCGTTTTCCCTCCCCCGAGCTCTCCAGATAACAATAATATATCCCCTGCTTTCAATATCCTGGAAAGCCTCGCGCCTATAGTTATCGTGTGTGCGGGTGACTCTGATAAAATCTTAAGATGCATCTAAAAAAGCCCTAACTGCTCTGTGTCTTCATTTTCTCCTGCGGAACTTATTGACTGATCATTTTCCGTATTTTCCACTTGCGTTCCAATCCTGTACCCGGAATCCATAATATTTTTTATCCTGGCAAAATCCTCTCTTAGCATCCCTATCTTTGATGGTGTGTAAAGAACTGCAGCAGGATGATTTATCGGAAGGATTATCCTCCCGTCCCTCTGAAAGATTTTTCCCCTCAGCCCCGTAATACCATGTGTGGTATTAAGTATGAGCTGTGTGGAAAATTTTCCCATCGTGCATATTATTCCCGGGTCTATTATTTCTATCTGCCTGAAGAGGTAGCCCTTGCATGTATCTATCTCTTCTATGCGGGGATCCCTGTTTTCAGGAGGCCTGCATTTTAAGACATTCCCGATAAATACATCTTTTCTTGTCATCCCTATTGATTCCAGCAGTAAATCAAGTATATTCCCCGCCCGTCCTACAAAGGGGAGGCCCTGAAGATCCTCGTTCTTGCCCGGGGCTTCGCCGACCAGCATAACCCTTGCGTCTGCACTCCCGCTTCCAAAAACAAATCTTGTCCTTGTCCTATAGAGGTCGCATTTTGTGCAATCCTTTATCTCCAGGAAGAATTCCTTTAATATTTCCCTTTTGCTTATCATATAAGATAGAATTTTAACATAGAATTTAAAAACAATGATAGTAATTTATGCAGTTATTATCAATGCCCGAATAGTCCGGCCGCCTTAATTCAACCTTTGTATTTACAATGCATCCTTTTTTATTTATTATTTAACTGGTATCAATCGGATATGAGGGGAAGATATGAGAATAAGATCACTTGCACTTGCTGCAATAATAGTAGCGTTCTTATTTCTTATTAGCTGTTCCTCCGAACCTGTATCAATTGAATCTATTACGGTAAGCCGGGATGTGGGTGAGGACTCTTCCCCGATCAACCCCACTAACGAATTTCCTTTGGACACTTATAGTATCTATATCTCTGTAAAAGTAAATAATATGACCCCGGAGGACAGGCTTACAGTTACCTGGAACTATCTGGAGACGGGGGATGATATAAACACTCAAGATTTTACCCCGGAAGAGTCCTGCTCCGGTTACCAGGCTTTTAATATAATATTTGATCAGGGCTTCCCTGCCGGGGAATATAATGCAGTAGTGTATTTAAATGATGAGATATATGAGACGGTCAGGTTCACAGTCAAATAATATTTATGGCCGATATTATTATCATGGGTCCTGCGGTGTGCATAATTCTTTAAAATGCAAAACAAAAAATTTAAGGCTATAATTTTTCAATAGCTAATTTTATTGCCCCTTCAACTGGTTTTTCAGTAAGAGGCTTGATATCAATTCCTGGAAATCTATCATATAGCTTTTTTATTAAAATATTTTTAAAATATTTTTCACATTTAAATACATTTCCCACAAAAACCAGATCAAAATATTGTTCTGCCAGTTTAAGCTTATTTGCAACCGTGACCGTAGAAATAAATGCTTCTTCAGCTTCTTCCTCCAATATTTTTATACTAATGCTATCGCCCATTTCTGCAGTTCTGCAGACGGTTTTAGCTATTGCAGAAATTTCATCTTTTAAAACAGGTTTGCTATAAGCCCAATTTACCAGATCTGTAATACTGCCGATACATAAATCTTCGAGTATTGTTTTTGACAGGAGAGTTTTGCCTCCTCTCCCATCATATGCCTTCATCAAAGCTTTTAGAGCTTTCGAGCCAATTGCATATCCGCTCCCTTCATCACCAAGAATGTAGTCCCACCCATTTGCTTTAGCCTCTTTGCCGCCTTCATTTATGCCAAAACAATTAGAGCCTGTGCCGCAAATAATCATTATGCCATTTTTGCTTGAGCTTCCTGCTGCAAGGCCAATTTTTGTATCATTGCATATAATTGTATTGGAAGAAATAAGATAATTTTTTATTTTATCATTAAATATTATTTTGCGATAAATCCTTCTGTCCTCTAAGGAATCATTACCTGCCATTCCGAAACAAGCACTTCTAAAAATAATCTTATTTGAAGACAGAATTTTCCCAATTGCTCCCATTACTGCATTGTTAATATTTATTTTTGAATTTTTTACCCCTACACCTTTATAATTGCCTGAACCGGACCCGCTTTCAGTAATTGTTTTACCTGCATGATCGGAGATTCTTGCAGTCGTCTTTGTCCCCCCACCATCAACACCTAATATATAATCCATCAATCATCTCCGCTTTTTAGCTAATACTTATATATCTAAAAAATTTATTATCTTTTCAAATTTTTTGAGTTACTCTTTATATTCTATAAAGAACTTTTTGAGATTTATCATTTTTATCCTTATAAGTTATTAAATTTGTAGCTGATAATATTCATTTCTTAACTTTTCCAGGATAAACTAATATTTTTAAAGATCTACTATTTTTCATTAATTCAATTCCTTTAAATATGTCTTCTAGCGCAATTTTGTGGGTTATAATCACATCAGTATTAATTTTACCTTTTGATAAAAGTTCAACTGCTTTTATAACATGCTCAGGCCTTGAGTCTGATGAACCGACTATTCTAAGTTCACCATAGTGTATAATTCTACTGTTAAAGGTCAAATTGGCATTTTCCTTAGGAAGACTGGCGAAAAGGCTAACCGTACCACCTTTTCTTGTAAATAATATTGATTTTTCCATAATTTCCCGGTCAGGTGCACATACAATTACAATATCTGCTCCCAATCCATTGGTTCTTTCTTTTATTATAGAAGAAACATCCTCATTTTCACTATCTACAACTATTACATCTTTAAGCCTTTTTAGATAAGTTAATCTCGGTTCACTTCTTTGTACAATTATGACCTCACTGGCCCCTAAAGCTTTTGCCAGCCCGGCATGTAATGCTCCAAGAGGGCCTCCTCCAATTATTACCACATTATCTCCAGGTTTAACCCCTGCAATTTCCTGGGCATTTATCGCACAACTAAGAGGTTCGCTTAATGCTGCAGCCTCATCTGAAACACTGTCAGGAACCTTTATTACATTTCCTCTAATTATTGCTTGATGTGGAACTAGAAGATATTCTGCAAATGCACCATCAAAATCGCAGCTTATTGGTCTGGCATTCGGACATATATTACCCAGACCTAATTTACAGTAATAACAATTACCACAGGATATTGTTGTAGCCAGGGTTATTCTATCACCTATCGAGAATCCACTCAGATCTGACCCAATCTCAAATATTTTACCTACCATTTCATGACCAATTATTCTGGGTGGATGAAAGCGAGGATTTCCAATAGTGGCTAATTTCAAATCAGTTCCACAAATAGCACAACAGGTTACCTTTACAATTAAATTATTTTTTTTTAGTTTTGGATATGGCCTTTCCTCTAATCGAACATCTCCCGGACCATAATATACTACAGCTTTCATAATAAAAAGATTTTTTGAACTTTTTTAAATTATATTATTTTTCTCTGAAATCTTATAGTTTACCATTAAATTTTGAAACTCTTTAAATAATTTCCAATCTATTAGTGAATTACCCCCCCCCTGACTTCAGTCGGGGGCTTCTTATTTTATTTTCCAAGCTCGAGTTTCAGTCGTCCAGTGTCTTCTCCGTATTGATATTTTACATAATCCATAACCTGTTTTTCATTAAGTCTTACCGTGGATGCACAGTATCCTCCTGACCATATCCCCCCTCTTGCGTATATTGCCTTATTCATAAAATCAAACCTTTCCTTAAGTTTCTCTCCTCTCAAAGATTTCATATATTTTACGGCACTGGCAACTGAAACTCTTGGCGGTATCACCATTATTATATGAACATGATCTACCTGCACGTTTACCTTCCTTACCCGGGTATCTTCGTCAATTCCATCCATGTTTTTAAAAAGCTTCTCCAAATATTCTTTAACACCCTTTACCGGTATTCTCCTCCGATACCCGGGCGTCCAGACTATATGGTACTGTGTGTTGTATAC
>CAZLXJ010000017.1:0-6553 GCA_964563645.1 uncultured Actinomycetota bacterium | reverse complement strand
TTTCTTTTTTTATAGGCTGGAAGTTTCTTTTTGTTATTTTAATACAGGCTATTCTGGGGATTATATTGATTGTATTAGCATCAAAGGGAAAGTTTATTAAGAATTTAAAGGCATTTCTTATACTCACAGGCGCATCTGCAGTTTTTATTTTTTTAAGTATTGTCTCTCTGGCCTGGATTGTGCATAGCCTCTATACTGTATTGTTTGGAGAAAATCCTGATACTGGATGGATCGCAAATGGGACAGTAATTTTATTTCAACTGGTATTTTTGGTCGGTGCCATTGGGAGTATAGTTCTATTAACTAAGAAAGATGTAATTGTTAAAGAATAAAAATAAGAGTATGTCTTAATTGGCTGGCCATAGCGAACGAAGTTAGAACCTGCCATTGCATTTTCAGATAAGATTATTTTAATACCAGATATAACATTTAATCTGCAGCAGCGGCAATAAAATCTCTTGCCAGTCTTTTATTGATCCATTCTTTCATATTAATTAATGTTTGTATATTGATTCGAATATTATTAAAGTTATTAATTTATTTTTTTACTAAAAATATTATATTTATCCAGTTCACCCTGTTTTTCAGACCATTTTTTTACATCTTGTATATCAATTTTATTTCTTTTTGCCACCATGACGGCCTGGTCTAAAGATTGCAAATCGTTCCAGAAAAAGTAGGCAGCAAGCCTGTCTTTGACACAATCGGTAGGAGTTAACAGGCATATTGTGCCGTAGCTTGTATTTATATAATTAAACTCTGATACAGGTGAATCTCCAATTGAAACTGGCGGTGCTACAAAATCAATTAAGAATTTACACCTGGGGTTTTCAAATAAACGGCCTCCTGAATTTTTAAAGTCCAACTCTTCAAGTAATGGAATCATTCTTTTAATAGAGCTAGTTGTAATAAGGTCAATATCATATGAAAGATATTTATTGTCTGAATAAATTGACACGCAGGCCCCCCCGACTAAAACAGCCTCAATACCATTTTTCTGCAAATGCCCTGATATTATTGCAGCCATTTTTTTTATTTCAATATTTTCCCAGTCTACTTTCATATTGCTTTACCCTTCCTTCTTGGCCTTGTTCTGTTTCTGTAATATTTTTGTATTTCTTTTTGGGAAAGATACTGTAGCCCTTTTTGAATCAATGCTCTTAATTCCTTTAAAAAGGCATATCTTGGATTAAACTGGTAAAGTCTGGTCCTGCCCGCCATTAAGCTAACTACAATTCCACCATCTTCCAATCTCTTAAGCTGCTGCTGTATTCCATTTACGGGAATGCCAAATAGTTTTGCAAGTCCAGTAGCATATACCTGCCCATAAACCTCAAGGGAAAATAGAACTTTTTCTACAGTAGCATTACCAAATACAGGCTCCAGCATGCTTAAACTCCTTTACCATAATATATGTTTATATTAACAAAAATTATGGTTTATTTAAATATTTTTTAATAAGTTTTTAGGGCTATGCACTCGACTCTTGTAACTGCTACATATAGTATACGGATATGGAAGATTACCCGGAGACAATTCTTGAGTTTGAGAAGCGTTTTGCTAGCCGAAAAAGCTTGCAGGAAATATCTTGCCAGGTTACGCTGGCCTGAAGGCTTTTATTGTCCCAGATGTGGGGCCAAGGAGGCCTGGGCAATGAAAAGAGGACTGTATTGGTGCAGTAGTTGCAACTACCAGGCTTCTGTTACTGCAGGAACCATATTTGCCGATACCAGAAAGCCCCTGCAGCTGTGGTTTAGGGCAATCTGGTACATAGTAAGTCAAAAGAACGGAGTAAGTGCCCTGGGACTTCAAAAGGTTTTAGGTCTTGGCAGCTATCATACTGCCTGGGAATGGCTGCATAAGCTGCGAAAAGCCATGGTAAGACCCGGCCGGGAGAAACTGATGGGAACTGTTGAGGTAGATGAAGCATATATCGGAGATAAAAAAACAGGAAAGCGGGGCCGTGGTGCTGCCGGCAAGTCACTGGTAATGGTGGCAGCTGAAGACAGGGACAACAAAATTGGGCGTATTCGCCTTTCCCGCATTATAGATGCATCAGCAGCCAGCCTTTTGGCAGCTGCTAATAAGAGCATTGAAGACGGTGCCATGGTACGTACCGATGGTTGGACCGGCTACCAGCAACTGTCTTCCAAAGGGTATGGACACATTGTAGTACGTAAAAGGCCAGTGTTGGAGATAATCTTTTGCCTCTGACAAACCGGGTGGTTGCACTTCTTAAGAAGTGGCTGCAGGGAACTCGGCAGGGGGCGGTAAGTCCATACTATCTGGATTACTATTTAGATGAGTTTACGTTTCGCTTCAACAGGAGGACGTCAAGATCTCGCGGCAAGTTATTTTACCGGTTAGTTCAGCAAGCAGCGGCCGTTTCCCCCATTACGGGCAGCGATATTCATAACAGCCGGTTGCTTTTGTAAAACACAATATATTGGGGGTACAAGAGTCAAGTGCATAGCCCAAAAGAATTATTTGGATTTATTTACAAGTAAATAAATAACATCAATGTTTGTTAAAGTTGACATAACGAAAATTATCGTTTGAGAGTCAAAGCCTTATACTGTTAGGGAACGTGATGTCCCCCATTTTTGGTAGAGAGCCAGAGCCTATTCGTACGGAATGGCTGACCCTGCTTGCGAAATTTCGAACCTTTTTTTGAGGGAATTAAATAATCTAATAGACTTATTTATCGATTAGCTTTTATCTTTAACTTAAAACCACTTTTTTCTTTTAAAGTAAATGATCATAGCGGCACCTATGGCCAGGACCACGATCCAGAATACAAGATAACTCCAGGGCCAGCCAATTTCCGGCATATTGGAAAAATTCATTCCATATATGCCTGCAATAAAGGTAACTGGAATAAAGATGGTAGCAATGATGGTTAAGACTTTCATTACCCCATTCATTCTATTGCTTACACTGGATAAATATATATCAAGAATCCCGGATAGCATATCCCTCAAAGTCTCAGTAGTATCAATTACCTGTATGGTGTGGTCATAAATATCCCTCAGGTAAACAGAAGTACTCTTTTTAATAAGGGTAAGTTCGCCTCTTTCAAGTTTATTTACCACTTCCCTTAGGGGCCATACTGACTTTTTAAGGTAGAGCATCTCAGTTTTCATATTATGTATGGTATTTAAAGTTCCCTGGGTAGGATTACTTATAACCTCATCTTCCAATCCTTCTATTTTCTCGCTTACTTTCTCCAGTATAGTAAAGTAGTTATCCACTATAGAATCAAGAAGAAGGTAGGAAAGGTAGTCAGATCCTGATTTTCTAGCCCTGCCCTTGCCATTTTTTATCCTTTCCCTTATTGGATCAAATATATCCCCTTCAGATTCCTGAAAAGATATTACATAGTTTTTACCTAATATTAAAGACACCTGCTCTGAAGATATTTCCCCTTCTTTCTCATCATAGGAAAGCATTTTTAGGACGATATAGATATAGTTTTCATAGTCTTCAAGTTTTGGCCTATGGTCTGTATTTAGAATATCTTCCAGGGTCAAAGGGTGGATATTAAAACATTCTCCAATATCTTTTAATATCTCAGTGTTTTCAATCCCATCCACATTTATCCAGGTTGTAGTAAGCCTGTCTCTATATTCTATGCATCTCTTTGGGGCTCCTATCTCTAGTTCCTGGAAAGTTTTTTCATCATAATCAATGATAGTTATCTTAGTTTTTGTTTCTTTCTTCTTTCCTATATGGATCAAAGAGCCTGGCGGAAGACCTGTCTTTTTTGACCTTTTTTTAACAAACCTGATCATATATAAAGAATCCTTGCTTTTAATCCTTTTCAGCTGCTTCTATGGGTTAGTATTCTATACCACCACTATTATTATTTTAGCTTTAAGTGGTATTATGCTTGTATGCGCCTCTATATTATACAATAGTGTCTACATAAATTTAAATTTCATATAGAATTACTTTAATGAATGGAATCATAGATAAGGAAAAACATAATCTAAAAAATTGTTAATGGCTCGAATGCTAATCAGATATTCCCGGGCCTTTTTTAGAATCAATTACAGCTGAAATTCTGCCAGCGTTTTCTTTCTACCGGCCGCGGACATAAAATCCATTATCTTTGTCAAGGGATCCTTTGCAATAAATTAAAAGGGCGATCTCTTCACTGGAATAGTTAAACCTTTTTACCCGCAGACTCTTTTCAATTCCTTTTTTCCCTGGCAGGACATCAGCAAAGCTTTGAAGGGTTTATGCAAGTCACATCAATAGAGCCGTTTATGAGCTCTTAAATCTATGGTTTTAAAATCTTCTGTTGTTGTAAATATATATCAAAAAAGTATAATGCTTATTTAATTTTATAAACAAATCATAAAGGAAGAGTTAATGAAAAAAAGATTTTTAATCATATCTCTTGCCTCAGCTATTTTAATACTTATTTTTTTTCCTGCAAGCTTCTTGAATGCAGATCCTGCAAACCTTGTTATAAACGGTGATTTTGAAACTGGAGATTTTACTGGGTGGGATCAACACAACGACCTGCGTGATTTAGGTATTTATGATATAGGTGATGACGGGTCAAACAACTATCTGATTTTAAAGACTGACGGGGAAGATAGTTATGCCTTTATCGACCAGACAATATCCGGTATTACCAATACAGACCTTGCTCTCAATTACCGCTATTGGCTCAAATCTTTTAGTTCTTCAGCAACACCTCCTTTTAATAATACAGTTTTTTTATCGTTAACATTCAACAAAACCGGGGAGTGGAATAGTGTCGGTAAAATAACTCATTTATTTACTGCTCCCACTGATTCCTGGATATCGCTTTCACCAGGTTTAAATATCACTGATGAAGTAACTAGTGATTTTGATAGCATATATATCAGGTTACAGGTATACAGGTACTTTGAAGAAGCAGGTAATGATCTAGAGATCTGGTTTGATGATGTTTCCCTGACTGAGCGCACTTATCCATCCAATTCAAACTTAGAAATAGTGTCTGAACCGCAGCCCTGGATCCGGGATCGTGAGATGACCTGCTACCAGGTATGGATAAACGAGGACAACAATTTTGAGTTCGTATTCTGGTGGGAATATGCAAACAATAACTGGGTAAAGATTTACGATCTTGATAGTAATGAAGTGTTTTCAATAGATATGGAAAAGGGTAAAGCCAGATTTGAAGCAGATCTTCCTGATGGTTTCTATACCGTTAAGACATTCCATGACGGATTCGAAACGCCGATACAGGAGTTTTTGATTGGCAAACCATAAGTTATATTCCTAAAAATAAATTTTAATATAAAGCCTCGTAGAAATATGGGGTCTTATTATTTTTATTCAAGTTAAGAGTAAAAGCGCTATGCTGTTAGAAAACGGATTCCCCCCTTTGCTGGTGAAGAGCCGAAGAGCCGAGCCTCAAAGCTGTCTGCCCCGGGTTGCGAAATTTCGAACCATTTTTTGAAAGAATTAATAAATTTATGTAATATATTATAGATCTTTATAAATTCAAACAGCCTTAGGAATCCTATTTAAATCATCTTCAATCCTCTCTGCTTCTTGTCTTAAATCAAATTCATCCTGTATGCCCATCCAGAAATCTGCTGAGTTCCCAAAGTATCTGGATAATCTAAGCGCCGTATCTGCTGTAATTCTACGTCTTCCTTTAAGAATCTGGGATACTCGTGTAGCAGGCATTCCGGTATCCTTTGATAACCTATAGGCACTGATGTTTAATGGTTTAAGGAACTCTTCTAAAAGAATTTCTCCTGGTTTAATATTTTCAATTTTATTCATAATCTATCCTCCTAATGATAATCTGTTATCTCTACAGAACTGGCAATTCCATTTTCCCAATAAAAACATATTCTCCAGTGGTCATTTATTCTTATGCTTCGTTGACCTTTTCTATTTCCGTCCAATTTTTCTAGTTTATTTCCTGGAGGTATCTTTAAGTCATTTAAATCTTTTGCTCTATTTATAATTATTAACTTTCTTAACCCAACCCTTTGAATATCTCCAGGTAATTGCCTGGAATATTGCTGTTTCCAAATTTTCTCAGTTTCCTTATCTTTAAAAGAGATTATCATAAGCAGATATTAACGCATTGCGTTAATAATTTCAAAGGTTAATATTTCTTAAGATTTTGCAAAAAGTGAAAGTTGGCTGGGCATAGCGGAGGAAGTTAGAACCAGGATAATGAATTCAAGTAGGGATGTTTTTATACCTGAGCTGATTTAAATTAAAAAATTATTCTATGCCAGTAGGGAAAATTGGGAATGATAAATGTCAGAGGTGTCATAATCAAAACATACAGAACAGGAATTGACCCCAATACTATTCCTGCTATGTCAAACCCCCTGCCTTTTCTGCTATAGAGACCGGCTTTTATTCTTTTTAGATCAATACTCCCGCATACCACTGCAGAAATTGGCAGTCCCCATAACAGTGGCTGTATAGGTCCCAGTTGTAGAATAAATGGAGAAAATACCAGTATGCCGCAAACAAGTGCTGCAATTGAAAGTCTTCTGTATTTTTCTGGTTTTGGTTTATTATCCAT
>CAZLXJ010000016.1:0-8058 GCA_964563645.1 uncultured Actinomycetota bacterium | reverse complement strand
TTTTTAATATAGCTCCCGAAGAAGAATTTATTAATAATTGTCATTCAATTTAAAGAGGATTTTTTAACAGCGTAATTTTATAGGTCTAGCGATTGGACTTCTTTTTCGAAATAACCATGAAAGCACAAAGGAAGGTCTTTATAATTAATATTAGATATAGTATCTGAAAAATCTATCGAGTTATATGTATTCCAGAATAAAATTACATCATCGGCTGTATTCTTTTCTCTGGCATCATTTATAAGTGCTGCAAAAGTTTTTCCGGTATAGGTTCCCTCTAACTTAATACCTTCAGCATCATTCATCTTATGCACAGCCTGCATTCCTTCTTTGGTAAAAAGAGCATATTGCTTGCCGATAAAATCATGGTCTATCTCAATTTGATTTGAAGGGAATTCAAAAACAGGGAATGATTTATCTAAACTGTTAAGGTAGTAATTTGTTTTATGAAAAAGCTCTTTTACTTTCTCTATGTTGGCAATCTTTTTATCAATAATGCGAACAGCTATTATTCTACTTTTTATATCTGAAGCTTTAAGTCCGAGTAGCAGCCCTGCAGCAGTACCCATGGTACCCAATGCAATATAAATGTAGTCAGGTTCAGGCATTATATTATTTTCAATTTGTTTTTTTAGTTCAAATGCAGCATTAACAAAACCAGCAGTTCCCAAAACAGAGGAACCGCCGGGGGGAATAACTTCCGGGAAATTTTTATATTTTAACCTGTGCCTTAAAAACTGGTAAATGATACCAGGCCCCATTGATAGTTTATTGGGATACTGGTGAAGCTCGGCACTGCTATGGTAGCTCATTAGCAGATTCTTTTTAACGTAGTGTGCATTAGGCTGGGGAAATAACATGGAAATACTTCTTAGTCCCAATTTATGTGCATATATAGATGTTGCCAGTGCATGGTTTGAGCCTGCAAAACCAAATGTTAAGACCTCTTTTGCACCAGTTTTTATAGTACTACCCAGGATAACCTCTAACTTTCTTACCTTATTTCCCCCGTAGACTGCGCCACTCAAATCATCCCTTTTTATATACAGGTTATTTAACCCTATTTCCTTTCCCATATTTTTAAGTTTTTCTACAGGGGTTGGAAAATTGCCTAAGGATACATAAGGGAGTTTTTCTTTTAGTAGGGGATAGCTTTTAAATAACTCAATCATAAGATTGCCCCTTGTAATTTTTATTACTTATACTATACAGAATACTTCTTTTTAATGATAGAAATTTTTTTAAATAACAGGGTATTTTTGTGATAGCCCAAACTCAAAAAGAAGGTAACTTATTAATGGTTATGCGAGAACCCTGTAATGAATTTGACTGTCCACTGACATCAATAGATTTTAATACATTCTTGAGAAATGAAAATGGAAAGATTGTTTATATTTCTGAATAATATTTAAATTATTAATTAACTTACCGCAACCTTAAACTCATCTTTTAAGTATATTTGATTTATAACTCGGTTTAAAAGATTTAAAAAATCATTAATGCCACACAGTTTTTGATTATAGATATTGTTTTTATAAGGTTTGTAAAAATAGGTGATTATAAATATTATTTTTATTTTAAAATAATATTGAAGTATTGAAAATAGATTTCTGGTTCGAATCCTCCCTCCACAGCCAACTTTAACTTTTTGCAAAATCATAACAGGTTTCACCGGCATGGTTAGCCTCGTCATGGTATTTTTCCGCTATAATCCAGGCGTCTTTAAGGTCACACACCAGCGTACGGTCGGCAATGCCGAAGTTCGAACTTTTTTTGGAGAAAACCTGTGGCTAACACAAAAGCTTATGGCAGAATTGTTTGAAACAACAACCTCTAATGTAAATATGCATCTAAAAAGTATTTTTAAAGAAAAAGAGTTGGAACATGATTCAGTTATTAAGGATTTCTTAATAACTGCCTCTGACGGAAAGAAATATAGAACAAAGCATTATTCCATAGAAGCTATCATAGCAGTTGGGTATCGTGTAAATACAACCAGGGGAACGCAGTTTAGGATCTGGGCAACGGATAAACTTAAAAATTACATTATAAAGGGCTGGACCCTGGACAAAGACCGCTTTATAAATGGCAGTAGATTTGATGCGCGATATTTTGATGAATTGATGGAAGACATCCGTGAGATTAGAGCAAGTGAGCGGGTGTCTTATCAAAAAATTACTGATATTTATGCTACTTCTATTAACTATTCCGCAAATGTAGAAGAAACAAAAGAATTTTTCGCAATTGTCCAAAATAAACTGCATTTTGCAATTACCGGACAAACCGCGGCAGAAATTATTGTTTCAAGAGCCAGTAAAACAAAACAACATATGGGTTTAACAAGCTGGAAAAAATCTCCGAAAGGTAAAATCAGAAAAAGTGATGTGGGTATTGCGAAAAATTATTTACAAAAAGATGAAATAAAGAATTTGAATCATATTGTAGACATGTATTTGGATTACGCAGAGTTGCAGGCAAGTCGCGGTGGACCGATGTATATGAAAAATTGGATAGAAAAGCTAAATGCATTTTTAAAATTTAGTGAATATGAAATATTGAATGATAAAGGGAAGATATTCCATGAAGTGGCAATTGCCCTGGCAGAAAAAGAATTTGATGCTTTCCGGGTAAAACAGGATAGAAATTATTTTTCTGACTTTGATGAAGTTGTTAAAAAGTTAAAATCAGATAAATAGCCCATGGAAACAAATATTTTAGAAGATATTATAAGTAAATTCGATACAGATAAATTTATACAGTTTTTCCGAAATAAAAACCGTTCTTTTACACCAAAAAGATAAAAGCTTGACCAGTATGATGATGAAAATTTTAAGGAAGGCTTAAAACCTGGCGAGATTGATTTTACTGATGAAGGGCAGAATTTTATCGTATGTACTTTCAAGTCTTCGTATTCATTGACCGAACGTACCGGTAAAAAGCCCAATATGAAAAAGCTAAAAAGATATTAAAAGATCTCAGTTCCGATGCCGGGATTTTTATATTCTATGATAATAACGGCAATTTCCGTTTTAGCCTGATCTATGCTAATTACCCGGGCAATAAAAGGAATTGGAGCACTTTCCGCAGGTTTACTTATTTTATCTCTTCCGATTATACAAACAAGACTTTTTTACAGAGGATCGGTTCCGGTGATTTCTCATCTTTGAAAAAAATAAAAGATGTGTTCAGCGTTGAAAAGGTCAATAAAGAATTTTATAAAGACATTGCCAACTGGTATTTCTGGGCAGTCAAGAATTCCAGATTTCTAAGGGATGCAGAATCAGGAGAAAATGGCAGGAATATTGCCGTGATAATGCTTATCACCCGTCTTATCTTTATCTGGTTTATGCGTGAACGGGGGCTGATGCCGAAGGACCTGTTTAAAAAAGAAAAGATAAAAGATTATCTAATAGACCTGGAGCCTGGAGAATCGACTTATTACAAAGCAATCTTGCAGAACCTCTTTTTTGCTACATTAAGTATCAGACAGGAAGAAAGGAGATTCGGGAGCGATAAAAGGTACAATACTATTTTCCAATAGTATAAACTAAATCCTTTTCCTCAAAATCTTTGAAAGAATCATCTATAATATCATATCTTGTATAGACAACACACTCAACTCCTGTTAAGTGTGTCTTGTTGCTTTCTTTACGCTCGCACTGAAATTTAAGAGGAATTGGGAAAATCTCTGGTTTATCTATATTTGTAGATATAGGCTTCAAATCATAGCTTTCATCAAAAGCTATGCTTACATTACAGTAGGTTACGAAATAGCTATTATTCTCAATATAATATTTAGCCTGATTTCGGGCCCTGTTAGCAAGCTCCTGATAATCTTTCTTAAAAGGTATAAACATCTTATCTTTTTCATGGTCATAGCGTACCATATAAAGACAGGATCGCAGTTCTACACCCACTTTATAACCAATAAAAACCTGGTAAAGGTTAGCCTCTAGAGCTTTTACACAAGAGCCAGCGGAGGATGATTCAAATACTGCATTGGGATAGCTTGATAAAACATCAGCCTGCGCAGCATGAAAAGCTCTTTCCTTAATCTCCTGTTCTGTAGGTAACTGCTGTTGGGGTGTTTGTTCAGGTTTATTTTCAGGGGCTTTCTCTTCTGGCCGGGTCTCCTGGGGCTGCTCTTCTGGAGTAGCTTCCCCTTGAGGTATCTCTTCTTCCGGAAGATCTTCCTTTTGCTCCTGGTCTGCTATGTATTCTTCTTCGGATCCGGGCTCATGTCCTTCCTGGACAATTTCTATTGTATCAAACATATCCCCATCTTCGTAGTACCGTAGGGCACAGTGATAAATAATTCCATCCCGACCTTCCACTGTAACTATATATACCCCTGGTGCTTCTTCAATTACTTTATCCGGGCTGTAATCTACTATTGGTTCTGAGCCGGGGTATTCCCCCATTACTACTTCAACTGCAGAATGGTAGGCACGCTCCTTTAACTCATCGTATGACACATCCTGTTGTTCTTCATATGCCTCCCGTATCTTCTCACCGGTAGCAGAGGCAATTCTGCAGCCTGCAAATGCAATGGAAAATGTAAGTACTATAGTAAATATAAGAGCGGAGTATTTAAGTATATACTTATCCTTCATGGTACTCCCTTTATTTGGATTTGAAAGTATTATATATTTATTATGGTCAGGTTTTAAGAGATTGTAATTTAGTATAAGGAATTATTATTGAATATGGTTTTTGGAATATTATAAACTTAGTTTTATTTTGACAATGTAATTAATTAAATTCAATAATTATGGTTAGAATCCTCTCTCCCTGGCCAGCCAACATCAACTTACTTCCGATAACTGAATTTCATCTCTTTTAACTATTAACGTTTGATGTTATTATCGCAATACGTTAATATAATATCATGATAATTTCCTTTAAAGATAGTGAAACAGAAAAGATCTGAAAACAGGAGTATTCAAAAAAATTACCAGCAGATATGCAAAGGATTGGACTTAGGAAATTGATCATTATTCATAGAGCAAAAGATTTAGAGGATCTAAAAATACCTCCCGGAAATAAATTGGAAAAATTGGAAGGAGATAGAAAAGGACAATACAGCATAAGGATAAATGACCAGTGGAGGATATGTTTTTATTGGGAAAATGGAGTTGCCGGTTCAGTAGAGATAACAGATTATCATTAGGAGGAATAGATTATGAATAAAATTAAAAATATTACACCAGGAGAAATCCTATTAGAGGATTTCCTTAAGCCATTAAATATTACTGCCTACAGACTATCTATAGATACAGGAATGCCTGCTACCCGAATATCCCAGATTCTTAAAGGAAGGCGCAGAATTACTGCTGATACCGCATTGAGATTATCCAGATATTTTGGAAACTCGGCAGATTTCTGGATGGGAATACAGGATGAATTTGAACTGAGGGAAGAAGCAGAAAAAATTGAAGGAGAACTGAAGAGGATACCCAGAGCTGTTTGAGATTTTCATTAAAACTTTTTAGATGTAATATTGCAAAGGCTTATCAAACCTTCAATAAATTGGTTCGAAATTTCGCAACCCGGGGCAGCCATTCCGGTATGTATGTCATACGGACCCTAAGAGCTGTTATAAGATATAAGACCCCATATATTCTAAGAGGTCTTATATAAAAAATTAATTTTACTTGATATATTTATGGTTTCCCTATTAAAAATTCCTGTATTGGTGTCCCAAAACCGTTATGGAATGTCTTGACTGTATAGAATCCATTAGGCAAATCTGCTTCAAATCTGGCATTTCCATACGGCATATCTATTAAAAATACTTCATTACCTGCCAAATCATAAATCTTCACCAGTTGTTGTTTGGATATTCCCACCAGAATACAAATTCAAAGTTGTTATCCTAATTTATCCATACCTGGTAGCATGTCATTTCATGGTTACGTACCCATACTTCTTCTGATTCAACTGGTCCGGCAATGCCCCTGAATTCTGGGGTCCCCCATGAAAGACCTGACAGCAATAATATGGAATTCATTACTTTTTATATAGAACCCATAAACTCCAGATGCAAAACTTTGCCCATAAGCCGCTAAGCTCCCACCAGCTTCACTTGAGCTCCAGTAACATATATCACTGAAATTGCCAGGACCTTCAGCATGTAGATTTACTTTTAACCTCTAGTTTTCAAAGTTTCGTGCTCTTCACCAACAACCGGCAATAAAATTTAGACTCTTATAAATTTTTTGTTAGACTATACTGGACAAAAACTCTAAAATGATGTATTTTGTCTTTTATAACGTACAATATATATAAATAAAGGAGTTTAGTCTTGCGTAAAAGACAGAAATATATTGATCGCATAGTGCCATTTGTCAATAAACCAGTAATAAAAGTAATAGCTGGTATGAGGCGCACAGGCAAAAGTACTATTATGCAACTATTAATTAATTATCTTATTAAATCTGGAATAAAAAGGGAACAAATTCTTTATATTAATATGGAATTATTAGAAAATTCACACTTGGCTGATATTACTGAGCTGTACAGATTTGTTCATAGCCATAAAAATAAAGCAGGCAAAAAGATTTATCTATTTATTGATGAGGTCCAGGAAATAGAGAATTGGGAAAAGGTTGTTAATTCTTTTTATGCAAATGGTGATGCTGATATCTATATTACGGGTTCAAATTCTAATCTTTTATCCAGTGAGCTTGCAACACTCCTTGCAGGAAGATATGTAGAGTTTTTTATTTATCCACTTGTATTTTCAGAGTTTTCCCAATTTAGAAATAAAGAAAGTAGCAGTGAACTTTTCAATGAGTTTCTAAAATATGGCGGAATGCCAGGAATACACCACCTTGATTTTAAAGAACCAGAAATTTACCAGTATTTATCTGCTATTAGGGATAGTGTTGTATTAAAAGATGTTGTTAAGAAGAATAATATAAGAAATATATCATTGCTTGAAAAAATAATACAATTTTTATTTGATAATATTGGCAATGTTTTCTCAGGTAGGAAAATAGCTGATTATTTTAAAAAAGAGAGAAGATTATTATCGCATGAAACCGTTTACAATTATTTGAAATACTTAGAGAATGCATTTATTATTAATCGAGTTCCTCGTTTTGATTTAAAAGGAAAGAAACTTCTTGAAACAAATGAGAAATATTATTTAACAGATATTGGTTTAGGGCATACTCTATTAGGTTATAAAGAAAGCAGTATAAGTGCATACCTTGAAAATATTGTTTTTATAGAACTTTTATATAGGGGGTATGAAGTCAAGATCGGTAAATTTGAAGATTATGAAATTGATTTTATTGCACAAAAGCCAGGTGAAAGACTATATATTCAGGTCTGCTATCTTATTTCAGATGAAAAGGTGCATAGTAGAGAAATAAGGCCATTTTCTAAAATTAAAGACAATTATCCTAAATATTTACTTACTATGGATTCAATTCCAGAAAGCAGTGAAGGAGGATTTCTAAGAAGGTATATTCCAAAATGGCTGATAGAAGAATCAAATCAAGACCCTAAAAGTAAAATTTAGCAAGACCTCTAAAAAATTTTTTTTACATTAATTATTTTTTTTAAAATTGGTTCTAAATTTTGCAACTTGGGGCATCCTGTAGACAGCGCATGGTTTATTGTATATCTACTTATCCGGAATAGTTCCATTAAATCAGGCACGTTTAATATTTCTGTCAGGGACATTATTACAGAATCACTTGAACCCCCTTAAGGGATATTCTTATCTTCGATACTTTGGGGTTTTCCATCTCCAGGGTAACCTCCCGGAATGGAAACGGCCCGGGACCAATTTCGACAAAGGAGGGTTTTTGGCCTTTCTATTCTTTGGGCTTTGTGCTGCCCCATAGGCATGCTCTTTTAGATCCGTATAGCTTAAGCGGAGTGCTTTGGATAGGCTGTCCAGACATAGTATAATGGGTACAAATGAGATTTAGAAAAAGTACCCATTCGGTATACAACACACAGTACCATATAGTCTGGACGCCCGGGTATCGGAGGAGAATACCGGTAAAGGGTGTTAAAGAATATTTGGAGAAGCTTTTTAAAAAC